>DASQFU010000124.1:0-17760 GCA_035632955.1 Candidatus Limnocylindria bacterium
TGTACTCGCCGACCTGCACCAAGGCGGCTGAATCGGGCTTCGTGGACGCGGAGAGTCGCGCCTCGAATGCCTGCGTCTCGCCGCGGCCCTCCGGCCTCAGCCATAGTGCGACGCGCGCCTCGCCTGCCCACACGCACGTCCCACCCTCGGGACAACGCGAATCGGTCGTCACGCGTTCGAAGCCGATCTCGAGCCGCTGGTCCGGAATCACCGCTTGGCGGCCGACGCCGAGATGAAACGTGCGATCGAGGGCGGTCACGATCTCGGGCCGCTTACAGCCGGCGGCCACAATCGTGAGGCAAGCGACGAGCGTGATCTGACGAGCGGTCATAACGTGCCTTTCGTCTCGGGGTCGACGGATCTCAACGCCCGAGTCCGATCTGGAAGCCTCTCGATCCGGAGTTGAAGCAGGTAGCGCGACTCAGGAATCGGGTCCAGGTCCCCCGGATAGGGATCGAGCCTCACGGCAATGATCCGATGCCCGAGGGCTTCGGCCGACCCCGATCCGCTACCGAGCATCTCGATCGCAACGAACGAGGAGTCCTCTCCCGGCCTCAGCAGCCACACGCGCGGCACGGCCATCCCTTCCCAGATGCAGGTGGTGCGCGTGGGACAGCGCGAGTCGTGCGTCACTCGCTGGAAGCCGACCTCGAGGCGCGAGGGGAGTGTTCGATGCTCGCCGACACGCAGCGTGAACTCGGCCGGCCCGGCGTCGGGACCGGTCACCGACCTGCTATCGCATGCCCCGAGGAGCACCAGTGCGAGAGCGGCGGCGACGCCCCGGAGGCTGACGGCGGGAATCTTTCCGGTCGGAGTCACGCCTCATCATAGGCACATCCGCCCTGCGGCCGTCATCTCCGTTTCTTCGCTCGGGACCGTGAGTGATCCCGCGCCGGCCGGCATGTTCAGGCAGAGACAAATGTCGTGCTCCGCCACTTACGCAGCGGGGAGCTCGGTCAACCCTCGCCAGCTTCGTCCTGTCGAACCCTCCGAACGCCGGCATTTCGATCCGGCCGGGAACTCGAGACTCGACGAGGAGGTGACCTTTGAGATCCGGAAGTCATCGCTGGGCGACCGGAGTAGCGGTGTTCGCCGCGCTCGAGCTGGTGGGCGTCTGCCTCGCCGTGCCACTTCTGAAGAGCGCGCTGACAACCGAATCGACCGGCGGGCTGAGACGCACGGTTTCGCTCGCGGGTCGCACGGTAGTCGCCGCCAGCCTAAGCGGCATCGAGTCGGCGGCGATGCCGATCGCGCTCCACGTCGTGAAGCAGGCGAGCGACGTTCTCCGGCTCGTGGATCAGGCGACGCCGGTGCGCACGCCTCGCGCGGAAGTCCGAATGGTCCGGCACCGAGAGTGCCGTCAGCGCTCGCGCTTCGCTTCGAGCAGCTTCTCCCACTCCTGCATCCGGCGCGCCACCTCCGCCTCGTAGCCGCGGTCGGTGGGCTGGTAGAAGCGCCGGCCCGCCAAGACGTCTGGCAGATGCTCCTGGTCGGCGATGCCGCCCTCTTCGTCGTGCGCGTAACGGTAGCCCTTGCCGTAGCCCAGCCCCTTCATGAGCCCGGTCGGCGCATTCAGGATCACCTTCGGCGGCGGCAGGCTGCCGCTGCGCTCGACCTCTTCGGTCGCCCGCTGATACCCGAGGTAGACGGCGTTGCTCTTGGGCGCGGTCGCGAGATAGACGCAGCACTGCGCGAGCGCCAGCTCGCCCTCGGGCGTGCCGAGCTGGTGATAGGCCTGGAACGCCGCGACCGCGAGCGGCAGCGCCTGCGGGTCCGCGTTACCGATGTCCTCGCTCGCGAACCGCACCAGCCGGCGCGCGACGTAGAGCGGGTCCTCCCCCGCGACCAGCATGCGCGCGAGCCAGTAGAGGCCAGCGTGCGGATCCGAGTCGCGCAACGACTTGTGGAGCGCCGAGATCAGGTTGTAATGCTCTTCGCCGGCTCGGTCGTAGCGCAAGTGCGGCGTCGCCAGCGCACGGCGCGCATCATCCACGCCGATCCGCTGCGACGTCGACGCGTTGGCCGCGATCTCGAGCGCGTTGAGCGCCCGCCGCGCGTCACCGTCGGCCGCCAGCGCCAACAGCTCCAGGGCTTCGGGCTCGATCGAGATGCGGCCGCTGAGCCCGCGCTTGGGATCGGCGAGCGCACGCTCGATCAACGCGCGCAGGTGCTCGGGCTCGAGCTCGCGCAGCACCAACACGCGGGCGCGTGAAAGCAACGCCGCGTTGACCTCGAACGACGGGTTCTCGGTGGTGGCGCCGACCAGCACGATGTCGCCGCGCTCGACGTGCGAGAGGAACGCGTCCTGCTGCGCGCGATTGAAACGGTGGATCTCGTCCAGGAACAGGACCGTGGGGCGCCCGTGGTGACGGCGCTCCAGCGCCGCCCGCGCCATGGTCTCCTTGATCTCCTTGATGCCCGCGAGCACGGCGCTGAAGGCGGCGAACGGAACACCGGCGGTGCTCGCGATCAGCCGGGCGATGGTCGTTTTACCGCTCCCCGGCGGTCCCCAGAGGATGATCGAGGACAGGTGCTTCCCCTCGCGCATCAGCGCGAGCGCAGAGCCGGGCTCGAGCAGATGCGATTGCCCGACCAGCTCTTCGAAGCTCGCCGGCCTCATCCGGTCCGCGAGCGGCGCGCCGCGATTGGCCGCGGGGCCCTGGGGCGTCTCGGCGCCGAACAGATCGCCGCTCATTGCGCCACGCTCCGTGCCTTGCTCACTCCTCTTCGCCCGGAGGCCGATGCGGTGCCGCGCCGACCGGCCGTCCCGGCGCCGGCGCCGGCTCGAGCGGCAGCAGCGGATGCGCGTCGCCGGGCGCAGGCGCGCTCGCGCGCGCGGGGCGCAGGCGCGCCGCCCATTCGAGCAGCGTCTCGGCTGCCTCCTCGACCGCCAGGGGACGCCCGAGCGCGACGCCGCGCTCCTCGAGCCGCTGGAACAGCTCGGCCAGCACGGGCGGCTCGATGTTGCTCTGGCGCAGCAGCGCTGGGTTGCGGAACACGGCGTCGGGCGAGCCCTGCGCGACGATCTCGCCGCCGCGCACGAGCACGTAGACCACGTCTGCCATCGCCTTGACCACGTTCACGTCGTGCGTCGCCATGACCAGCGTCACGCCATGATCGCGATGAAGCTGATTCAGCAGCTCCACGAGGTCGGCCCGTGACGCTGGGTCCAAGCCTTCGAACGGCTCGTCGAGCACCAGCAGCTCGGGCTGCAGCACGAGCGCTCCCGCCAGGGCGACCTTGCGCTTCTCGCCGCCGGAGAGGTAGTGGCAGATCTTGTGGCGAAGGTGCGCGATGCCGACGCGCTCGAGCGCGTCCTCGACCTGACGGTTCACTTCGGCGTCGCTGTAGCCGTAGTTGCGCGGCGAGAACGACACGTCGTCCCAAACCGTCGGCGCGATGATCTGCGCGTCGACGTCCTGGAGCAGGACGCCGATCCGCTCGCGAATCCGATTGAAGTGCCGGGCGGGATTGACGCCGAACACCGACACCTCGCCTTCCTGCGGCTCGAGCAACCCCAGGATGTGGAACAGGAGTGTGCTCTTGCCGCAGCCGTTGGGGCCGAGGATCACCGTTCGCTGTCCACGCTCGACCACGAAGTCGAGCCCGCACAGATGCACCTGCGTGCGATCGGGATACGTGTGGCGCACGCACGAGACGCGCACCACCGGCTCCGGGAGCGCCGGCCGCTCCGCTGGCCGCGGTCCGCGGGTCATCGCGCGTTCCATAGCCAGGTCACCATCACCGCGAGCCCCGCGCCGCAGGCCGCCACCCACCCGTCGGCGCGAGTCACGTCGGCATAGTGACGGCAACCGCAGATGCGTCCCGAATGGCCGCGCAGCAGCATCGTCTCGTAGAGCCGCTGGCTGCGCTCGAAGCCGTGCACGATCAGCGTGGCGAGCGCTTCCCCGGCGAGCGCCAGGCGGCGGCGCGGTGGTCCGGCGTTGCCGCCACGCAACACCAGCGCGTGCCACAGCCGCTCGATGCGCGAGAGCAGCGCGAACAGAGCGCGATACGTGAGGAACAACCCGTCGCCGAGGCTGCGCGGCAGCACGCGCGAGATCGGCGCGAACAAGTCGGGATACGGCGTCGTCCCGACCAGCCAGACCGCGGTCAGGCTCGCCGTGAGCGGCCGCGCGAGCAGGCGCAGCGGCGTCTCCCAACTGCCGTCCCAGCGTCCGATCACGAACAACACCGAGAACACGATCGGGTAACCGGCCGCCGCGATCACGAGCCGGCGGGGCATTCGGCTCGTCAGCACCAGCAGCCACGCGAGGCCGTGAACCGCGAGCAGCAGCGTGATCGAGCGCGCGAACACGGCGACCGCGAGCACCGCCGCCGCCAGCAGGAGCTTGGTCAGGGCGCTCGCGCGGTGCCAGGCCGTGCTGCCGGAAGCCGCGTGATAGTCGATGCCGGCGAGCTGGATCATGCCGGCTCCCCGGCCGGCGCGGCCGTGTGCGGCCCGCCGAATGGAGGCGGCAGCAACGCGGGATGGACCCGGACGAGGAAGCGCGCGATCCCGAACGCCACGACGGCCTCGACCAGCAAGCCGATCAGCCACAGCGGGACGGCGAGCGCCGCGAACCACTCCATGCCTGCACTGTGGGGGTGCCCGTGCGCACCGGCCGGGGGGCGCCGCAACGCGGTCGTCACGAGCACGAACCACATGCCCCCCGCGACCAGTTGGCCGGCCGCGGTCGCGGCCGCGATCGCCGCCGGCGGCTTCAGCGCACTCGCGAGCCACCGATAGGTCGGGTGAGCGATCGCTGCGGCGATTCCCAGGATCAGCGTGTTGAGTCCGATCGCGGTCACGCCTCCGTGTCCCATCAAAGCCAGGATCGCGCTGACGATGAACGCCACCTGCAGCGCGCCCGTGGGCCCAAGCAGGACCCCGAGCGGCCCGGCCAGCGTCAGATGATATTCGACGGGTCCGAGTGGCACCGCCATCGCCCCCAGCATCAACCCGCCGAGCGCGCCCCGGTACGCCAAGCGCTGGGGCGCCGGCGGGCGCGAGGTCCAGGTGAGCAACACCAATGCGACCAGCAGGCCCGAGCCCCAGAGCCAGGCCGGCAGAATGCCGTCGGGAACGTGAAGATGCGACATGCTATTGAGCCCACGCCAGCACGAGTCCGGTCGCGCGAGCGCCGGCGGCACGCAACGGGCGCAAGCAAGCCTCCAACGTGGCGCCGGTCGTCAGCACGTCGTCCACGATCAACACCTCCCGGCCTTCCAGCTCGCGAGGACGGCCGAGCGCGAAAGCGCGCGCGAGATTCGCACGGCGCTCGTGAGAGCCGAGCCACGCTTGTGGCGGCGTGGCCCGAACGCGGCGCAACGCGCCGTGTACGCGCGGGGCGCCGGTCCACTCCGCGACCGCGTCGGCCAGAAGCGCCGCCTGATTGTAGCCTCGCTCCCGCCGGCGCGCCGGATGGAGCGGGACTTCCAGCACCAGATCGGGACGATACCCCGGCGGCAACGCGCCGGCCATCTCGCGGCCGAGGTCCAGCGCTAGTCCCCATCGCTCCTGGTACTTCAGCGCATGCACCAGGCTCTCGGCCAGCGGATCGTAGAGCCACCGCGCCCACACCGAGCATCCCGGATGCCGCAGACATCCCGCCGGTTCGCGCTCCTCCACGAGACAGGTCGCGCACAGCGGTATCGAAAGCCGCGGAATCCCTGCCCGGCAGGGTTCGCACAGAAACCGTTGCGGCTCGGACTCCGCGCCACAGCCCGGGCAGCGCTGTGGCAGCGCGAATGCGACCACGTCGCGCCCGCGCTCGCGCAACCAGCCTGCGAGCCTCATCGCGGCCATCCCACGGCGCGCGCCAGCGGATCCACGGGCACCGGTCGCGCGTACCAGAGCGCGAGCGAGAGCCGCGCTTGGAACACGAGCAACCCGAGCCCGTCGTACGCCTCGAGTCCGAGCTCTCGTGCCCTGCGCACCCATTCGGTCGGCCGTTCACCGTAGCCGAGATCGATCACCAGCGTGCGCCTGCCGAGCGCCTCGAGGTCCAGAGCACCATCGGCGCCGGACAGCGGCGTCGCATTCACGACGACTGTGGCCCGCCGCGCGATCGCCGCCTCTTCGGGCGACCGCCAGCGCACGACCTCGGCCGGCGCAAGCGATTGCCAATCGTCGCGGCTCGCATCGGGCCGGCGGGCACTCGCCGTGACCGCAGGGCAGCCAGCCGCGATCAGCGCCAGGGCGAGGCTGCGCGCAGCACCGCCGGCACCGAGCAGGACCACGCGCTCGCGCGCGGGGTCGCGTCCGAGCGAGCGCAGGAGATCCACGAACCCCGGGCCATCGGTCGTGTCGCCCCAGGTCCCGTCCGGCTCGAAGCCGATCGTGTTGACGGAGCGCGCGCGGCGGGCCGCCTCCGAGACGCGAGCGACATGCAAGAGCCCGGCCGCCTTCAATGGAGACGTCAGGTTCACGCCGCGGTAGCCCGCAGCCGCGAGCGCGCGCAGCCGATCCCCGAGCGAGGCGACGGGCGTGCGGAGCGCTTCGGAATCGCCGTCGAGGGCGAGGGCGGCGAGGCCCGCGCGATGCAACTCGGGCGAGCGCGTGAACGCGAGCGGATCGCCGAGCACCGCCAGGCGCCCGGACCTCTGGCTCACGCGGGCACGGGGGTGCGTCGTCTCAGTCGCAGGATCATCAACGTCCCGAACAAGGCCATGGCGACACTCGTGAGCTGACTCTCGGTCACTTCCAGCATACCGATGCGCGCCAGCACCGCCTCGGGCTCGTACGCGCGGGTGAAGTCGAGCGGCACGCGGAGCAGCGCGAACAGCACGATCACCGTCCAGAACAGCGTCCCGGGCACGCTCAAACGGCGGCGCAGCCACCACGCGACTGCGAACAGCGCGAGACCAGCGAGCGACAGGTAGACCTGCGATGGGTGAACCGCCGCCTGGCCGAACTCGAGGCCGGCGAACGAATCGGTCGGGAACACGACGCCCCACGGCAGGCTCGTCGGTCGGCCGTAGCAGCATCCGTTCAGGAAGCAGCCGACGCGCCCGAACGCGGTGCCGAGCGCGAACGATGGTGCGAGCACGTCGGCCGCGGCCCACACCGGCAATCTGAGGCGCTTAGCCGCGACCAGGCCCGCCACGGTGCCGGCGACGACGCCGCCGTACAGGGTCAGGCCTCCCTGCCAGAGCGCGAGCATGCTGCCCCACTCGCGGCGGAACTCCTGAATGTGCTCGACCACGTACAGTGCGCGCGCGCCGAGCACCGATGCCACCAGAACCACCAGGATCAGCGTGACCAGCTTGTCTTCGTTGAGCCCGAGCCGCCGCGCCTCGCGCAGCGCGAGCCAGGTGCCGACCAGGAACGCGATCGCGAGCATCAGCCCGTACGAGCGGATGTGCAGAAATCCCCAGTGAAAGATTTCCGGATGCACGGCTCAGTACTCCTGGCGGCGCAGCGCCACGTTCTGGAGCAAGCCGAGCTGGGTGCAGTTGACGATCAACGCCGTCCCTCCATAGGACAAGAGCGGCAGCGGCAACCCGGTCACCGGGGCCCAGCCAATGGTCATCAGCATGTTGACGATCACGTGATAGAACAGGGCCGAGACCAGACCCACGGCCATCAGGCTGGCGAAGCGATTGCGCGCCGCGGCGGCGATGCGGTATCCGCGCAGGATCACCAGTGCGTAGAGTAGCACCACGGTCAACGCGCCGATCAGGCCGAGCTCCTCCCCGACCACGGAGTAGATGAAGTCGGTGTGGCGCATGGGCAGGAACGACAACCCTTTTTGGGTGCCACGCAAATAGCCCTTGCCGACGAAGCCGCCCGAGCCGATCGCGATCTTCGATTGGATGATCTGATATCCCGCCCCGTACGGATCCTGGCCCGGATTCAGGAACGTCTCGATGCGGCGCTTCTGGTAGTCGTGGAGCTGATCCCAGAGCTTCGGGACGGTGACGCACACGGCGCCGTTGAGCGCCAGGAACACGAGCAGCGTCCCGAGCTTGGGACGGATCCACGCCAGCATCAGCGCGAAGATCGCGACGAACCACCACAGCGATCCGGTGAAGAAGAACAGCCCGACATTAAAGACCGGTGAGAGCCCGAGCAGGAGCTGGCCGCCCGGCATGCCGGCCCAGTAGTACATCGCGACCAGAATCACCGGGAACGACAGCGACGTGCCGAGGTCCGGCTCCTTCGCCACCAGCGCGAACGGCACCAGCATCAGGATCAGCGGCGGGAACCAGTCGCGGATCCGGCGCAGATTCAGCTTGGGATCGTCGAAGCGCCGGGCCAGCACCAGCACCATCGCGATCTTCGCGATCTCCGAGGGCTGGAACTTGAGCGGCCCGAGCTCGAGCCACCGTTGGGCGCCCATGGCGCTGGTGCCGACCAGCAGCACCAGCACCAGCATCAGGATCGCCAAGCCGTAGATCGGGTAGGCGAGCGAATCGTAGACACGGTAGTGCACGGCGGCCGCGAGATAGGCGATCCCGACCGCCATCCCGAACCACAGGAGCTGCTTGCTCCACAGTCCTTCGTGCGCCCCCGGCACGGAGGTGGCGCTGTAGACGGTCAGGAGCCCGATCAGGACGAGCCCCAACGCCGCCAGCGCCATCGTCACGTCGAGCGTCGGGAGCTGGAGTCGCAGCAGGCCGCCTCTAGTCACCACGCGCCACCTCGGTGGTGTCGACCGGCGCCGCCACGATCGGATGGAGGGCCACGGAGTCGGGCAGGAACACCCGCTTCAGCACCTGGCCCGCGCGCGGCGCGGCGACGCTGCCGCCGTGACCGCTGTTTTCGATCACGAACGCGAGCACGATCGTCGGTTTTTCGGCCGGCGCGTAACAGACGAACAGTGCATGATCGTCTCCATGCGGGTTCTGCGCCGTTCCCGTCTTGCCCGCGACCCGCACGCCCTGAACTCGGGAGGCGGTGCCGGTTCCCTGGGCGACGACCAGCTCGAGACCCTCGTGAAGCGCCCGCCACGAGCTCGGGTCGGCATTCGCGCCCGCTTGCACCGGCTTCTCTTGCGCCGGCGCCTCGCCGTCCCCCTGCACGCGCAAGACGACGTGCGGGCGCACCGGCTGTCCGCCGGACGCCACTCCTGCCGCCATCAGCGCGAGCTGGAGCGGCGTCGCCAGCAGCTCTCCCTGGCCGATCGCGAGGTTGAGGAGCAGCCCCTTCGGCATGCGGCCGGCGCCCCAGCGCTTCGCGTACCACGCCTCGCTCGGGATCAGGCCCTTGGCCTCGCCCGGAAGATCGATGCCGGTGCGCTCGCCGAGCCCGAGCTCGCGGGCCGCCGCTTCGAGCCGCGGCAACCCGAGGCGCGGGCCGATCTGATAGAAGTAGACGTCGCACGAATGCTGGATCGCTGCGACGAAATCGAGCGAGCCGTGACCCGTGCGCTTCCAGCAGCCGAACGAGCGCCCGCCGAAATAGTACGAGCCACCGCACGAGTGCAGGCGGGTTTCCGGCCGCGCCACGCCGGCGCGCAGCGCCGCCAGCATCGTCACCATCTTGAACGTCGAGCCCGGCGGATAGACACCCTGGATCGCTCGGTTCAGGAGCGGATTGGCGCCCCCTCCCGACAGCTCCCGCCAGCGCACGAGCGAGAGCCCGCGCGAGAACTCGTTCGGGTCGAACGCCGGCCGGCTGACGGCGCCGAGGATCGCGCCGTCGCGCGGATCGAGCGCCACCGCGGCGCCGCGGTCCACGTCCGCCATCACCTCTTCGAGCGCCTGCTGGACCTTGAAGTCGACCGTCAGCACCAGGTCGTGGCCCGGGACCGGAGGTCGCGGCGGCCCTTCGGTCAACGTCGAGACGCGTTTGCCCATCGCGTTGACGACCACGAACTCGGCGCCGTCCTGGCCGCGCAGCATCTCTTCGTATGTTCGCTCGACGCCGGTCCGCCCGATCAGGTCGCCGGAGCGATAACCGCGCTCCTTACGCTCCGTCAGCTCGGCCTCGTTGATCTCGCCCGCATAGCCCAGCAGATGCGCCCCGAGCGTGCCATGCGGGTAGCGCCGCATCGGCTCGACCACGACCTCGAGGCCCGGCAGCTCGCCGCGCGTCTCTTCGACCGCGGCCAGGATCGAGAACGGGGCGTTCCGTCGCAACACCGCGGTCTGGCCGCTACGGTTTGCGAACCGCACCCACTCCCGCACCGCGGCGGTGTCCTGCTCGACCAACCCGGAGACTCGCGCCAGCCATTCGGGCGCGATCGTCGTCCGCACGCGCGCGATGCTTTCGGCCGGCATCGGGCGGAACACGATGTTGAACGACGGCGCGTTGTCGGCCAGCAGCGTCCCGTTGCGATCGAAGATCGCGCCGCGCGGCGCGCGCAGGACCTCCAGCCGCACCCGATTTTCCTGGGCCAGGCGCCGGTATTCCTCGTGATCGGCGATCTGCAGCCGCAGCAGGCCGAACCCGACCGACCCGAAGCCCGCGAGGGCGACGAGCGCGAAGGTCTGGAAGCGACTCTCCTTAGAGTGCTTTGCCGGGTTGGACGGGTACATTGCCGAACAGGGAATGACCGATCATGCGCCGGCCCGCCCACAGCAGCAGGGTGCCGACCGGAGCGGTGACGATCGCCGCCACGAGCGAGCGCATCACGAGGTAGGCCCAGCCGGTGAGACCGCCGAGCTCGAACGACACGGTCGCCGCCTGGTGGACAAAGGTGGCGAAGAACAGCAGGACGATCTGGCTGCGCGCGCTGTCGCGCACCAGGGTCGCGGCGATCCGTCCGAAGAAGTAGCCGAGCAGCGTGAGCACCAGAGCGTGGCGTCCCAGCCAATGCCCGGCGTCCACGTCCGCGCACAGCCCGATCGCGAATCCGAACGTCGCGCCCCAGCTCGGTCCGTGCCGGAGCGCCCAGAACACGGTCGCGAACGTCAGGATGTCGATCACGATCCCGCGCGCGGCGAACGCGGAGAGCGCGGTGGATCTCAGCAGCAAAACGACGACCAGCCCGACCAGCAGCGCGACCAGGCCCTTCACGGCTGGGACTCCAGGCTTCCGGGTCCGGGGACGACGAACACGTGGCGCAGGCGCGAGAGACGCGCCTCCGGCTGAACCTCGATCGACTGGGTGAGGCCGCTCGCGTCGCGCCCGAGGCGCGTCACGCGACCGACCGGGATGCCGCGCGGGTAACGTCGCGAATATCCGGATGTCAACAGCCGCTGCCCGACCTGAACCGTGTCGGAGAACGGCACACCGGTCAGGAGCAGACGCGGGCTGGGCACGGCGGCGAACCGCAGCACCCCGAGCACGCCGGTGCTCTCGACCTCGCATGCGACCGCGGCGTTCGGATCGGTGAGGAGCGTCGCCCGGCTCAGCCCACCGTAGATCTCGGTCACGCGTCCGACCAGCCCCGTGCTCGTCACGACGGCATCACCTTCGCGCACGCCGTGCCTGCGACCGGCGCTCAAGGTCGCGGCGGCCGGGTACGGCTCGCCGGTGAGCGCCAGCACCTCGACGGCCTTCATCCGGTGCTCGCGCACAGCGGGCAGGTCGAGCTCGTCGCGCAGGCGCTGATTCTCGACCACGAGCCCGCGCAAGCGCGCGTTCTCGAGCTCGAGACCGGTCAGCCGCTCGTGCAGCGCGCGGTTCTCACCCGATGCGGACCACAAGCGATCGGCGGCCAGAACGACGTGATCGAGGGGCGCGAACAGCGTCGCACCCGCGCCGCGCAACGAAGCCTGCGGCACTCGGTCCCCCATGGTCAGCAGAAGCAGCGAGAGCGCCACGTACAGCGCGACCAACACGCTGCTGCGGCGCTCGGCGGGCGGGAGGAGCCCCCCCATGCTCAGTTCCTGTTGCCGCTCAGGATCACCTTTTCATAGTCCTCGATGTGCTCGAGGATCTTGCCCGCGCCGAGCACGACGCAGCAGAGCGGATCCTGAGCCACGCGGATGTTCAGGTTCGTGACTTCGCGCAGCAACAGATCGAGTCCCCGTAGCAGCGCGCCGCCGCCGGTCATGAAGATACCGCGATCGACGATGTCCGCCGCCAGCTCCGGGGGGGTGCGTTCGAGCGATTCGCGCAGCGCGTTGACGATGTTCCCGATCGGCTCCTGGAGGGCTTCGCGAACCTCGACGCTCGAGACGCGGAGCGTGCGGGGGATGCCGCGCACCAGGTCCCGACCCTTGATCTCCATGTCCATTTCTTCCGGCAGCGGGAACGCCGAGCCGATTTCGATCTTGATGCGCTCGGCGGTCTGCTCGCCGATCAGCATGTTGTACGCCTTCTTCGCGTAGTTGGCGATCGCCTCGTCCATCTCGTCGCCGCCGACACGGATCGACGTCTTGGTGACGATACCGTTGAGCGCGATCACGGCGATCTCGGTCGTGCCGCCGCCGATGTCGACGACCATGTTCCCGGTCGGCGTGTCGACCGGCAGCCCGACGCCGATCGCCGCGGCGATCGGTTCCGGCACCAGCAGCACTTCGCGGGCTCCGGCGCGCATCGCCGAGTCGATCACCGCGCGCTTCTCGACCTCGGTGATGCCCGATGGCACGCAGATGATGATGCGCGGGCGCACCAGGAACTTGTGTTTCTGGACTTTCTGGATGAACTCGCGCAGCAGATCCTCGGTGACCTCGAAATCGGCGATCACTCCGTCCTTGAGCGGCCGCACCGCGTTGATCTCGTCGGGTGTGCGGCCCAGCATGAGCTTCGCCTCGTTGCCGACCGCGAGCACCCGGCCGGTGGCCTTCTCGACCGCCACGACCGAGGGCTCGTTGAGGACGATACCCCGCCCCTTGACGAACACGAGTGTGTTCGCGGTGCCGAGATCCATCGCCACATCGGTGGAGAAGAACCCCATCAAGCTGTCGAGAAACATCCCTGCCTCTCCGGTCTTGTGACTGGACGGTTCGCTAGAGTCGTGGGCGCGGAGGCGGTGAACGGAGGGTTCCAATGAGGCTTCCATGCCTCCCGGGTTTCGGCACGCTAGCATCCGAAACTTGAGCCCCGCAAGGAGGTTGTGGCCGCACGGAGAAGCGCTGAAGCGCGTGCGACCCGGTTCGGGGCGAGAATCCCTGGTGCGCAGCCCGTTCTCGGCCAAAAACTTCTGCGTTCGAGGCGAGCGCCAAGCCGGACTCGTGCGTCGAGCTGCTGTACGTTTCTCACCGACCGCAGGCGCGGCCGAGAATGCCGAAATCCAGCGCCGGAAGCTGCTGCCCGTTCGTTATCTCTCCTATTCGCAGCGGTTTGGCATGGCGACACTGCGCAGACGGCGGCCGTGGATCGATGTTTGCAGCCCAAGACGCCGGATCGCGCGGACCAGTGACCGCTCGAATCTTGGTGGTGTCCAGAAGGCTCTCCGGGCTCTCCGGGCACTCCGGCGCCGGCGCCTGTTCCCGGGCGCCGGCGCAGCTTTTTGGCCGCGGAACCCAGCCCGCACGGGGTATCGGAAGCGAGATCGCGCTCGCGTTGACCCTGCCTTTCGGCCGATGCTAGACTCGCGCGGCGTTTCCGCCTCCGCAGGACCTGATGATCCGTTTCGGCAAGTTCGCGTTACTCATTGTCCCGCTTGTCATTGGCTGCCTGGCCGGGAGCTCTCCCGGACGCGCCCAAGGGGGCTCGGCCGCGCGTTTCGCGTTCGCCGACACGACGCTGCTCAGGGACACGCTCGGCATCAGGTTCACGGGCCTGTTCCCGCTCGCCGACAGCCTCGGGGTCCTGCCGGACACGTTGCGAGCGCTGGCGGTGCGCTATCTCTTCACGCCAACCCGACTCGTCCATCTCGCCGACAGCCTCCACGTCCCGGTCGACAGCGTCGGGGTGGTGCTGGAACGCGAGCGGTTCAACCCGCTCGCGCGCAGCGGGGAACGAGTCAACACGCTGCTCTACAACACGACCTACTCGGTCCAGCGCACGTCCAGCCAGTGGCGTAACGCATCCGACTACAACTTCGGCGTCGGCCCGATCTTCGTTCGCAACACGTCCACCATCCAGCTCGAACGCTACACGTCGGCCGGTCGCCTGAGTCTCCGCCAGACACGTGAATCGAACACGGAGGGCGGTTGGAAGCTGTCTCCCAACTTCTCGATCGGCGGCCGCGCCGATCTCAGCCGCTTCGATTCGAGCGATCCGAGTTCGATCAGCAACGTCGGCGAGACCCGAAACGAGGTCAAGCTGTCGATGCGGACCCGGCAGCAACCGCGCGCGGGGCTCTCGTCGGAGTTCAACGTTCTCAGCGGCGTCCTCGACCTCTCGAACTCGAGTCAGGAGAAGCGGGGCCTGGCCGGCGACATGAGTGGCAAGATCCGCTACGAGCTCGGCAACTGGCTGGTGAACGAGATCAACGGACAGAGCACGGGCAACTTTGCGCGCACCCGGCTGCCCGGGGCATTCGAAAGGTTCGGCACCAACGATCTGACCAACCATCTGCGCGGCGCCTTGTCGTTGTTCCAGAGCGGCCCGGCCGGCCTCAATGTCAATTATTCGATGCGGAACAACAAGATCGAGACCCCGGTGGCCGGCCCACAGGACTCCCTGGTGGAGACTCCCGAGTTCCTGATCCAGAGGCTCCAGACCGACAACAGCGCCTTCGACGCGACCATGCGCCTCCGCCAGGACAACGACCGGTTCATCAACTTCACTCAACGCATCGGCACGAACAATCAGGCGAATGCCACCGGCCAGAACACGACGCGAGACGACGAGACCTTCGACGTCGACTCCCGCTATTTGTTGTGGGGCTGGTCCGTGGAAGGGCGGTTCTCGAACCTCCACGCGAACTCCACGCAGCCGCGCGTGACCGCGACCGGAGGCTACCGCGAGCGATCGCACAACCGTTCCCTGGACGGCGGTTTGAACCGCGCGCTGACGCGGCATCTGGTCACTCGGTTGCTCGCCGGCGTCGGCGTCACGTCCTACCGCTATTCGGTTCTCGGTGTGTTCGCGAACCTGCCCGTGACCCGGGATCAGTACCGCCAGAACTATCGGCTCGAAACCGCCTACACGCCGTCCGACCGCTTCAATACCACGGTCTCGCTCGACGTCTCGCGCAATCAGCTTCTCAACCTCCCGAGCGCGAGCGTGGCCGCCAACAACGAAACCCGCACCTACCGGGCAGAATGGCGGTGGAGCTACCGCCTGCTGCGGGGGCTGACCGCCACCCAGCACAACAGCGTGTCGGCGAACTACACCTACCTGTTCCAGCCGGAGAACAACCGCTTGTCGCTCGACTACCTGTCGCGCACGAACTTGAACGCGATCCTCTCCCGTACGCTGACGGTCGACATCACGCACAACAGCCAGGAACAGCCGAGCGGCAACTACCGCGCGGGAGACGGCGGTTTCGACTATTTCTTCCGCGCCGACGAAAGCCAGTCCTACACGCTGGATGCGAACATCGCCTACACGCCGGCCCAGGCGTTCTCGATCAACATCGCCCCGCGCTACCGGGCATCCAACCGTGACGTGACGGTCGACGGAGAGACCACGCCGCAGCGGCGTTCGCGTAATCTCACGTTCACCGGGCGGGCGAACCTCAACTTGCGGGTCGGCGGCAAGGGACGCCTGTCAGGAGACATCGGACGCACGTTCACTGCCGACCGCAGCACCACCTATCAGTCCGGCGCGATCAACGTGACGCCGGTGACGGAGACCGACTTCTGGAACGGAAGCCTGCAGTTCTCATGGGAGCTGTGATGCCACGCACCGCCAGAGCGCTGGCGCCGTTGGTGGCGGCGTGGCTGACGCTGACCGGGCTGTCCGCAGGCTGCGACGGCTTGTTCCGGCCCGCGGTGCCGGAGCAGGCGGAGGACGGCACGCTCATTCAGCGGGACTATTCCGACCCGGACGCGACCTTGAACACGCTCAAGCTCGCGATCGAGGCCAAAGGGCTCAACGGCGGCAACGAGGCTTATCTCGACGGCTTCGCCGACGAGCTCAGGCATGGTCGCGCGTTCCGGGCGTTCTTCGATCCGGCGGATTCCGCGCAACGCGTGCAATCGGGCGGCACGGTGCCGGCGTGGGTGCTGCAGAACGAGCAGACGTTCTATTCCAGCTTCATCAACTACCGCACCGCCGACAAATACCGCATGACCTGGGAGGTCGACGTGGAGAACCCGCGCGACGACTTCGGCGACACCGAGGCGACGATTCACCGCAAGTACACCGTCGTGGCGGAGTCGCTGGACGGCAGCCAGACGCTGGTGATTGCGGTTGGCTTTGCCGATCTCCTGTTCTATAGATCGTCCGGAGAATGGGTGATCAATCGCTGGATCGACCGCATCGACCTGTCCATCGTCGTCACCCCCGAACAGCCGGAGCAGCGCACCCTGGGCCACCGAAGGTTGCAACTACAATGAGACTTTCTCCTCGCCCTCTCGTACGCATCGGCGCCACGCTCGCTTGTCTCGCGCTCCTGGGCGGAACGGCCGGATGCTTCAACCCGTTTGGCCCACGCGTCGCGAGCGAAGCGGGCGTGTCCTCGCCCCCGCCGATCCCGAGCTCGGCTCCGGACGTCCTACGGCTGCTCGAATGGTGCTATGACAACCGGGCCGTCGAGGAGTATCGCGAGATCTTCACGGCCGACTATCGTTTCGTGTACTCCGTCCTGGACTCGGCCGGACAGGCATATCGCGACGTCCCCTGGATCCGCGACGACGAGCTGATCAGCACCACCAAGTTGTTCATCGGCGGCGACGTGAACCAGCCCGCCGCGAGCAGCATCGAGCTCGATCTGGACCGCAACTTCAACGTCACGGCCGACACCAGGCCCGGGAAGCATCCGAAATGGCACAAGAGCATCAAGACCCAGGTCGTGCTCAAGATCCGCACCGCCGAGGGCAGCACCGACGTGACTGGGTTCGCGAACTTCTTCCTGGTGCGCGGCGATTCCGCGTTGATTCCCGACGACCTGCCGTTCGCTCCCGACTCTCTGCGCTGGTACATCGAGCGTTGGGAGGATGAGACGGTGGGTTCCGGCGGGTCCCTGCGCTGGCAATCGCCGCCTCCCGCGCTCTCCGTCATTCGCCCCGCCCGCGAGCGAGCGGCGATCGCGAGCCAGGCGCGACGGAACGGGGCTGCGGCTCGCCGCAGCGAAGCCGAGATCGCGACCGTCGAAGGCGATCCATTGCCGCGCGTTGCCACCTGGGGCTACATCAAGGATCGCTACCGCGACTAGTAGGCCACCGCCGTAGCGTCTGCTGCACGTAGCGCCTGCTGCGCTTGTCGGCATCCCGACCCGGGTCTATACTGCCGCCCGCTTTCGACTCGGAAGTCCGCCCCGCTCTTCGCATTCCCAGGGGTTCACAACGCCGCGCCTGCGCGGTGGAGGACGACATGCCCGCAGAAGGCGCCAACATCCAGAAGGACCTCAACCCGCTCGCCAACGCCGAGCGCCAGTTCGAGGAAGCGGCCGTCCGCCTCAATATCCCGGAAGGGCTAAAGGAGGTCATCAAGCGGCCGCGCCGCGCCACCATCGTCTCGTTGCCAGTGGTCATGGACGACGGCCAGCTCAAGGTGTTCACCGGGTATCGCGTGCAGCACTCGATCGTGCGCGGCCCGGCCAAGGGCGGCATCCGCTACCACCCGGACGTTTCGCTCGAGGAAATCGAGGCGCTGGCGGCGTGGATGACTTGGAAGTGCGCCGTGGTCAACATTCCGTTCGGCGGCGGCAAGGGCGGGATCATCTGCGATCCCGACAAGCTCTCCAAGGGCGAGCTCGAGCGTCTCACCCGCCGCTACGCCGCCGACCTCTCGGACCTGTTCGGTCCGGAGAGCGACGTGCCGGCTCCTGACGTCAACACCAACGCCCAGATCATGGCGTGGATCGT
>DASQFU010000125.1:0-4642 GCA_035632955.1 Candidatus Limnocylindria bacterium
GGAACGCGGCGCGCGACGGTTCGTGCCCGACGGAGGCACGTCGTTTCCATCCGGACATGCCTCCGTGATCTTCGAGCTCGCGACCATCGCCTCGCACCATGCGCGCTCGCGGCCGGTGTCGATCCTGGCGTACACGCTCGCAACCACGGTCGCGCTGCAACGCGTGGAAGCGCGCACCCACTGGCCTTCGGACGTGTTCATCGCCGCGGCCACGGGTCACATCATCGCCAAGACCATCACCCGCCGGCACGACGAACGTCGCGAAAACGCGGCGACGTCTTCGCTGCGGCTCGAGACCGGCGGTTCCGACGTGAGGTTGGTCTACCGGTTCTAGTGGCGCCGGCGAGTTTGAGCCTCACCGACGCCACCCCAGCCAACGCGAACTACCTCATCCGCACGACGGTCCGCACGACCTCGCGGTCCCCGAGCGCCAGGCGAGCGAAGTACGAGCCGCTCGGCACGACGCGGCCGCTCTGGTCCCGGCCATCCCACGCCACCGCGTGCTCGCCCGCCTCGCGCGCGCCTTCGGCGAGCGAACGAACCAGCCGGCCGTTCACGTCGTAGATGCGCAGCTCGGCGCGGCCGGCGGACGACAGCCGGAACCGGAGCCAGGTCGTGGTCGAGAACGGATTCGGCGTCGCCGAGGACAGCGCCAGATCGGAGGCCGGCTCGGTCTCGCCGACCGCCACCTGCTGATCGAAGTGGAACAGGCGGAAGTCGTCAACGCCCGCCTCGACCAGCGAACCAGCGCCCGCGTCTTCGGCGATGAAGCGGAGCTTCATGTTGTTCGTCGGGGTCACGTGATCCGAGACCAGAAGCACGATCCGCCGCCACGAGTTCTCGCTCGCGCTCGTGTTCTCGACGCTGGTCCAGTTGCCTCCGCCGTCGCTCGAGATGTCGACCCGCCACACGTCCTCGCCCGGCGAGCCGCCGAGATCGTTCGTGTACCAGCGCCAGAACTCGATCAGCGGCGCCGGGGTTCCGGTCGCGTCGAACGCCGCGGTCGTGAGCGTGGTCTGGCCGGCATCCACGTCGTTGAAGCCGACGCCCTGACCCGCGGTGTGCTGGCCGGTGATGAAGCACATCGTGCCCGCGGCCGTGTGGTCGTCTTCCGGCTGGACCGGTTCGCCGCCCTGGAAGGTTCCGAGCGGGTTGACCCGAGTCCAGACGCCGCTGATGGCGCCGTCGCCCGTGGCGCCCGCGACCCATCCCGGGTTGGTTTCGAGATCGTGAGCGAGCAGATTGGTCGTGGTCCCCGCCAGGAACACGTGCGTCGCCTCGGCGGGGGCGCGGGACGGGGACGTGCTCTGCTCGCCGAACGTGTCCTCGACGCTCAGGTAGTAGCGGACGATGGCCCCGCTCTGACCCGGGATCTGGGCGCTGTACTCGTTCGGATTGCCGGTCGGCGTCAGCGGGACCGTGACGAACGATCCGCCGTTGACGCGATAGTGGAGCGTGGCCGTCGCGGGATCGATGGCGCCGATCGCCGCCGTGTACTGAATCGTGGCGGTGACCGTGTAGGGCCCGGGCCCGGTCTGGTCGGCGAGCGGAACGTGGGTGATGGAGGTGAAGAACACGGTGCCGATCCCGTGCGCGTTGAACGCCGCCACGATCTCGTTATCGTGGGGCGTGCCGTTGCCGAGATTCGCGTCGTCGTCGTCGGCCACCAATGCCTCGATGAAGAACTCGCTCATCGCCACGCCATCGTTCAGGTCGTCCGGCGTTCCGTACTTGGAGAAGTGCGAGAGCTGGCGCGCGACGGCCAGACCCACCGCTTGCCGCAGATCCCAGAACGCGCCGCCGATGATGAGGCCGGTGATGTGCGGATCGCCGCTGCGGTTCTCGGGCCAGCGCGCCGTATTGTCGATCGAGCGCAGCACCGTGCCGACGCCGAAGAAGCCCTTGCCGACGTTGGGGTCGTCCTGGAGCAGCGCGGCATACACGTCGGCCATGCCTTCGTGCAACGCGCCATTGTTGAGGCCCTGAGGGGCGCCCGCCTGCACGTAGAGGTTGTCGTTCACGCCATGCCCGTACTCGTGATAGACGACGTCCGGCATGGTGGCGGTGTTCGGACATCCGCCACCCGCGAGGAAGAAGTTGACCCCGGTGCCGTCCCAGAAGGCATTGCAGGTGCTGGCGATGTTGACCGCGCACGGCATCGGGTAGTCGTTGCCGGTGAACCCGGGATCGATCGCCTTGGCGTGCTCGTGAGCGAGCGTGACGTGCAGATACCCGTCGCGCTCGGCCTCGTGAGACGGCGGTCCCCAGGCGATGTCCACCGTCGCCGGATCGCTGGCGGAGGTCGAGAAGCTGGCGTCGGCGGCGTCCTGCCGGTTGACGTCGCAGAAGCTGCCGCTGAGCTGGGCGCTGACAGTGACCGTGCCGGCGGCCGCGGCGCTGTACGCGCCGGACGCATTGGTCGTCGCCGGCGTCGGGCCGACGTTGACGCGCAGGTGCGGGAAGGGACGTGAGACGACCGGCTCGGTGGGAATCGTCGGATGGACCAGGCCCGTCACCGTTCCCTGGATCGCATAGCGAACGCGGTCCTGCCGCCACAACACCTCGCCGGTCTCGGCGTCGACGAGCGTGATCCAGTTGCCCGGAGGATCGACGGTGTGGACGCGGACGTCGAACACCGGCCGATACTCGAGACCCTGCTCCATTATGCGGGGGAGCAGGAAAACCCGCTCGGCTCCCTCGATACGATCACGTCCCGCATCGAAGCTCAGCCCCGAAACGGCCGCGACGCGCGCCGCCGCCGGGACCAGCGTCGGCTTGCGGATCGACCCCGGGTCGACCCGATGAGCGTCGATGCCGAACGCCATCAGCCGGCCGTCGACTCCGACCCGGAACTCCCAATCGGCGAACAGCACCGGAAGGCCGCTCAGCGTCTGGCGGTAGTGGACGTACCAGAGCCCGCGGGCTTTGACGATGCCCGCCGTCTCGAGCTGCACGCCGGTGCCGAACACGGCCGGCTGCGAGGCGATGAAGCGGCGCACCGCCTGGTCGACGCCCGCCGGATCGTCCCGGAAGCCTGCGAGCGCGATCGCGGGGCCGAACGCGCGGTGAGGCGAGCCGGTGCCGGCGTTCCACAACGCCGTCCAGGAGCCATGGTCGGCGACGAAGGCCCGCCAGCCGGGACTGGCCTCGAGCGCGCGCTGCTGGGACGGGGTAGCGACCGGCGTGCCGCCGCCGCGCAACGGTATGGCCGCGTTGGGCGCGCTCGCGGGCGGCGTGAACGCGTGCAGAGGCGATACCAGGAAGGCCAGAAGCGCAGGGAGCGACCACAGCAGCGGTCTCGGCACGAACATGCTTCCTCCAATGGCGTTCGCCCGGACCGGCCGGGGCGACGTCGAGCTCACGTCTCGTGCGGCTCCCGGTGGTGCGCGAGCGTGCCCGGCGCCGTGCCGCGTCGCGAACACTATGTGGGTTCCGCGACATCCGCTCAAGCACATCCTCAGCGCGACCATCTAAGGATGGCGTCCGTGCAATCTGGATCGCAAATACCCGTTAGGTTCAATGGGGGACGCGCGTTTCCAGATTGTGCGCTCGGCGGCTCCCACCGTAGGCTCTCGGCGTCGGCGTTCCGCTTCGTTCCCCCAACCGTGGTGAGGTTCCCCATGCTTCGTGACGCACGCCCCGGGTGCCGGCCCGGACGTTCGTTCCGCCGCTCCATGCGACCTGCCGTTCTGCTCTTCCTTGCCGCATGGCTCGCCGCCGTATCGAGCGCGGACGCCGAGTGCCCGGTCGAGCCGACCTTGAAGAACTACACCGGCGGCGGAACCGTGGCCTGCCCGTGCTTCGGGACTGGCGAGCAGGCCGGCGCCCTCCTCAACGCGCCGTCGGATCACTACCCGATCGAGATCCTCAGGGTCGGAATCGGTTGGGGCTCGCAGGACGGCGGCGCACCGCAGTCGCTCGAGGAGGCGATCCACATCTATGGCACCGGCCTCCCGAGCCCCGGCCTGCCGCTCTTCAGCCTCGAAGGACCGCAACTGACGGATGGAGTGATCAATGAGTTCGACCTCGAGCCGATGCCGGGCGAGATCATCGTTCCGTCGGGTCCTTTCACGGTCACGCTCGAGTTCGCGAACCCAAACGCGGGCGATCCCTTCGCGCCCAGCATGGTGCACGACGGTAACGGCTGCCAGGGTGGCAAGAACGTCGTGTACGCGATCCCGGGTGGGTGGAACGACGCCTGCGCGCTCGGGGTATCGGGGGACTGGATCGTGTACGTGGTCTATCGCAAGATGAGCTGCCCGATTGGCGTTGACGGCGAGCGCGTCGCCGGCGCGGGCCCGGTGGCGCTGTTCCCGCCGCGACCGAACCCACTCACCGATCGCGCCGACCTCGAGTTCTACCTGCCGCGCGCCGAGCGGGTGACGCTCGCGGTCTACGACGTGGCGGGGCGTGAAGTAAGCCGGATCGCCGAGGGCGCGTTCGCGGCCGGCCGGCACCGCGTGAGCTGGGACGCGCGGGACGCCGACGGCGCGCTCGGCGCCGGGATCTATCTGGTTCAGCTCCGGGCAGGATCCGAGCGCGTCACTCAAAAGCTCTCGATCGCGGAGCGTTGAGAGGTTTGAACCCGCGTCGATTCGGGACGTTGGGGATCCGCTGGGCGGACGAAGGCCTGGTCGGGGAT
>DASQFU010000126.1:0-16577 GCA_035632955.1 Candidatus Limnocylindria bacterium
GCCACGTCCGTCATAGATCAGCGTGGCCGGCAGGGCGCCGGTCCAGCGTGAATCCATCGCGTTGATGAAGCGCATGTCGTCACCGGTCTTCAGGTACGAGGGGAAATCCACTCCCTGCTTCGCCAGGAATCGACGTGCTAGAGGAAGCTGGTCCTCGAAATCGGCGGAGACCAGAATCAGCCTCAGGCCGCGATCGCGATATCGCTCGTTCAACCGCATGAGATCCGGAAACTCTTCCCGGCACGGTGCGCACCAGGTGGCCCAGATGTTGACCAGCACGACCTCGGCGCCGGGTTCGCGCACCGCCGCCAGGACCGCGTCGGACGTCGCCGGTCGGATCTCCGGTAAGGCCGGACGGCTGCGCTCGGCCGAGGCTGAGGAAGCGTTGTCGACTGGAGGCGCGCTTCCCCTGCCGCAGCCGGCGATCAACATCCCGCCCACGGCATAGGCCAGCAGGTGCGGGAATCGAGCCCGGCGGGCGGGCGAGGGAGGACGAAACGGATTGGATCGCATGGGGTCACTCTTGATCGGCCGGATGCTCCGATTAGAGCGCTCCCAGGCTCGCCCGGGTGTCAGGGGAGCCACAAATCGCAGGTATGGAGAGGCTCAGGATCGCATCCATCGCTGCGTGACTCAGCTGGGAAGCTTTGACAGGACCTCGTCCAGCTCGGGGAAACGGCCGGACTGTTTCTTCGAGAAGATCAGGTGGCCATCCGCCACGACCTCGAATTGTCCGTTCGAGCCCTTGATGAGCATGGCTTCTACGCCGCGCGCATTCTTGACGTCGGCTGCCAACCTGGCAGCGCGGGGCAGATAGTTTCACTGGACGCAGTAAGTGATCTCCAGCTTCATCGGGCACCTCCATTCGAGTAGGTAAGCACGCGGCCAACTATAACGTATCCGGGACTGGACCCGACGCCGGTTCCGGCCGAAAACTTGACCACCCCTGCGGCGCCGGGGCAGGGTGGCAGCTTCGGATCGACTCACTCACCACGCGGAAGACCATGTCCAAGCGTTCCATCGATGTCGAAGACCGGCTGCGCAAGGTTCTTGGCGACGGCTTGCTGACTCAGGAGCCGCTGCGACACCACACCACGTTTCGGATTGGCGGGCCGGCCGACTTCTATTACGCCGCCCGCACTCCCGATCATCTCGTGATCGCGCTCCAGGCGGCGCACGAACTCCGGCTGCCGGTATTCCTGCTCGGCGGCGGCAGCAACCTGCTGGTGTCGGACGAAGGGTTTCGCGGATTGGTGCTGCGCAACGCGTGCGAGCAGGTCGAGTTCGACGGCGCCGCCGTCCACCTCGGCTGCGGCACCGATTTTCTCCAGCTCATCTACGAGCTGCGGGACCGGTCGCTGTCCGGACTCGAGTACGCGGCCGGGATTCCGGGATCGATTGGCGGCGCGCTCTACGGCAACGCCGGCTGCTACGGCCAGGACATCGGCCAATCGACGATCGAGTGCACCGTGACCACGCTCGACGGAGCGAAGGTCGAGACCCTGCCCGCATCGTGGTTCGAGTTCTCGTACCGAGATTCGCGTCTCAAGCGGGAACCGCGCGTGCTGCTGACCTGCCTGCTTCAGTTCCGTCCCGGCGTGAAGGCGGAGATCCAGAACGTGATCGAAGAGAAGCTCGAGATCCGGCGCGTCAAGCACCCTCAGTGGCGGATCGAGCCGACCGCCGGCTCCTACTTCAAGAACCTGCCACCGGACTTCACGTATTCCGGCGCCACGACTTCGCCCGGCACCCGTCGCACGCCGGCCGGCCAGCTCCTCGACGATTGCGGATGCCGGGGATTGCGAGTCGGGGACGCGATGGTGTTCCCGAAGCACGCGAATATCATCGTCAACCGCGGGCACGCCACGGCGCTCGAAGCGCTGGAGCTCGCGGAAATCATGAAGGCGCGCGTGCGCGTGAAGTTCGGCGTCGACCTCGAAGAAGAAGTCATGTTCCTCGGCAAGAAGCCCAAGCTCGACCCCGTTCGAGCGGGCGAGAGTCGCCGGCAATAGCGCTTCGCATCGCAGGGAGGTTGGTCATGGCCGAGCCGACCGCTTCCAAACGCCTGATGTGGCTCGTGATCTTCGCGGCGTTCGTCGTCGCCGTGCCGATGTACGCGCTGGTCGCGTGGCAGATGCGCGGCGCCGATCCTCCGCCCGTGTCCTATCTCCCGAGCGTGCGCCCCGTGCTCGCCGTGTTTGCCGGGCTGCAACTTCTCGCCGCGATTCTGGTCGCGCGGTTGCGGATGACCGTGGACTCCGAGCTCATGACCGGGATGACGGGAGGCAAGCCGATTCCCGATCCTCAGTCCTTCATGCAAACGAGCGTCGTGGCCATTGGCCTGGCCGAAGCGCCCGCCGTTCTCGGCTTCGTGCTGTGCGTTCTCGGCGCGCCGCTGGAGAACTTCGTCTGGTACGGGGCGGGCAGCCTGATCGTGCTACTCGGCGTCATCCTGCCGCTGGGGTTGCGGTACTGGTCGGCGTGGGAGGCGCAGCAGAAGCGCACGGGCCGGGGAAAGTAGGTCGCTCAGCCGCCGATTGCGCTCATGCCGCGCTCGGGCTGCTTGAAGAACGGGCTATTGATGAGGTGCCCGGGCTCCTTGCGCCACACGGCGGCGCGCAACAACTCGGCAATCTCCTCGTCGCTGGCGCCAGAGCGCATCGCGCGGCGGAAGTCATACTCCTTGAGCGAGAACAGGCAGGTCCGGATCTGCCCGTCCGCCGTCAGGCGGATGCGGTCGCAGTGCCCGCAGAAGGGTCGGGTGACCGACGCGATCACGCCGACGGTGCCGCCGCCGTCGAGGTAGCGGTAGAGCGTGGCGGGCGCGCTCGGATCCGTGACGCGGGCGGGCTCGAGCGGGAACGCGGCATGGATCTGGGCGAGGATATCGGCCGCCGGCACGAGCTTCTCGCGCGCCCAGCCGTGCTGATAGTCGAGCGGCATCCACTCGATGAAGCGCACTTCGTAGCCCTGCTCGCGGCCGAAGCGCGCGAGCCCGACCGCTTCGTCGTCGTTGAACCCGCGCATCAGCACCGCGTTGAGCTTGATCGGAGCGAAGCCGGCGGCACGCGCGCTCTCGAGCCCGGCGATCACTTCGTGGAAGCGATCACGGCGCGCGATCTGGTGGAAGCGACGCGGGTCGAGCGTGTCGAGACTCACGTTGACGCGCTTGAGCCCGGCCGCGCGGAGCGGCTCGGCCATGGCCGTCAGCTTGAGGCCGTTGGTGGTGATCGAGAGGTCGAGGCCGGGACGCAGAGCATCGAGCATCCGCACCAGCTCCGGCAGATCGGCGCGAACCGTGGGCTCGCCACCCGTCAGCCGAATCCCTTTCACGCCGAGCGACAATGTGACGCGGGCGAAGCGGGCGATCTCCTCGAACGTCAGAAGGTCGTCTTTGGCGAGCCACGGCATGCCTTCGGCGGGCATGCAGTAGACGCACCGGAGATTGCAGCGGTCGGTGACCGAGATCCGCAGATCGCGGACCTCCCGGCCCTGGGTATCGATGAGGGGTTGACCGTCGTTCATCGGGACTCCCGCGCGACCGCGGCGGTTGGATTGACCCGCGCAGGTGCAGCGCCAGGGAAGGATACGCACCGTCGTGAACCCGGCACAACCGAGCGGCTGGACCCGCGCCTGGCAGGCCTTGCATGATGGCCGCATGCGCCGCCTTACGCTGCTCGCAGTGCTGCCGGGAATCTGCATGCTGGCCGCGCTCGCCTGCGCACCCGTCGCCGAGCGATCCTCCCCGGCAACCTTCGACCCGGACTCCGTGCCGGATGCCTACCATGCCTCCACCGCGGCTCTGATGTGGCCAGGCGCGACCCGCGCCTTCCAGATCACGAGCGATGGAGATCTCTATAACGGCGCCTGGCGCGTGCGTGTGCGGCCGACGGTCGCCGAAGCGCCGGCCCGGCGGCCGAAGGTGATCGCTTACGAAGAGCGCTGGCGTCCGGTCGCTCATTGGCGGCGGTTGAACGACGGCGTTCGCTGGGACTTCGAGGCGGCTGCGGTTCCAGGGCCCGAGGGGCGCGACTCGGGGCTCGTGGTCTCTCTACAGATTCGAGCGACCAACACCGGGCGGATGGTTCGCGAAGCCGGGCTCACGCTCGATCTCGAGGAGCCGGAGCCCGACGCGCCGTTCGCGGCGTTCGATCTTCCCACTGCTTCACCCGAGCTGATCTGGGGTTCGCGCGGGGTCACCGACTCGGTGCTCGGCTGGTGCGCGAGTGCGCCGGACGGTTCTTCGCTCGCCGTGCAGTGGTCGCTGGCTCCCGGTGAAGCGCGCGGTCTTCACGTCGTTTTGCCGAGCTATCCCGCCCCGGCCCGGTCGCTGGAGCGCTTCGCGCGCGTTGCGCATTCCCGACGCACGCAGACGGTGCGGGATCACTGGCGCTCCGAGCTCGAGCGCGGGACACACTTCGAGCTGGGCGATCCGAATGTCGAAGCCGCGCTGAAGGCTGCGGTGGTCGTTTTGCTCTCGTGTCGCGAGCGACGGGGCGATGGCTGGGTGCCGATCGGGAGCCCGTTTCACTATCGCGACGTCTGGCTTCGCGACGGCGCCCGTGCGGCTCAGGCGTTGGCGCTCGCCGGCTACACGCACCAAAGTCGCGAGCTGGCTCGGGGTCTGATCGAGCTGCAATGGCCGAACGGAGCGTTCCTGAGCCAGCGCGGGCAGCTCGATGGCACCGGTCAAGCGTTGTGGGCGTGCGCCGAAACGTTTCTGAGGCCGAGTGCCGATCCCAAGATTACGACCATCATCGAACCGGCGCGCCGCGGTTGGGAATGGATCGAGCGGCAGCGCGCGCTCGGCCGGAGCACCGGCGAGCGTTTCGGCCGCATGCTCCCGTACGCAGATCCCCGCGACAACGAGCTGGTGCGCGCACAGCTCGCCGGCAGCGACCTGTGGGCGATCGCCGGTTACCGCGCGGCGGCGCGGCTGCTCACGAGGGCCGGCCACGAGGCGTTGGCGGCGCGCGTGGATTCGTCGCGAGTCGCCTATCTCTTGGACACCGAGCAAGCGCTCGCGCCGTGGCCCGACGTCCCCGCCTCATGGCAAGGCATCGGGCGTGACTGGGGCAACGTCGTGGCGTGCTACCCATCACGCGCGCTCGAGCCGGGCGATCCGCGGATGAAGTCGCTCGCGCGACGGCTGTGGACGACCGCCGGAGGTCCGGGGCTCTGCACCTACGGCGGGCAGGACTCGCTGCATTTCTACCTGGGCGCCGACCTCGGAGTCTGGGCCATGCTGGCCGGCGCGCGCGGCGCGGCCGACAGCGTGCTCGCGGCGACGCTCCATTGGCGCTCCGCGAGCGGCGGGGCGGCGGAGATCTTTTCCCGCACGAGCGGGGACTATGGGCGCAACCTGCCGCCGCATCCGACCAGTGCCGCCGCCCTGATATCACTGATCCGGAACGCTGTGATCGAGGACGGGTCCGACACGTTGAGGCTCACGCTCGGGGCGCGCCGCGAATGGTGGCGTCGAGGCCGGATCTCGAGAGCGCCGACACGATGGGGAGCGATCGATCTCGAGTTCGCTCACGCCGGCGACGAGGCGACCTGGAGCTGGACCGCGGTTCCGGTCTGGACCGCGCTCACGCTACCGCCGGGAACGCGGCTCGCAGGACCCTTGGCGCCGCCGCTGCGGGAAGGGCCGAGAGACGATGTCGTGATGGCGCCGCCGGGCACGCGTGAGGCTCGCGTGCGCATGACACCATCGGGAGCGCCATCATGAGCCGTAAGCGCCAAACGGGGCGCAAAGGCGGCACGCGCGCGCCCGCAAGATCTCGTTCACGATTCAGCGCGCGGAGGCTCTGGCTTGGGATCGCGACGGCGGCCGCGGCGTTGCTCCTGCTGTGGGTGATCGCGGATCGGCGAGCTCCGGGTCGTGCACCGACGACGGTCGAGCAGCACGCGGACCTGGATCCCGAGCAGGCTCATCGCCGGGCGGTGGCTTTGCAGAGAGAGAAGCGCGCGCACGAGAGCCTGCCGTATTTCCGACGAGCGGCTGCGGGACTGCCGAACGACTGGCGCGTGCTCGCCAACTACGCGGTGGCTCTGCACGACGCGACGCTCGAAGCGCGGAGCGCGGGCAAAGTGTCCGTGATGGCGACTCGGAACAGCCTCGAGCGCGCGGCCATGATGCGTGAATCCCTGTCGCTGCTCGATCAGGCCGAGCGGCTCGCCGAGCGACCCGAGGATCGGGCGTACGTGATCGCCTCGCGCGCGCACCGGCTCGTGATCTGGGGATTCGCGAGGGACGCCCTGGTGGAGTTCCGGCACGCCGCAGAGCTGGACCCGAACTGGGGTGAAGTCGCCGCCGAGCTGGAGAGGCGCCTCGAGGATCCGACGCGTCCCGACGCGCCGCGATGAGACGCCGCCGGCTCCGGCTCGCCGGCAGCCGTTAGCGCCGGCTCTCGCGCTCCCGCTTGCGCTTGGATTCGATCAGACGCTGGATCCGCCGATCGGTCCACGAGACGAGCATTCGCTCGCCCGCGTTCGCATCGGCGCCCAGCATCCGGCCGCCGAGCTGAACGCGCGTTCGGCCGTCCACCCAGATGAGCTTGCGGAAGCGATTGGGGCGGAAGATCTGATCGTCCTCGAGCGATTCCTGGGTGGGCTCTCCCAGAATCTCGCGCAAGCGCGATTCGACGGACGCCAGCATCTCGACGGAATAAGGAAGAGGGTAGGCGACGATCACGCGCCAGAGATGAGACCTTCCGTGCGGGCCCACGAAGAAGTCGTAGCTCTCGAGCTCGACGTTCGGGTCCGCGCTCCGGCAGGTGAGGAACCCGCGGCCGCTCGAGATCACGTCGACCCCGCGCGCGGCGACCGCGCTGTCGACTGCCGGGCGCGTCCATCCGAGAGCAAAGTCGTCGGTTCCACGCGGCAGCGCCAGGGCCGGATCCACGCCGCAGGCGAGGGCGGCGATGACGGCGACAGCAATCCGGCGCATGGGTGAGTTGTCGGCCTGAGAAGCGGGCAGCTTGATCGCCGCCGAGGCGGCTACGTCCTTTTCTTCTTCTGCCAGGCGTGCAGGACCAGCGCGACCGTGATCACCGCATACGCGACGAACACGCGGAAGTACTCGCCAATCTGCGCGTCTCCCGCCAGCGCCTTGCCCGCCAGCGGCGAGACCACGAACAACGTGTGGAACAGGAGCGTCCCGAGCAACGCCTGGGCGACCGTCGCGCGCGTCACGGTCGCGCCCGAGACCAGCAGTGCCGCGATCGAGAACATCCCGACCTGCTCGTGCGAGCTATAGGTGTTGAGCGTGCCGATGTTCTGCAGGAAGAAGAGCTGGCCCCAGGCCGCGAACACGGTCGAGAGCACGGTTGCGATGATGCGGTTGCGATCGACACGAATGCCCGCGATCGCTGCGACATGGGCGTCCTGCCCCATGGCTCTCAGCTCCTGTCCGAGCTTGGTGCGCAGCAGGAACACATTGAACATGCCGAACAGCGCGACCACGATGAACGATGCAAGCGGAATCCGGACCAGCGACGATTGGAGCATCACCTGCAGCGGAACGAGATCATCGAGCGCGTACTGAATCCCGAGCAGATCGACCGTGTTCCGTAAGCCGAAACCCTGAGGCAGCACCATGCTGGGATTGGCGAACGGGATCAGCGTGCCGATCGCGAACAGGAACACGAGCTGGTAGAGGCCGTTGGCGAAGAATCCTGCGATCAGACCAGTCACCATCTCGCGGCCGCGCGCCCGGTTGAACAGCCAGCCCGTGACGATTCCGAACAACACCGCGAGCGGCGTGGCGACCACTCCCGCGAGCACGAACCCCGCGATCCCCTTCACGCCCCAATACGTGACCAGAATCGCTCCGATCTGACCCGCCATCGCGCCGATCACGATGCCGAAGTTGAGACCGAGGCCGGCCAGGATCGGGATCAGCAGCGAGAGCACGAGGATCGCGTTGCGGCTGAAGCGCGCCATCAGTTCCTTGAGCAGGAACTCGGGAGTGATCCGGGCGGCCAGGATGCCGATCAGGCACAACAGCGCGAACAGCAGCGGGACGGCGCTGTGACGAAGGATGGAGCCGATGCGCGACCCCCCAGACGCGCCCCCGCTTGGCGCGTTGCGGGGGTGATCCGTCGCAGCGCCGGCGGCCGGCTGGCTCACCGGTCACCTCGGCGCGTCAGCGCGTAGAGGATCATCCCGTTCTGGATGATGAGACGCGCGGTCTCCGAGACGTCGCCTTGCACGAGCTGACTCGTGACCGGCAAGGCGACTGTCAGGATCGACTGGAACAGGAACGTGCCGATGACGACGTGCGTAAGCGTCGCCCGGGTCACCGACGCGCCGCCGATCAACAGGCACGCGACGGCGGGGAACGCCATCAGCAGCGGCGCGGTGTAGAGCTGCAGGAATCCATACGACTGCGCGAACACGACGATGCCGATGGCGGCGATCACCGTCGAGAGCACCGCGGCCTGGACGCGCGTCCGCTCGTCCGAGATGCCGGCGGCGCGTGCGAACTGCGGGTTGCTGCGCGCTGCGGCGATCGTGATCCCGGCGCGCGTGCGGAAGAACAGTCCGACCAGGCCGCACGCGGCCGCGAACAGCAGCAGCGTTCCGGTGGGCACCATGACCCCGCCGATCGGAAACGCCCACAGGCGATCGAGCAGCTTGTCGTAGGCGCCGGTCAACGTCAGCGTGGTGCGGAGTCCACGCCCGCCAATCGCCCACACCAGGGTCGGATTCGTGAACGGCGCCAGCAACCAGAAGATGCTCATGCCCGAGACCGTGGCGAAGCCGAGATAGGTGCCGACCATCATTTCCTGGCCGCGCGTGCGGTTCAGGAGCCAGCCGTAGCCGAGGCCGACCGGCACGGCGAGCGCGGCGCCGATCAGGGCAGACAACGCGAGGCCGCTCCAGCCGCCGAGGCCGGCGTTGAGCGTCACGATGCAGCCGACGAGCCCGCACAGGATGCCGAGGGGGAGGCCGAAGTTGAGTCCGATTCCGCCCTGCACTGCGGGCAGCAGCGCCAGCACCAGGAGGCCGTTGCGACCGACGCGCAGCAGGGAGTCGGTGAGCAGCCCGGCCAGATCCATCCGCGTCGCGACCGCGATCCCGAACAGCACCAGCAGGAACACGCCGATCAGAAGGCGCGGAATGCCGATCTCGCGCACCTGCTCGCGGAACGAATCCCAGGCGCCGCCGGAATCTGCGAGGGTTTTGGCCTCAGCCACGGGCTGGCTCCGCCAGGTGACTCTCGCCGGCCATGGCGAGGCCGAACGCCGCGTCGCTGGCGTCCGGCGGCAAGATGGCTTCGATGCGGCCGCGATAGACGATGGCGATGCGGTCGCAGATCGCGCGCAGCTCGGCCAGCTCCGACGAGGTGACGATCAGGGAGAGGCCACGCTGATTGAGCCCACGCAGGATGTCGAGCACACGCTCCTTGGCGCCGACGTCGATGCCGCGCGTCGGCTCGGAGACGAGCATCGTGTCCGGCTCGAGCGCCATCGCGCGCGCGAGACAGACTTTCTGCTGATTGCCGCCCGAGAGGCGGCGCACGTGCTGGCGCGGGCCCGTGCAGCGGATGTCGAGCGTGTCGATCATCGAGCGCGCATGGCGGCGCACGGCTGGGCCATCGAGTGTTCGCAACGCACCGATCGGCCCGGGGTTCAGGAAACGCCCCTGAGCCTCCATTGCGGTGAGCACGATGTTGAGCTCGATGCTCTCGTCGGGAAGGATGCCGACGCCGCGGCGATCCTCGGAGACGAACGCGAGTCCCGCGCGCAACGCCGCACGCGGATCGTTGAGCGGCAACGGCCGCCCGCTCTTGCGCACCGTGCCGCGCGCCGGATAGAGGCCCGCGAGCCCGTTCGCGATCCCGACCTTGCCGTGGCCCGCGAGACCGGCGAACCCCAGCACCTCACCGCGCTGGAGCGTGAACGAAACGCTCTCCACGTGCTCGCCGGGCATGTCCACGGACAGGCCCTGCACCTCGAGCATCGGTTCGCCGAAGCGGCGGGCATCCGCGCCCACCGTCTTGACGGCGGCGGGTCGCCCGACCATCAGCTCGGCGATGCGGACGACCGTCGTGGACTTCGGATCCAGGCGGCCCGCCACCTCACCGTCGCGCAGCACGGTGATGTCGTTCGCGACCGCCAGCACCTCGTCGAGGCGATGAGTGATGAACAGAATTCCGAGTCCGCGTTCGGCCAACGACTGCATGACCTTGAGCAACTCGGAGGCTTCCGCCTCGGTCAACACGGCGGTCGGCTCGTCGAAGATCAGGAGACGGACGTTACGCTTGTCCACTTCGCGCGCGATCTCGACGAACTGCTTGTGACCGACCGGCAGGCCTGCCACCTCGATCCATTCGTCCACCGAAAGCCCGACCAGATCGAGCGCGGCGCGCGCGTCTGCTCCACATTGCCGCCGATCCACACGCTCGAGCTTCGGGCCCGCGACCCGCGAGAGCAGCGTCGGCTTGGTCGGCTCGCGGTTGAGCTTGATGTTCTCGGCGATTGAGAAGCCCGGAATCAACATGAACTCCTGATGCACCATACCGATCCCGGCAGCCATCGCCTGCTCGGGCGCGGAGAAGCGTACGGTCTCGCCGCCGAGCACGACATCGCCCTGGTAGCCACCGGTGTCGCGAATCACCGGCATCCCGAACAGCACGTTCATCAGGGTGGACTTGCCGGCGCCGTTTTCACCGACCAGGGCATGGATGGTCCCAGGGCGCACCGCGAGCGAGACGTCCTTCAGGACGCGGTTGCCGTAGTAGTCCTTGGAGACGTGGCGCAGCTCGAGGACGGGTTGATTCATGGGCGGCGGGAGTACGAGGCCTCGGTGGTCTGGAACGACATGGAGGATTGGCGAAGTCGCGAAGATGCCGGGCCCGTCCATCGCGCGCAACAGGTTCTTCACGAACCGCGTCGGAGGTACTGACTGCGCGATGCAGGGATCCTAGACCGGTCCGATCACAGGTTTTCCGGCTTCAGGCCCGTGTGTTTCGCGAGACGCGCGATCTTCGGTCCGATCTCCTCGCGGTCGTGAAACGCGAAAACGAAATCGGGCCAGCCCGGTCGTCCAAGGTCCGGTGCGAGCCCGATCGCCGCTTTTCGGTCCATCCTAATCTTTCGAGAGCCGCCAGCACCTGGCGTGCTCGCGTGGTCGGCCAAGCCGTCACGCCACCCGGAACGCGATGTCCGCGAGGTCTGGACCAGTCTCCCCCTGTTCGAGCCTCTCGGCCATGACGCGGAGCGCCAGCGCCTTCGCCCGAGCGACGGCCTCGTCATTGGTGGGCCCGTAGGACATGGCACCCGGCAGCTCGAGGACCTCGGCAATCCAGCGGCCGTCGTCCTCTAGCTCCACCTCGATTCGAAAGATCATGATCGTCTGCTAGTAGACGATGTGATCGAGCAGGATCAGGTACTGGCTCCCCTTCTGCTCGTCGTACTTCCGGATCTTCACCGGCGCCCCGGCTTCCTGCTCGAGGTACTTCTGGACCGTGGCCTGATCCCGCAGATCCACCTTCTTGTCCACCGCGTCCACCATCAGGTCGGTGACCGCACGGATCGCGACCATGCTCTCGGGCGCGATCCAGGTGCCGAAGTGACCCGACATCTTGTGCTCGGCGATGACGCGCTTGTTCTCGGAGCTGATATACGCGATGTCGCCGGCCTTGCCAGGCGGGATCGCGATGCCGAGCGCGGTCGGGTAGCCGTGCGTCGGGCTCGGGCAGCATTGCTCGGGAACGTAGCCGCCGGTCTGGAGCACCGAGCGGATCATCGGCTCCTGCATGCCGCAGTTGGTGGAGAAGAACGCAGTCTGCGCGCCCAGCTTCTTGATCTCCCGCGGCACGTCCTCGAGCACGAACTGTTGGGTCGCGGGCAGCCCACCCTCGCCCATTGGGTCGGGCGCGGTGACGAACTGGAACTTGATGCCCATCTCTTGGGCCGCCTTCTTCATGGCATCGCGGCGATCGGCGAGAAGCTGCTGTGACATATGGCGTGGGAACGAGTAATGGACGAAGTTCTTGGCGCCCATCGATGCCGCCTCGGCGATGATGGTGCGGCCGCGGGCGAGCTGATCGGGCTGGACTGCGATGTCCACGGCTTCGTTGACGAGCGCCGGATCCTCGTGCGGCTCGACGAACCCGATCAGGATGTCCGGACGCTGCTCGCGGATCTTGCGCGCGGCTGAAATCGACCCCGGAACCGCCTGGCCGACGATGATCACCTTCACGTCGGGATCGGATGCCAGGCCGACGAGCTGCGCGATCACCGTCTCCTGCTCCTGCATGAAGTTATCCGGATAGGTGACATGCTTAAGCCGATCGCCGTACTTCCGCCCGACCTGCTCGCCGGCGCGGAACTCCTCTTCGTTCTGAGATACGGTTCCGGTCATGAGGCCGATCTTGAAGCCGGCGATGGAAGTGGCAGGACGGCTGGCGTCCGGAGCCTTGGCGGGTTGGCCGGAGCAGCCGGCGAGCACCGCGCCGAGCGCGAGCGTGGCGAGACAGGAAACGAGGCGCTTGAACATGGACGAGCTCCTTCAGCCCGCGACATGCGGGCGCGATTCGACGTAACTCTACGGCCGACCGCGTGCGGAAGTGACGCTCGGGGAGGGCGCGCTACACTCCGGGAAGGCCGGAGTCTAGCACACGGTCGAGCGGTGACGATCGCGGCGAGAAAGCGTCAAGGGCCGGTCAAACACGTCACGCCGAGCGCAGGACGAGCGGCTATACTCGGCGCCCGTGTCCCGGCGCGCGCTCACCATCTCCGTCATCGCTGTAGTCGTGGTGGCCGCCGTGCTGTCGCCTCGTCTCTGGCGTCGCGCCCAGGACGCTGGACTTGGGTTTCCTCCCGAGCCATCCACGGCCGCAACCTCCGAGCATCTGGTCGGCCGCCCGCTGCCCTCGCTCGCGGACGCGGAAGGATGGCTCAACAGCGGGCCGCTCACTGCCGATTCGCTGCGTGGCCGGCCGGTGCTGATCGTGCTCTGGCGTGACACGGATCCGGCGTCGCTCCGCGCCGTGAAACGGGCGCAGGGTTGGCACGAGGGGTACGCGCGTTTTGGGCTGCGGGTAGTCGGTGTGCACTTGCCGGAGTTCGCTTTCGCCGCCGACTCGAGCCATGCCGCGGCCGTGGTCCGGCGGCTGAACCTGAGCTTTCCGATCGCGCTCGATCCGGCCTTCCGCCTCTGGTCTCGCTTCGGCGCGCACGATCGGACACCACGCGTCGTGCTCGCGGACGAGACGGGTCGCGTACGGGAAGACGCCGCGGCCGGCGCCGATCTCGATCGCATCGAACGCGCAGTGAAAGTCGAGCTCAAGCGAGAGAATCCGAAGCTCGCGTTCCCCGGCGGATCGCAAGCGCCGATCCCGGCGGCCGTCTCCACTCCAGCTCCAGCGACACCGGCCACCGTCTATCTCGGCAGCACGCGGGTGGCGCGTGGTCCGCTATCCCAGGCGGCGCCCGGCCGCGCGCAGCTCTTCACCGCGCAGTTCCGATTCCAGGTTGAAGGGGAGCCCTACACGCCATACCCGGTCGGGCTCTGGAAGCCTTCGAGCGAAGGATTGACGGCGGGGCGTGGTGGCGCGGAGAACTACGTGGCGTTGCGCTATGATGGCGGCGCGCTCGGCGCCGTCCTGAGTCCACCGAGCAACGCGAGCGCGCGTGTTTGGATTCTGCGCGACGAGCGGTGGCTGCCATCCGGGACGCTCGGATCGGACGTGCGAGTGGATGGTCGAGGCGCATCGTACGTCGTCGTCGACTCGCCGCGTTTCTACGAGCTGTGCCTGGCCGAAGCGGGGGAGCATGTCGTGAAGCTGTCCCCGGAAGCGCCGGGAGTGACGGTGCACGCCATCACGTTCCAGCCGGTCGCGGATTCGCGGCCGCGACACTGACGGAGCAAGCGATGCCTCTGTGCGTTTGGTTGTGTTACACGCCTGGCTGCCAGCAGAAAGTCGAGCGCTGGATGCAGACGCCCGAAGAAGGCTTGAATGCCGAGCTCGAATGTCCCCGTTGTGGCGTGGTCATGACCTGCGCCTGGACCGGTTCGCAGGCGCCGACGCCCAACATGAAGGACGTCCGGATCGAGCCGTGGAAGAAGGTCTGAGCCGGGCCTAGGCCAGCGTCTCGACCACGCGCGCGTGCTCCGGCGCGGCGCCGCACGTCTCGAACAGGTCGCGGGCGCGCTCCAAGTCTTGCCGCGCAGCTTCCTGCTTTCCCTGCGCGCGGCCGACAAGACCGCGATCGTGCAGCGCGCGCGCCAGCAGGAGCCGTAGCTCGATCGACTCGAGCGCGGTGATCGCCTCGCTCAACGTGCGCTCGGCGCCCACCGCATCGCCTGCCGCGGCGAGCCGCCGTCCTTCGCTCCACAGGAGATCGCCACGAAGATAGAGCCACGCGTTCTCTCCCGCGATCTCGAGGCCGCGGCGCGTGATCTCCGCCGCCTCGTCGAGCCGGCCCGCGGTTACCAGCGCCTGGGCGTAAGGGGGCAACAGCAGGAACAGGTAGACGCGATTGTCCGTTCCCTCCCCGAGCGGCAGGCAGTCTCGGCAGATGGTGGCGGCCCCGTTCGGTTCGCCGGCTGCGAGCCGCGCGTACGCGAGCGCTCCGGTGGCGGCGGAACGCATGACCATCTGACCGATCGCCTCGCCGCGAGACACTGCTTGCTCGGCATGCTCTCGTCCTTCGGCGTGACGTCCGAGGTCGGTCTCGGCCATGGAAAGGACAACGAGTAGCCAGATCGCGAGCCGCCCTTCGCCAATCCGTTCTGCCAGCGCCAGCGACTCCTGCGCGACCGCCACAGCCGCATCGAGTTCGCCGCCCGTATGATGGGCCCAAGCGAGCGCGAACCCGCCCCATGCCACGCGATCCTGTGAGCCGACCCGACGCCCGATCTCCTGATCGCGGCGGGCATGCTCGACTGCCTCGCGCCAGCGTCCGAGGTTGTTCGCGTTTTCTGCCAGGAACTCGTAGCCCTGCGCCTCCGCCTGCGGTTCGCCGGTCCGCTCGCCGAGCTCGATGTTGCGTCGCGCCCACGCGTTGCTCTCGGCGAACAGGCCGAGATGCTGGAAGACGCCGGACAGATAGCCGTAGATCAGGGCCAGGAGCCGCAGGTCGCCGATCGACTCGGCCATGGCGCGGGCCCGCTCGAGATGCTCCTCCGCACGACGATGCTGTGCGAGGTAGTGGTGATAGCGCCCGATGTTCGCGAGGGTCAATGCGACGTCGTAGACTTGGGCTTCGGGGTCGAGCTCGGCGAGAGCCTCCTCGAGATACGGCAACCCGCGTTGATCGCCGACTCGCGCAAGCAACTCGCCGATCGCTCCTTTGATCGCGGCGCGCTTGCGGGGCTCCGAGGTGAGCGCGAGCGCCCGCTGGAAATGCTCGGCCCCGGCGTTGAACTGGCCGCGGTGCGAGTGCACCTGCCCGATGCGCTCGTGCACGTCGGCGAGTGCCGGGCGACGCTCGAGTCCTTCTGCACACTCCCGGGCGCGGTCGAGGAAGCTCAGCGCCTCTTCGTGGGCGTAGACCTTTTCCGCCGCCTCGGCGGCGGCCAGCGAGTAGGTCATTCCCTTTTCGAGGTCGCTGCTCTCGGCGAAGTGGTAGGCAAGATCCTCCACGTGGTCGTCGAGAGTCCGCGCGTAGAGCGTCTCGAGGCTCTCGGCGATGCGCTGGTGCAGCCGCCGCTGCCGGATCGGATTCAGCTCTTCGTGCAATACCTCGCGGATCTTGTCGTGGGTGAACGCGAACGAATCGCCGCGCTCGGGCCGCACGAGCTGGGCCGCGCTCGCCTCGTCGAGCGCATCGAGCAGACGATCCTCGCCCGCGGCGGTGACCGCGACCAACTCGCCGAACTCGAACACTTTGCCGAGCGCCGCCGCGGTGTGCAGCACGTCCACGCACGGTGCACTGAGCCGCTCGAGCCGCCGTCCGATCGCGGCCTTGACGCTTTGCGGAATGGCGAGCTCCGCTTCGCCCCGATGCCACTCGCCGGCCTCGTGGTAGATCTGTCCTTGCTCGATCAGGGACTTCACGACCTCCTCGGTGAAGAACGGATTGCCTTCCGTCTCGCGAAACATCGCCTCCGCGAAGTCCGGGCTCACGTCTTCCTGGCCGAACAGCGAGCCGAGCATGCGGCGGGTCTCCATCCGGTCCAGACGGCCGAGCGGGATGCGGGTCGCGAGCCGCTCGCGATTCCACTCGACGAGCGCCGCCCCGAGTGGATGCGAACGGTCGAGCTCGACCTCGCGATAGGCCCCGAGCACGAGCAAACGCTCGCTACGCAGATTACGCAGCAGATAGTGCAGCAGGGCGATCGTGCCATGGTCCGCCCAGTGCAGGTCGTCGAGGAACAGGAGCAGCCCGCGCTCGGACGCGAGGCTCTGCAGTAGGCGGGCGACCGAATCGAACAGCCGCAGGCGTTCTTCGTGGGGAGCGAGCGCCGCGCTGGCGGGCAGGGACCCGAGCCGCGCTTCGATCCGGGGCGCGAGTCGCGCCAGCACGGACGCGCTGGCTCCGAGTCGCATGCGCAGCGTCTCGATGTCTTCGCGATCCACCCAGTGCCGCAACGCCTCGACGAACGGCAGGTAGGGCGTC
>DASQFU010000127.1:0-5641 GCA_035632955.1 Candidatus Limnocylindria bacterium
GATCGAGATCATGGACGAGCTGGCGCACGCGAGCGAGCCTGCGGGCATCCTCGCAGCGCTCGCGAAGCGGCAGGCGGTCGAGGGATGCGTGCTGCTGGTTGGTCATCAACCGCTGATCGGTCTGCTGGCCGCGCACCTCGAGGGCCGGCGAGAGCGGACGATCCCGGCCGGAACGCTGCTGCGCATCATGTGTCCCGACGGTGCGCCCGCCGGGCGCTGCCAGGTGATCCTCGAGCTCTCGCCGGGAGCGGGCTGAGCGTGATCCGCTCACCAAACGCGCACGACACCGGGGGTTCCGATCGGCGCGGGACCGGTGATAATGTCCTGCCGGCACGACTCTCGATCCGACGTACGGTCCCTTCGCAGGAGGCGTCATGACCGTGGGAGAAGCCTCGGACCCCACCGTGAGCCGTACGACCGGCGGCGACATCGCGCTCGACGGTCTTTTCACCGGAATGATCGGCGCCCTCGCGGTGGCGGTCTGGTTCCTGATCCTCGACATCCTCGCCGGCCGACCTCTCTACACGCCGGCGCTCCTCGGCACCGTCCTGCTACACGGCGGCCAGGCGGTCGCCCAGGAAGTCACGATTGCGGCCCTGGAAGTGGCGGCTTATACCGCGTTTCACTTCGTCGCGTTCCTGATCGTCGGGCTCGGCTTTTCCTACTCCATGAATCTGTTCGAGAAGTTCCCGATCACCGGCTTCGTGTTGCTGGTCATCTTCCTGTGCCTGCAGCTCGGATTCTTCGTGCTCGACGTCGTGCTGGGAGTGGAGATCATGGGCCTGCTCCGCCCCTGGACGGTCGTGGTCGGCAACCTGCTCGCCGCCGGGACGATGGGGATCTACCTGTGGCGGCGCCATCCGCGCATCAAGCAGCGCCTCGACCACATCTGGGAAGGCGAGTAGCCCGACTTCAAACGTCGAGCGCCCGTTCGCTCTCCGGGTCGAACCAGCGCACCTTCTCGTAGCGGAAATGGAGCGTGGCGGTCTGGCCGGGTTGCGGCCCCGGCTCGCCGGTGAGCCGCGAGATCAGAGGCCCGGCGGCGGCCGACCAGTAGAGCAACACCTCGTTGCCGAGCGGCTCGCGCACCTCGAGCGTGGCCGCCAGCGACGCGCCCGGTCCGCTCTCGCGCAGCGACAGGTCTTCGGGCCTCACGCCCAACGTCACGGGGCGACCCGCCCAGCCGGCGAGCCACGCGGGAGCGGGACTGGGCGTGAACGCGACGTCTCCAGCCAGCGTCACCTGGCCGCCGTTCGTCACCTGGGCGCCGAGAAAGTTCATCGGCGGACTGCCGACGAAGCCGGCGACGAACTGATTCGCGGGACGGTGATAGAGCGTGTCGGGGTCCGCCACCTGCTGCAGCTGGCCGCCGCGCAGCACCGCGATCCGCTCGCCCAGGGTCAGCGCTTCCACCTGATCGTGGGTCACGTACACCATCGTCGCGCTCAGGCGCCGGTGCATGCGGTGGATCTCGCCGCGCATCTGGACGCGCAGCTTGGCGTCCAGGTTGGAGAGCGGCTCGTCGAACAGGAACACGCGGGGGTCGCGCACCATCGCGCGCCCCAATGCGACGCGCTGGCGCTCCCCGCCCGACAGCTCGCGCGGCCGGCGCGCCAGCATCGCTTCGAGGCCCAGCATGGTCGCGGTTTCGCGAACCCGCCGCTCGATCTCGGGCTTCGGCTGCTTGCGGAGCTCGAGCCCGAATGCCATGTTCTCGAACACCGTCATGTGCGGGTAGAGCGCGTAGTTCTGGAACACCATGGCGATGTCCCGGTCCTTGGGCGGCAGCGGGTTCACGACGCGCCCGTCGATCCGGATCTCGCCTTCGCTGATCTCTTCGAGCCCCGCGATCATGCGCAGCAAGCTCGACTTGCCGCAGCCCGAGGGGCCGACCAGCACCAGGAACTCGCCGGGCTCGACCGCCAGGCTGACGCGATCGACGGCGCGATGAGCGCCCCCGTAGGTCTTGGAAACGGAAACGAGCTCGAGGCCGGGCATGGTGGGAGCGCGCAGAACGGACCGCACGAGGTCGCTGGAAGCCGCCGGACGCGCGGTCGCACGCTAGCGAATCCCTGATGGCAACGCAACGCAGGAGGAGCGCATGGGCTTTCTGGACGGACAGGTCGCAGTCGTCACGGGCGGAAATCGCGGCATCGGGCGCGGCATCGTCGAGGCGCTCGCGCGCGAGGGAGCCAAGGTCTTCCTGACGGCGCGGACCCTCGAGTCGGCGGCGCAGGCCGCGCGAGAGATCGGTTCGAACACCGTCGGTCTCGCGTGCGACGTCCGCCACGACGATCAGGTGGCGCGGCTGTTCGGCGAGGTCCAGCGCGCAGCGGGAGGAACCGACGTGCTGATCAACAACGCCGGGATCGGCATCTTCGCCCCGGTGGCCGAGACCAAGCCCGAAGACTGGCGCGCGGTGATCGAGACCAATCTCAACGGCGTGTTTTATTGCTGCCGTGCGGCGATTCCGCAGATGCGGGCGCACGGCGGCGGCTACATCATGAACATCTCGTCGCTGGCGGGAAAGAATCCGTTCGCGAACGGCGCCGCGTACAACGCGAGCAAGTTCGGCCTCAACGGCTTCAGCGAGGCGCTGATGATGGAAGTGCGCTACGACGGCATTCGCGTCTCTTACTTGATGCCGGGCAGCGTCGCGACCGAGTTCGGGAGCGATTTTTCTCGGCGCCCGAGCGGGTCGCTTCCGAAGAGCGACTGGGCCTTGAAACCGGACGACGTTGCCCGGGTGGTGCTCGACCTGTTGCGGTCGCCCAAGCACGCGCTGTTCAGCCGCGTGGAGATGCGTCCGAGCCAGCCGCCGCGAAAGGGCTGACGGGCGCGCCGCGAGGGTGTTCCGCGACGCAAAACGACGGACGCGGCAGAACCCATGGCGGAGCGCGTGAATCTCACCGGCAAGGCGGTTGAGCCGGTTGGCCGGGTCCGTTAACGTTGATCGCCGCCTTCGGTATCGGTCGGCCCGACCGTCGGGCCGCTCCCGGCTGCCGCTCGAGAAGCGCCGCACTTGATGCCCGAACTTCCACGGAGGACGTTGTGAACTCGTTGCGAGGACGCCTGCTGATGCTCGTACTAGCGACCGCGATCTTGGGCGGGATGCCGCCCCCCGCGCCTGCCGCGCAGCCGGACGACGCGCCGTTTTGGACCGGCCACCCGAACGCCGCCACGTTCCGCAAGGTCAACGAAGGCCGGATCACGCAGGCCAAGCAGGCGGTGACGAAGATGCTCGCCGTCAAGGGCAAGCGCACGATCGAGAACACGCTGGTGCCTTATGACGAAGCCAGCCTGCACCTCGACATGGCCGGCTCCCAGGCGTCTCTGATCGAGAACGTCCATCCCGACTCAGGGCTCCGGACCATGGCCGAAGAAGTGAGCCAGAAGGTCTCCGCCTACGCGACCGAGCTGTCGCTCGACCGCGGAGTCTATGACGCGCTCGCCGCCGTCGATCTCGGGAGCGCCGACGAAGAGACGCGCTTCTACGTCCAGCGCGAGCTGCGCGACTTCCGGCTGGCCGGCGTCGACAAGGACGAAGCGACCCGCAAGAAGATCAAGAAGCTGCGCGACGAGCTGGTCAAGATTGGCCAGGAGTGGGATCGCAACATTCGCAGCGACGTCCGCTCCGTCACCGCCGCGAGCGTCGCGGAGCTCGACGGGCTGCCCGCCGATTTCATCGAGAGCCACAAGCCCGGACCGGACGGCAAGATCACGATCACGACCAACTACCCCGATTATCAGCCGGTGATGGCGTACGGGAAGAACGAAGACCTGCGGAAGCGCCTGTACCTGGAATACAACAACCGCGCCCATCCGCAGAACCTCGAGGTTCTCGATCGCATGGTGGGCAAGCGGCACGAGCTCGCGAACCTGCTCGGCTTCTCGAGCTGGGCGGATTACATCACCGCCAACAAGATGGTCGCGAGCGCGAAGAATGTCCGCGACTTCATCGACAAGATCGTCGTCGCGTCGGGCGACAAAGCCAAGGACGACTACACGGTCCTGCTGAAGCGTAAACAGAAGGACGAGCCCGGCGCTAAGACGGTCGATTTCTGGGAATTCGGCTACTGGTCGGAGAACGTGCGGCGCACCGACTACGACTTCGATTCGCAATCGGTCCGCCCCTTCTTTCCCTACGCCCGCGTGAAGCAGGGCGTGCTGGACGTCACCAGCAAACTGTTCGGCGTGACCTTCAAGCGGGTCCCCGATGCGCCGGTGTGGCATTCCTCGGTCGAGTGCTGGGAGATGTTCGAGGACGGCAAGCTGGCGGGACGCTTCTATCTCGACATGCATCCGCGCGACGACAAGTACAACCATGCCGCGCAATTCGACGTCCGGACCGGAGTGACGGGCCGCCAGATCCCCGAGGCGGCTCTGATCTGCAACTTCCCGGGCGGCAAGGAAGGCGATCCGGGGCTCATGGAGCACGGAGACGTCGAGACCTTCTACCACGAGTTCGGCCACTTGCTGCACACGTTGTTCGCGGGGCGCCACCGCTGGATCGGCGTCAGCGGCATCCGCACCGAGCACGATTTCGTGGAAGCGCCTTCCCAGATGCTGGAGGAGTGGGCGTGGGACCCGGCGACGCTCGCGAGCTTCGCCCGCCACCACGAGACGAACGAGCCGATCCCGGCGACGCTGGTGCGTCAGATGAAGCGCGCCGAGGACTTCGGCAAGGGCCTGCAGGTGCGGCGCCAGATGGTGTACGCCGACCTTTCGCTCTCGATCTACAACCGTCCGCCGGCGCAGGTGGACTCGGACTCGATCATGAAAGCGCTGGTGATGCGCTATCAGCCGTTCCCGTTCGTGGACGAAACCCACTTCCAGTGCTCCTTCGGACATCTGGATGGCTATTCGGCCGTGTACTACACGTACATGTGGTCGCTGGTGATCGCGAAGGACATGTTCAGCCAGTTCGACAAGGCGAACATGATGTCGCCGGACGTCGCCAAGCGTTACCGGATGGCGGTGCTCGCCCCGGGTGGCTCGGCCCCCGCGGCGCAACTGGTCGAGAAGTTCCTCGGCCGGCCGTTCGACTTCAAGGCGTACCAGGCGTGGCTGAACGACGAAGAGAACGGCAAGTCGTCGATGAAGAACTGACCGCGAGGATGGCGGCGCGACTTGGCGCCCGTCACGTCCCGATCGGCTGAGTGCAAGCGAGGGCGCGGTCCCCAGGGAACGCGCCCTCGGTCTTTTCCGGCCGCATTTCGCAAACGTGGAACTGGATCGGCGCCTGTGGGAACGTCACCGCGCAACCGGAAGGCAGGCACAGGTCCACGAATCACGAGGAGGTCGCAATGGTGGTACCCGTGATGTCGCTGTGGCTACCGATCGTGCTGTCGGGGGTGATCGTGTTCGTGACGAGCTCGATCATCCACATGGTGCTCGGCTATCACAAGAACGACTACCGCGCTCTTCCCGCACAGGACGAGATCCAGGAAGCGCTCCGGAAGTTCAACCTTCCGATGGGGGACTTCATGCTTCCGCGTGCCGCAGACATGAAGGACATGAGCACACCTGCGTTCATCGAGAAGCTGAAGAAGGGGCCGGTCATGGTCGTGACCGTGATGCCGAACGGGCCATGGACGATGGGAGCACAGCTCGGACAGTGGTTCCTCTACGGCGTGATCAT
>DASQFU010000128.1:0-2260 GCA_035632955.1 Candidatus Limnocylindria bacterium
GAGCTCGTAGACGGTCGAGCGTCGGACGCGCAGCAGCTCGGCAGCCTCGTCGGCCGTGAGCAGTGGCTCGGAGAGCACCGGCAACGCGGCGGGAACGTCAGCGCCCGCACCGTTGTGATGGCTGACCGCCATGAGTTCACCGGCCGAGCCCGCGACCGCCGTCGACTGCGCGCTCGAGGATCCGCTCGGGTCGCTCGAGGCCGAGCCGTGCCAGCCGCTGCGCCCGCGTTTCGCTCCTGACGCGCTCGAGCTCGACGGTGGGGTCCCGCGCCTTGTCGGCCACACGCGCGCGCCGCTCCTGCTCGAGCTGCGCGCGGACGGTTGTCTCCTTGGAGCTCCACGCCTCGACCCGTCGCAGAGTACGGGCTTCGTCGTCGCGCGCTCGCGCGAGCTCCCGACCATGGCGCCGGCGAGCGCGCCGCCGGAGCGGGTGCGGCGGGTCGCGCTCAAGGTCAGCGCGCACGCTCACCGCGGTGTCATGCGCGCGCACGGCGCTTTCGTGCTCGGCGACCACGTGCTGCAGCTCGGCGACGAGGCGCTGCTCGCGGCCGATGTCGGTGGCGAGCGTGTGCGCGTCGGAGCGCTCGAGCGCCGCGGCGAGCTGCTCGCGTGCCGCGGGCCGGCGCGCGTCGGAGGGCGCATACTCGTCGCGTTCTTCGCTGCGGGCGGCGACGGTGTAGAGGCGGTTGCTCTCACGGCCGCGGCTGAGTGCGCTGTAGGCCCATTCGCGCGAGATGTGGTCGGTGGCGAGCACGAAGGTCTGCCGGAAGGTCAGGCCTTGCGCGACGTGGCCGGTGATCGCGTAGGCGTGCTGGAGCGACGGTCCGTGCCGCGTTGCGGAGTCCAGGTACCCCGCATCGAGCCGGACGCGCCGTCCTGAGAGCTGGACGTCGATCGTGCGACCGGTCGGGTCGACTCCGGCGATGGTGCCGCGATCACCATTGGAGACGCCGAGCGCGCGGTCGTTGCGGCGCAGGACCACACGGTCACCAGCGGCAAAGCCGCCTGCCGCGAGCTGGAGCTCGGCCCGGCCGAGCGCGCCCGAGGCTCGCATGAGCATGCGGGCGCGGCCGTTGAGGTCGCGGACGTCGACGCGCCGGAAGGCGATCATCACCGACCGGTCGGCGTCGCGCGCCGCCCACCAGTCAGTCACGAGCTGTTGGCGAACGGCGTCAGCATCCTCGCCGGCCACGACGCGGCCGCGGTCCTGATACCGCTCAAGCGCCGCTGCTCCCCGCCCGTCCCGCAGCAGCGCCAGCGCATCACGCTCCCAGCGCTCGCTCTGCCGGCGGTTCTCGTGCAACTCGATCACCGGCAGCCGCGTGGTGAGGCCCGGAACGCCCCGCCCGCCTGAATCGCCGACAGCTGTCGATGATCGCCCACTAGCACCAGCTTCGCCCGCGCGCGAGCGGCATGGTCAACGAGTCGCGCGAACTCTCGCGTCGAACACGGTCCGTTGCCCGACATGTCTCTCGGCTACCGCAACGAGGCGGCCGTCTGGGAGGCGGCCGACCACGAACATGAAGGTCGGTAGAAGCGCTGGGTCGGCGACGTCAGCCAGCTCGCCGGAGTTCGCTGACGGGCCGATTGGCACGAGCAACGCAATTGTGCACCGAAGACAATTCCGCGTGGGCGGCAGAAGTGGTGGCCTCGACAAGACGTCCGAGCGGTCTGGGCGTCAACGTCGTATAGGTGTCTAGGTGACGTGGAGGCGCGGTGTCGGTTGACCGATAGCGGGGTTTGAGAGCTGTTTCGCAGTAGGCAAACCCGTCGTGAGGTGGGGACGCAAAGCCAGGGGCCTCCCACGGGAGGCGGCCCAGTCGCCGGCACGCAGGATCGAGCCGTCAAGCGCCGAGCGACATGGAGGTCGCGACCCACATGCCCTACACCCCGAACATCGTCTTCCGGATGCGCTGGTTCGCCGGGCTCGTGCTCGCCGTGCTTCCGCTGATGCTCTCCGATGCCGCGACGTCCCTCCGCTTGCCGGCGTCGAGCAGCACACCCGCCGCGGCGTATGCGGCTGCGCCCGGGCCAGACGGGCCGCGGACGCTCCTCGCGCCTCCCTTGGCGCCGGTGCTCGCAAGCACCGCCCAGGCGGGGCCGCCGCCCGTTCTCCTCGGAACCGCCGACAGCTTCGCGGTCCTGGCTGGCAGCACGATCACGAATGCGGGCCCTACGGTGATCAACGGCAACCTCGGCTTGCATCCGGGCACCGCGGTCGTCGGATTTCCGCCTGGAACGGTCAACGGGGCCGAGCACG
>DASQFU010000129.1:0-38604 GCA_035632955.1 Candidatus Limnocylindria bacterium
CGCTAGCACGGCGAGCGACGCCGCCGCGCCCTCGAACGTTGGGTTCCGCTACGGGTGGCTGATCCCGAGCCGCACGGGGATCACGGGCGTATCGAACCCCGGAACGAAATAGAAATCGTAGTGCGCATCCAGGAACAGGCTCCCGGCACCACCGGGAACCCAGCGCAGGCCGCCGCCCACGCTCATCGCCAGGTTCGTGTCGTCGCGGGTCTCCAGCGTCCCGCCGCCATTTCCCTCGCGCGAAGGAACGTAACGTCCGTCGCGCAGATGCCCGACCCCGACCAGCACGTCGGCGTAGCTGCGAAAACGGCCCGAGGCCGGATGGAGGCGGAGACCGACCATGGCGCTCGTGAGCGAGGCGGTCTCGACGTCGGCAGCCCGGCCGAGCTCCGCCGTCTCGCTTGTTTCCAGGGGGAAGAAGACCGGGCCGGGGTAATCGACCGATCCGCCGCCCGCGTCCGGGACCACGTGATGGTCGGCCCGGACGAGGAAGCTGGCACTCCGAGCGATCGGGAGCTCGGCCCCGGCGCTCAGGCCCCAGCCACCGCGGAACCCGTACTGTGACGTCCCCGTGAAGCCGCTGCCCAGGAAGACGCGGTGCGTTTCGGCCGCGAAGACCAGAGAGGGGACAGCGAGGAGCAACAGCGAAACGACGTTCACACCACGCGGCAGTTTCATGTTCAACCTCCAGAAAACCGTGCCTGCCCGGTCCTGAAGAAGCCGCCGAATCGTACGCCTCCCGCCCCTTGCGCCGCCATCGGCGAATCTCTACTATGCAGCCGGCATTCAAGCAGAAGCCCCGCGCTTCTCACCCCCGCGGGCTCCGAGGAGCCACGCTCAAGGGTTTTTGGCCACGTGCCACCGCCGAATCGGGCTGGGCGCGTCCCAAGCCGGCACGCCGGGCGGGGTCTCTGCAGAAGAGAGCCCGCCCGGCGTTCTTGTGCGTGGCCGTTCGGCGAACGCACCCGACGCCGGCGGCGCTTTGCAACCGAACCTTTATCCGGAGGTGACCGCCATTTCGGCGCCCAAGCAACCCGAAGCTCGCATCAACGAAAGAATCCGAGTACCCCAGGTCCGCGTCATCGGCGACGACGGTTCCCAGGTCGGCGTGATCGCAGTCCGCGACGCGCTGCTGATGGCTCAATCGAAGGGGTTGGACCTGGTCGAGGTGTCACCGACCGCGCGGCCGCCCGTCTGCCGGATCATGGACTACGGGAAGTTCAAGTACGAACAGAACCGGCGTGCGCGCAAGGCGAAGAAGAAGCAGCACGTCACGCACCTCAAAGAGATCAAGATGCGTCCCAAGATCGAGGGCCACGACTACGGGTTCAAGATGGACCATGCCCGTGAGTTCCTCGGCGAACGCGACAAGGTGAAGTTCACGGTGACGTTCCGAGGGCGCGAGATCGCCCATCAGGAGATCGGGCATCGGTTGATCCAGAAGATCATCGCCGAGCTCGCGGATCTGGCGACGGTGGAGTCGCCGGCGCGGTCCGAGGGACGCACGCTGACGATGGTGATGATGCCCAAGCCGCCGAAAGGCGGCGTCAAAGTCGAGACCCGAGACAGCGCGACCGACGGCGCATAGCCGGTGGTTGGAGCGCGGTCGTTCGTCCCGCACCGGGATGGACGTCGTCGCGCTCGAGAGAGGAAGGCACCATGCCCAAGATGAAAACCAATCGCTCCGCCGCCAAGCGTTTCAAGCTCACGGGTAGTGGCCGCGTCAAGCGCGCCCTCTCGGGCAAGCGGCACGGCATGATCGGAAAGTCCCGCAGCCGCAAGCGCCGCCTGCTCGGCACCGCTCTGGTGGCCGACGTGGACGCACCGCGCGTGCAGCGCATGCTCGGCAAGCGCTAGCCGGAGCCCGAACCCCGAAATCCCGGCGCCCCGCCCGAGGTGGGAGCGATGTCCGGGCATGGAGAACACGATGCCTCGCGCAAAAACCGTCGTCCCTGGACGCGCCCGCCGGCGCAAAGTCCTCAAGGCCGCCAAGGGCAACTACAGTGGCCGCCGCAAGCTCTTCAAGACCGCGCTCCAGACCGTGCAACGCGCGGGGCAGTTCGCCTACGAGCACCGGCGCCTGCGCAAACGCGACTTCCGCCGCCTATGGATCACCCGCATCAACGCCGCGGCCCGAATCAACGGGCTCTCCTACAGCACGCTGATCTCCGGGCTCAAGCGCGCGAACGTCGAGGTGAATCGCAAGCTGCTGGCCGACATGGCCGTGCGTGACGCCGCTGCATTCGCCAAGCTGGCCGAGGTGGCCAAGGCCGCGGTGGTTTGAGGATGCCCGGCGACTTGCTCGCCACGTTGAACCCCGAGTGGCGCGGCGCCGATCCTTCGCCGCTGGTGCCGGAGCATGCCGGGCACCTGGCGGAGCTGGAGCGACTCGATCCCGCGTTGGCTGCCCTCTACCGCCGTGGCGCCGAAGCGCTGGCCGGAGCCGAGGATCGGAGCGCGTTGAGCGAGCGCCACGTCGCACTGCTCGGGCGTGAGCGCGGGGTGGTGACTCAGGCGCTGGCCGAGCTGCCGGCGCTCACCGTCGAGGAGCGCCGGACGCGCGGGCGCGGGCTGAACCTCGTCAAGCGCTGGCTCGGCGAAATCGAAGCGGCCAGGGCGTCGGCGATCGAGCACGAAGTGGAGGCGTCGAGCGCCGCCGGGCTCGACGTTACCGAGCCGGGACGCCGGCCGTGGGTCGGGCGCCGCCACGTCCTGGCGAAGATCCAGGACGAGTTGCTCGAGGTGTTCCACGGGCTCGGCTACTCGGTCTACACCAGCCCCGAGGTCGAGCTCGACGCCTACAACTTCGGCAAGCTCAACTTCCAGCCCGATCATCCCGCGCGCGACGCGCACGACACCTACTTCGTCGATCGCGACGTGCTGCTGCGGACGCACACGTCGCCGGGCTGGGTGCGCGCGATGGAAGAGCGCCAGCCGCCGCTGCGTCTCGTGTTCCCGGGCCGCGTCTACCGCGCCGAGCAGGTGGACGCGACGCACATGGACCAGTTCCATCAAATGGACGGTCTGTTCGTGGATCGCGACGTCAGCATGGCGGACCTCAAGGGCACGCTCGCGACGTTCGCGCGCGCGATCTACGGACCCGACGTCCGCACGCGCTTCGTGCCCGTGTACTTCCCGTTCGTCGAGCCCGGCGCTCAGCTCGACGTCTCGTGCGTGCTGTGCGGAGGCAGCGGCCAGCAGCAAACTCCCGAGGGCGAGCGGCGGTGCGGCGTGTGCAAGGGATCGGGGTGGCTCGAGGTGCTCGGGTCGGGCATGGTGCATCCGAACGTGTTCCGGGCGGTCGGCTACGATCCCGAGCAAGTGACGGGCTTCGCGTTCGGCATGGGGCTCGAGCGCATCGCGATGCTGCGTCACGGAGTTCCCGACCTGCGCCTGTTCCTCGAAAACGACCTCCGCTTCCTGAGCCAGTTCGAGCCATGAAGCTGCCGATGTCGTGGCTCCGCGAGTGGGTCGACGTCACCACCGGCCCCGAGCCGATTGCCAACGCCCTGACCATGCGCGGGCTCTACGTCGAATCGATCGAGATGCACGGGCATTCGTACCCCGGCGTGGTCGTGGCGCGCATCCTCGAGGTGCAGCAGCACCCGAACGCCGACAAGCTCTCGGTGTGCCGGGTGGATTCGGGAGCCGGCGAGCTGCGCGTCGTGTGCGGGGCGCCGAACGTCCATGCCGGCATGATCGCTCCGCTCGCGACCGTCGGGGCGAAGCTCCCCGGCGGCGTCGAGATCCGCAAGAGCAAGATCCGCGGTGAAGAGAGTCAGGGCATGCTGTGCTCGGCCCGCGAGCTCGAGCTCTCCGGAGACGACGAAGGCATCGTCGATCTGAAGCGGCTGCTCGGCGAGGGCGCCGACCTGACGCTGGGCCGTCCGCTCCAGGACGCGCTCGGTCCGCCGGACGCGGTGCTCGAAGTCGAGATTCCGTTCAACCGCGGCGACTGCCTGAGCGTGCTCGGGCTGGCCGCGGAAGTGAAGGCGGCGTTCGCGGGGAGCTGGACCCAGGTCGCGGCGCGCCGACTCGAAGCCAAGTGGAGCCCGGGCCGTTCCCGCGTTCCGGTCGTTTTGGAAGATCCCGAGGGTTGCCCGTTCTATCTCGCGCAGGTCATCGAAGGCGTGGCGGTCGCGCCTTCGCCTCCGTGGCTCGTGCAACGGCTGGAGGCGGTCGGCCAGCGCGCGATCAACAACGTCGTGGACGCGACCAACCTGGTGTTGTTCGAGCTCGGCCAACCGCTCCATGCCTTCGATCTCGCGACCTTGCACGGCCCCGAGATCCGGGTGCGCCGGGCGCGACCGAACGAGCGCATCACGACGCTCGACGGCAAGGCCCGCGCGCTCGATCCCGAGGTGCTGATGATCTGCGACCGCGACCGTGCGGTCGCAATCGCGGGCGTCATGGGCGGCGCCGAGACCGAGGTCAGCGAAGGCACCACCTCACTGCTGCTCGAATGCGCGTGGTTCGAGCCGCGCGTCATCCGTCGCGGCGCGAAATCGCTCGGCCTCGCCTCCGAAGCCTCGAAGCGCTTCGAGCGGGGCGTGGACCTCGGGCGCTGCGAGCAGGCGGTGCTGCGCTTCCTCGAGCTGATGGCGCAGCTCTGCCCAGACTCGCGTCCCGGCGCGGCCGGCATCCAGCGGGAGAGCCGGCGCGCCGGCGCGGCGGCCGCAAGCGAGCCGCTGCTCTTGCGCGCGTCGCGCGTCGCGCGACTGGTGGGGGTGCCGATCGAGATCGAGACGATCGAGCGGCATCTCGATTCGCTCGGCTTCGTGTCCCGCCGCACCCGCGACCGCGAGGTGCTCGAGGTGTCGGTGCCGAGCAACCGCTTCGACGTCGCACTCGAAGACGACCTGGTCGAAGAAGTGGCGCGCGCCTACGGCTACGACCGGATTCCCGAAGCGGCGCCGGATTCGCGCGGCCTCGTGCCCGAGCGCGGCGCGCGCGAACGGGTAGTCGAGCAGGCGCGCCGCGCGATGCTCGCGCGCGGTCTCACCGAGGCGTGGACCTCGAGCCTGATCTCCGAGCGTGAAGCCATCGCCGTGGCGACGCTGCTCGGCGAGAGTGACCCGCGGTTGGTCCGGCTCGCGAACCCGATGAGCCGGGAAGGCGAGGTGCTGCGACCGAATCCAATCGCGGGATTGCTGCGCGCGTGCACGCACAATCTCCGACAAGGACTCGCGGCGGTGCGCCTATTCGAGGTCGGCACCGGATTCCGCGGTGCGGCTACGACGGACGGCTCGACGCGTTTACCCGAGGAGACGTTGTTCCTCGCCGCGATCGTGACCGGGCCGCGCTTGGCGCACGGCCACGACGCCGCTCAAGGGCCGCTCGATTTCTTCGACGCCAAGGGGCTGTGGGAGGCGTGGCTCGAAGAGATGCGCGTTGACAGCCCTGAATGGCGGTCCTATGCTTCGGGCGGTTGGAAACCCGGTGCCAGTGCGGAAGTTGCAGCCATGGCTTCGCGCATTGGATGGGCGGGAACGCTGGGCCAGCAACTGCTCCGCGGGTGGGATATCGAGGTCCCGGTGCATGCGTTCGTCGCGCTCCTGGATCCCTTGATCCGCGGCACGGTGGCCGGATCACGCGCCGCGCTTCCGGGTCGTTTTCCACCGGTGCGCCGCGATCTCGCGTACTTCGTACCCGAGCGCGTGACGCACCGGGAGCTCGAAGCGACGCTGCGCCAGGCTGCCGGTGAGCTGCTGCTCGCGATCGAGTTGTTCGACGTCTACGCTGGCCCCGGCACACCGCCCGGCATGAAGAGCCTGGCGTACGCTCTGCAGTTTCAGCATGCTGAGCGTACGCTGGCGGAGTCGGAGGTCCAGGTCGTTCAAGACCGTATGACCGAGGCGGTCGCGAATCAGTGCGGCGGCCGACTGAGAGAGCGATGAGCGAAACCACCATCGTGCACCCGGACCTCGATCTTCTCGCCGAGCGCGTCGAGAAGGCCGCGGCCATGGTTCAGCAGCTCCGCGAAGACCGGCGGGCGATCGAGCGCGAACGCGACGAGGCGCTGCGGCGGCTCCAGGACAGCGAGCGCCAGCTCCAGGGCCAGAACGCGACCGCGCTGTTGTCGGAGCTCCAAACCCTGCGGCGCGAGCAACGGGAATGGCAGGGCGAGCGGCGCGAAGTCGCGACGCGCATCGAAGGTCTGTTGAAGAAGCTGGAACGACTGGAAGTTTGAATCGCGGCGTCCCGATCGGGGCGCCGCGTCTTCATAGCTCGCGGTTCGTCCGGTGAAATCCGGATCGGCCACGAGACACCGGTTCCGCCGCGACGTGCGAGCGGGACCTCGACCAACACTGCAGGGAAATGGCGCGAAGCGAGGGCACGATGGACGCCAAGAACGTCGTGGAAGTCCAGATCTTCGGCCACACGTACACGATCCGCGGCGAAGCCAACCAGGACTACATCATGGAAGTCGCGGCGTACGTTGACCGCAAGATGCGCGACATCACCGAGAAGCTTCCGGTGGCTTCACTGTCAAAGGTGGCCATCCTCGCCTCCCTCAATATTGCCGATGAGTTGTTCAAGGAGCGCGCGCAGCGCGACCAGCAGCAGGAGCAGCTGGGCCAACGGGCCGCGCGGCTCAACGCCGTCCTCGACGATCTGTTCCAGGACAGCAGTGCTCGGTAACTGAAGGAGGATGTCCGCGATTCGAAGCGATTTCCCTGCCCGGCTCGTGATGCAACGAAAGTTCTTGAACCAGTAACTACGTTCTAGGGTGTGCCGGTGGCCGGCGACGTCGTACCGGAGCCCGCGAGGGCCGAGGGGGACCGACCCGGTCGAAGGTGCGCCCACCTGGATCTCCAGGTCTCAAGAACTCCCGTGCACACGGCATTGTGGCGGGGATTTGTTCCCTGCCGATGGCTTCGGCGAGTGGCCGGCTCCGCAACGCGGGGCCGGCGCCGCCGGGGCTCGGGGGACCTATGGATACGACCACCTGGATCGGCGGCATCGTGCTCGGTGCCGCCGTGTCGTTTGGGATCGGCTACTGGATGCGCGCCCGCCTCGGCACCACACGGCTGCACAGCGCCGAACAGCAGGCGCAGCGGCTGCTCGAAGCGGCGGGGCGCGAAGCCGAGGCGGCGAAGCGTGGCGCGGTCGTGGAGGGCAAGGAGGAGGCGCTGCGCCTGCGCCAGCAGGTCGAGCGCGAGAGCCAGGAATCCCGCAACACGCAGCACGCGGCCGAGCGCGCGTTCCAGGAGCGCGAAGGGGCGTTCAATCGGCGCGTCGAGCTGATCGAGAAGAAGGAGCGCGAGCTGCGCCGGGTGGATCAGGAGCTCGCCAAGCGTGAGGAATCCGTGACGCTGCGCAACGGCCAGCTCGATACGTTGATCAGCGAGCAGACCACGCGCCTCGAACGGATCGCCGGCATGAACGCCGACCAGGCCAAGGCGCAGCTCATCAGCACGATCGACAGCGAAGCCCGCGCCGAAGCGTCCCGGTTGGTCGCAGACGTGCGCGAGACGGCGCAACGCAACGCGGAGCGCGAGGCGCGCCGCATCGTCACGCTCGCCATCCAGCGCTATGCAGGTGATCAGGTGTCCGAGTCGTCGGTGTCGGTCGTGCACCTGCCGAGCGACGACATGAAGGGCCGGATCATCGGTCGCGAGGGGCGCAACATCCGGTCGTTCGAGACCGTCACCGGCGTGGACGTGATCATCGACGACACCCCCGAGGCCGTGATTCTCTCGGGCTTCGACCCGGTGCGCCGCGAGATCGCTCGGCTGGCCTTGGAGCGCCTGGTGGCCGACGGGCGCATCCATCCGGCGCGCATCGAAGAAGTCGTGCAGAAGGTCCGCACCGAAGTGGAGGGGAAGATCCGCGAGCTCGGGGAGTTGTCGTGCCTCGAGGTCGGGGTGCACGGTATCCACGCCGAGCTGCAGCATCTGCTCGGCCGCCTGCACTACCGCACGTCGTACGGGCAGAATATCCTCCGCCATTCGATCGAAGTTGCGCACTTGTCCGGGATGATGGCGGCCGAAATCGGCATGGACCAGAAGCTCGCCAAGCGTGGGGGACTGCTGCACGACATCGGCAAGGCGATCGACCACGATCACGAAGGCACGCATCCGGCGCTCGGCATGGAAGTGGCGGCCCGTTACGGCGAGGCGCAACCGGTACTGGAAGCGATCGGCTACCACCACGACGACTATTCCGGCGGCTCGTTGTGGCCGGTGCTGGTCTCGGCCGCCGACGCGATCTCGGGCGCGCGGCCGGGAGCTCGGCGCGAGAGCCTCGAGATCTACATCAAACGCCTCGAGGCGCTGGAGAAGATCGCGAGCGCGTTCCCGGGCGTGGAGAAGTCGTATGCGATCCAGGCCGGCCGAGAGATCCGCATCCTGGTCGAGCATGCGCGAGTCGACGATGCGCGCGCCACCGGGCTGGCCGGCGAGATCGCCCGCCGGATCGAGAAGGAGCTGGAGTACCCCGGACAGATCCGCGTCACGGTGATTCGTGAGACGCGTGCCGTCGACTACGCGAAATAGACACTCGCCCGAAACCGGGCGGGAGGGATCCAGGGATGCAGGGGATGGTCGAGCTGATGGCGACGCTGTGCTGCGGCCTGTTCGCCGGTGCGGCCGTCTACATCAGCCTCGTCGAGCACCCGGCCCGGATGGTTTGTGGCACCGGGCTCGCGGCCACCGAGTTCGTGCCGAGCTACAAGCGCGCGGCCGTGATGCAAGCGTCGCTCGCGGTGCTCGGTTTATTGCTGTCGCTCATGGCTTGGCGGCTCAGCGGCAGAGCTCCCTGGGCGGTGGGAGGGGTCGTGCTCGGCGCGGTGGTTCCCTTCACGCTCCTGGTGCTGCGGCCGACGAACGACGCCCTGCTCGATCCGGCGCTCGACCGCGACTCGGAACGAGCCCGGACGTTGCTCGAGCGCTGGGCCAGGCTGCACGCGGTTCGCAGCGTGGTGAGCCTGGTCGCGTTCGCGGTATTGCTGTGGGCGCACGGAACCTGGTGAGCCACGTCCTACGGAAAGGAGCCTGCGCCTGAACCTGCTGTTCATCGCCGACGTGGTCGGCGCGCCGGGACGCGACGTCGTCCAGGCGCTGCTGCCGGATCTCCGCAAGCGCTACGACCTCTCGCTGGTCATCTGCAACGGCGAGAACGCGGCCGGCGGCTTCGGGCTCACGCGTGACTCGGCCGGCGCGCTCTATGGCGCCGGGATCGACGTCCTGACCGGTGGTAACCATCTCTGGGACCGCAAGGAGAGCATCGGCTACCTGTCCGAAGAGACGCGTCTGGTGCGCCCGGCCAACCTGCCGCCCGGAACTCCGGGGCAGGGCTGGGCCGTGTTCCAAGCGACCGACGGCACCAAGGTCGGGGTCGTGAACCTGCTCGGGCGGGTGTTCATGAAGGAGGCCGACTGCCCGTTCCGGACCGCCGACCGGGCACTCGAAGCGCTGAAGGGCAAGTGCCAGGTGGTGCTGGTCGACATCCATGCGGAGACGACGGCCGAGAAGGTCGCGCTCGGCTGGTATCTGGACGGGCGCGTCAGCGCCGTGCTCGGCACCCACACGCACGTGCAGACCGCGGACGACACGATCCTGCCGCAGGGCACCGCATTCCTGTGCGACGCGGGCATGACCGGCGGTTTCGATTCGGTGATCGGCATGGACCGTCATGCGGCGCTCAAGCGCTTCTTGACGCTGCTGCCCGAGCGCTTCACGCCCGCGACCGGCGACCTGCGTATGAACGCAGTCATGCTGCGCCTCGACCCGACCAACGGCAGAGCACTCTCGATTCAGCGGTTGCAGCTGCCGTTCACCGGCCAGCCGTCGCGGGGCGCCGCCCGCCCGCTCTCGGGCGAGGAGCCGGCGGCCGCCGTGCGCGGAGTCGCGGCCACGCGGGTTCGGGAGCTGCGCGCCGCCGGCACGACGCCGGTGCTGGCGCTGATCTCGGTCGGCGACGACCCCGCGTCCCAGATCTATCTGCGGCGGAAGAGCGAGGCGTGCGCGGAGGTCGGAATCGAGGCGCGCCGTGTCGCGCTTGCCGCGGGTAGCGACACCGGCGCCATCATCGAGCGGGTGCGGGCGCTGGCGCGCTCGAGTGAGGTGCACGGCATCCTGGTGCAGCTTCCGCTCGCCCCGCCGGCCGAGGCGCAAGCGGTGCTGGAGGCGGTGCCGCCCGAGAAGGACGTGGACGGCTTCCACCCCGTCAACGCCGGACGACTCGCAGCCGGACTGCCGGGCTTCGTGCCGGCGACCCCGCGTGGGATCCTGGAGCTGCTGCGCTACTACCAGGTGCCGCTCGCCGGACGCCATGCCGTGGTGCTCGGGCGCAGCAACGTCGTCGGGCGGCCGCTCGCGAACCTGCTCGCCTCGCGTGGCGTGGACATGACCGTGACCGTCGGTCACAGCGCGAGCGGGCCGCAGCTGCGCGAGCTCGCGCGCCAGGCCGACGTGCTGGTGGCGGCGATCGGCCGGCCCGAGTCGATCCGCGCCGAGTGGGTCAAGCCCGGCGCGACGGTCGTGGACGTCGGCATGCACCGGGTGCCCGACACCCGCAGCTCGAGCGGCACCCGGCTCACCGGAGACGTCGACGCCGTTTCCGTCTCGCGCGTGGCCGGCGCCCTGACACCGGTGCCGGGCGGCGTCGGCCCGATGACCGTGGCGATGCTGATCGCCAACACCGTGATCGCCGCCGAGCAACAGCTCGCCGGCGTCCGGGTGTAAGCGGGCGATGGCGCTCTCGACCGCGCCGGATGCGATCCTCACGGTCACGACGCTCACGCGCCTGATCAAAGAGAAATTCGAGACCGGTTTCGCTCCCGTGTGGGTGCGGGGAGAGATCTCGAACCTGCGTCGCCCGAGCTCCGGCCACCTCTACTTCATGCTCAAGGACCGCCATCAGGCCGTGCTGCCTTGCGTCCTGTGGCGGACCACGGCGCTGCGGCTCGGCTTCGTGCCCAAGGACGGCCTCGAAGTCGAGGCGTATGGCCGGGTCACGATCTACGAGGCGGGCGGACAGTATCAGTTGATGACCGAACACCTGCGACCCGGCGGGCTCGGGGCGTTGTTGCTGGCGTACGAAGAACTCAAGCGAAAACTCCAGGCCGAAGGGTTGTTCGACACCGACCGCAAGCAACCGCTCCCGCTCTATCCGCGGCGCGTCGGCGTGGTCACGTCGCTGGTCGGAGCGGCGGTGCGAGACGTGATCAAGGTCCTGCGCGCCCGGTGGCCCGGAATCGGGGTCGTCGTCGCGCCGGTGCGTGTGCAAGGGGAGGGCTCGGCGGGGGAGATCGCGGCGGCCATCCGGCGCTTCAACCGCTACGGCGAGGTCGACGTGCTGATCGTCGGCCGGGGCGGCGGCTCGCTCGAAGATCTGTGGTCGTTCAACGAGGAGATCGTGGTGCGGGCGATCGCGGCGTCGCGGATTCCGACCATCTGCGCGGTCGGCCACGAGGTCGACCAGACGCTCGCGGACCTGGCCGCGGACGTGCGCGCGGCCACGCCGTCGAACGCCGCCGAGCTGGCGGTGCGCGACGGCACCGAGACGCGCCGGCACGTGGGAGTGCTGGCGGGTCGCGCGCGGCGCGCGCTGGGGCACAGCGTGCGCGACCGCAGGCGGCGGCTCCAGCGCCTGATCGAGCGCTACGGTTTCCGCCGGACGCGCGACGTGATCGATCGCTGGCGCCAGCGCGTGGACGAGCTAGGCGAGCGCATGCGCGCTGGAGTCGAGACGCGCCTGCGCGACGCGCGCGCGCGACTGGAGGCGACTCGGATGCGCTACGGGCTGAGAGAGTGGCCACGCCAGCTCGCGAGTCGCCGCGAGCGCGGCGCCGGCGTCGCCGCGCGCCTCGCGCGCGCCGTCGCCGACCTGGTTCGCGTGCGGCGCCAGACGCTCGCCGGATGCGCCGACCGGCTGCGCGCCCTGTCCCCGCGCCTGGTTCTGGAACGCGGATATTGCCTTGCTCGCGGCGCCGACGGTAGGCTGCTGCGCGTCGCGGCCGAGCTCGCCCTGGGCGAGCGGATCACGGTCGAGTTCATGCGCGGGGAGGTGGACGCCCGCGTCGAAGCGGTGCGCCCGGGAGACGACGATGACGCCTAAGCCCACACCTCGGACCCCGAACGACGCGGGCGCCGAAGCGCCGAGCTTCGAGCAGGCGCTCGCCCGGCTCGAGACCATCGTGTCCGAGCTCGAAGCCGGGAGTCTGTCGCTCGAGGACTCGATGGCGCGCTACGAAGAGGGCATGCGCCTCTCGCGGACGCTAACGCTGACGCTGGACGAAGCGGAGAAGCGGATCGAGCGTCTGGTGGAGAGCGAAGGGCAGCCCACGACCGAGCCTCTGGAGCTCGACCTGGAGCGCGCCGAAGAGCGCACCACCAAGGACGAGCTGCCGTTTTGAGCCCGTCCCGCGCCGCGGCACCTTCGGGAATGCGCGCGAGCGCGGGTGCCCTGGCGGTTCGGCGGCGCGCGTTCGAGCGCTACTTCCAGCGCGTTCTGCCGCCGGCGAGCCAGACTCCCAGCCGCCTGCACGCGGCGATGCGTTACGGCGCGCTCTCGCCCGGCAAGCGGCTGCGGCCGCTGCTGGTCCTGACCGCGTGCGAAGCGGTCGGCGGGCGTTGGACGACCGCGCTGCCCGCGGCCGCGGCCGTCGAGTGCATCCACGCCTATTCGCTGATTCACGACGATCTGCCGGCGATGGACGACGACGATTTCCGGCGGGGCCGGCCGACGACGCATCGGAAGTTCGGTGAAGCCGTTGCGATCCTGGCCGGCGACGCGCTCCTGGCGCTCGCCTTTCGGGAGCTGTCACGGGCGGCGGAGCGCCGCGTGTCCGACGCGCGCGTGATCGAGGCGGTGCGAATCCTCGCCGGTGCCAGCGGCAGCCAGTACCTGGTCGGCGGGCAGGCGATGGACCTCGAAGCGGAGGGGCGGGCGGTGAAGCTCGAGCGGGTGACCGAGATCCACCTGCGCAAGACCGGCGGGCTGATCAGCGCCTCGCTCAAGCTCGGCGGCCTGATCGGCGGCGCCAACCGCGCGGCGCTGCGGCGTTTCGACAAGCTCGGCCACGACCTGGGATTCGCGTTCCAGGTCCAGGACGACCTGTTGAACCGGACCTCGTCGTTGCGCAAGCTCGGCAAGCGCTCGCAGACCGATGCCAAGCGCGGCAAGGCCACCGTGCCCGCGGTGGCGGGCGAGGTCGCGGCCCGACTGCTGCTGGACGCGCTGTTCACGAACGCGATCGAAGACGCCCAGCTGTTCGGCCGCCACGGGCGCAATCTCGAGCGCCTGATCCAGGTCGTCGCCGCGCGCGACCACTAATCTCCCCGGGATGCCCGCGCCGCGCCGCGCCCGCCTCTGGCTCGCGCTGCCGTTGCTCTACGCGACGCTGGTGTTCGCGCCGATGCTGAGGAATCAGTTCTGGCGCGACGACTTCGGCTGGATCACCCGCACCATGGAAGCGATCCAGGATCCCGTCCGGTTGCTCGACGTCGCGAAGACCGACTTCCGGCTGATTCCGAGCCTCAGCTTCGTGCTGAACTTCGCGCTCGCGGGTGTGAACCCCTTCGGCTACTACCTATTCAACCTGGCGCTGCACCTCGCCAACGTCGCGCTGGTGGTGGCGCTCGCGCGCCGTCTCGCGGCCGGCGATGCGCGCGTGGCGGTGATTGCCGGCATGCTGTTCGCCGGGGGATTCGCGAGCTACGGCGAGGCGGTGATCTGGATCTCGGCACGCACCGGACTGATCGCCGATCTGTTCTCCCTCGCCGCCCTCGTGACCCACGCGCGCCATCTCCAGGAAGGACGCCGCCGGGACGGCATCCTGGTTCCGATCTGGACGGCCCTGGCGCTGCTCAGCAAGGAATCGGCGGTCGCTCTGGTGCCGTTGCTCGGGCTGCTCGAGGGGACGATCGGCAGGCGCGCGCCGGGCGTGGCTCCCGCCGCGCGAAGGTACGGGCTGCTGCTCGGCTTGCTCGTCGTCTATCTGGGGTTCGAGTTCGGGGTGCATCGTCGCGGCTCGGAGATCGTAGGACGCGACTACGCGTTCGGCGCGCACGCGCTGCGCAACCTGATCGAGTACCTGGCGCGGATGATCCTCCCGCTCACGCCGAGCTCGATGATGGTCTCGATCGCGCCGGCATGGCGCTCGCCGCTCGTGGTGATGTATGTCGTATCGATGGTCGCGGCGCCGCTCGTCTGGTTGTGGCTCGTATTCCGTCCGATCCCGCGCGCGGCGCGGTTCGGCCTCGTGTGGATCCCGATCGCGCTGCTGCCGTTCTTGTTCCTCACCTTCCGGACCATCACCCGCTACCTCTATATGCCGGGCGTGGGGGCGGCGATCGCAGCCGCGGTGCTGACCGCGCGCGCTTGGGACCGGCGCCTAGCCACCGGACGGCCACCCTCGCGATCGTGGGCGATCGCGGCGGTGGTGCTGCTGGTCGCGCAGGCGATGGTCGTCAACGTCGTCATCCTGCAGCGCTACCGCGAGCAGAGAGCACTCGGCACGGCCGGCCAGCAGGATCTGGTCGAGCAGGCGCGCGCTCTGGGATTCCGCTGAGCCGGGAGCAGGATTTGCCCGTCGCCGGCCGCATCCGTATCGTGTGGGCCCGCGAAGCGAATCGCGGCGGTCGCGGTCATACCCGGAACGCGAGGACGAACGTACGAACCACTTCTGGCTGGCACTGACCGTCGGATTTCTGGTGCAGGGCTACAAGGGCGTGAGCGAATACCTCCGCACCCAGCACTGGAACCTGCGGCGATTCGTCGAGACCGGGGGCATGCCGAGCTCCCACGCCGCCTCGGTGGCCGCTCTCTCCACCAGCGTCGCCGTGACCGAAGGCCTGCGCTCGCCCTTGTTCGGCGTCACTCTGTATTTCAGCTTGGTGGTTATGTATGATGCCGCGGGTTTGCGCCGTGCCGCTGGACGGCAGGCCGTGATCCTCAACCGCCTGATCGACGAGCACTTCGCTCACACCGAGAAGGAGGCGCAGCGGTTGATGGAGCTCCTCGGACACACTCCGTTCGAGGTGCTGGTGGGGGCCCTGCTCGGGGTCGCCAGCGCCCTGCTGTGGAACTGGATTCGATGAGCCTTCTGGAACGCATCCATTCGCCGGCCGACGTCAAGGCGCTTTCGCGTCTCGAGCTGGATCAGCTCGCGGCCGAGATCCGGCACACGATCATTCAGACGGTCGCGCGCCGTGCCGGACATCTCGCCCCGAACCTCGGCGTCGTGGAGCTGACGCTCGCGCTCCACCGGGTCTACGATTCGCCGCGCGACAAGCTGCTGTGGGACGTCGGCCATCAGTCGTATCCACACAAGCTCGTGACCGGCCGCTACGAGAACTTCGATTCGTTGCGCTCCCTGGACGGGATCGCCGGCTACCCCTGTCGCGACGAGAGCGAGCACGACCCCTTCGGAACTTGCCACGGCAGCACGTCGATCTCGGCGGCACTCGGCTTCGCGGTCGCGCGCGACTTGCGCGGCGAGAACCACCACGTGGTCGCGGTGATCGGCGACGGCGCGCTCACCGGAGGGATGGCCTACGAGGGTCTCAACAACGCCGGAGAGCTCGGCCGCCGGTTGCTCGTGATCCTGAACGACAACGAGTGGAGCATCTCGCCCAACATCGGCGCGATCGCCCGCTACCTGACCCGGCTCACGACCCATCGTTTCTACCGCGCGCTCGAGCGCGACATCTACGACCTGCTCGGCCGCGTGCCGCGCCTCGGCAAACGCGCGCAGGAGGCCGCGCACCGCGTCAAGGAGGGCCTGTCGAACCTGGTGGTGCCGGGCGTGCTGTTCGAAGAGCTGGGCTTCAAGTACTACGGCCCGATCGACGGGCACGATCTCGACCTGCTGACGCAGACGCTCACGGAGCTCAAGGAAGTTCCGGGGCCGGTCCTGCTCCACGTCGTGACGACGAAGGGCAAGGGCTACGGGCCGGCCGAGAGCGACGCCGGCACGTTCCACGGGATCGGCATCTTCGATCCCGAGACCGGCAGCACGGCCAAGAGCGGGAGGAAGACCTACACTCACGCCTTCGGCGAGGCGGCGATCACGCTCGCCCAGCGCCTGCCCAACGTCGTCGCCGTGACCGCGGCGATGACCGACAACACCGGGCTCAAGGGCTTCGCGAAGCAGTTTCCGGAGCGGTTCTTCGACGTCGGCATGGCCGAGGAGCACGGCGTCACGTTCTCGGCGGGGCTCGCGGCCGACGGCATGGTGCCGCTGTGCGCCATTTATTCGACGTTCCTGCAGCGCGGATTCGATCAGATCCTCCACGACGTCGCGGTGCAGAAGCTTCACGTCGTGTTCTGCGTCGATCGCGCCGGACTGGTGGGCGAGGACGGTGCGCCGCAGCACGGAGCGTTCGACCTCGGCTACCTCCGCATGGTTCCGGGCATGGTCGTGATGGCGCCGAAGAACGGCGATGAGCTGCGCGACATGCTGTGGACCGCCGCCCATCATCGCGGGGGGCCGGTGGCGATCCGCTATCCGCGCGCCAATGTTCCCGAGGAGTCGCTGTCGTCGGGCGAGCCGACGCTGCTGCCGATCGGAGTCTGGGAGCAGCTTCGGGCCGGCGGCGACGTCGCGATCCTGGCGGTCGGCACCATGGTGCTGCCGAGCCTCGCGGCCGCCGAGCTGCTCGCTGCGGAAGGCGTCTCGGCGACGGTGATCAACGCGCGCTACGTCGCGCCGCTCGACCAGCACGTGCTGCTCGGACTGGCGCGCTCGGTCGGCCGGATCGTCACGGTGGAGGAGAACGTGCCCATGGGCGGCTTCGGCAGCGCCGTGCACGAGTGCCTTGCCAAGCACGACCTTTCCGCGACGCCCATGCTGCGGATCGCGCTGCCGGAGCAGTTCGTGACACACGGCAAGCGCGACGAGCTGCTGAAGCAGCTCGGTCTCGACGTCCCAGGGATCACCCGCACCGCCCTCGCCTGGGTCCGCGCCCACCAGCGCCAGTACTCGTGAGCCGCCGGCCGGGCCCGAGCGCGGTGCGCTCCCGGAAGGCGCCCGCCCGGACCAACCGAAGGTCGCGCGGGACGCCGCAGCGCATCGCCATCCTCGGGCACACCGGCCGCACGGCCGTGCACCGCACGGCGGCCCGCCTCGGCAAGCTGCTCCGGAGTCAGGGCTGCGAGGTGCGGCTCGACGACGATCTCGGGCGCAAGCTCGGCGCCCCCGGCGCACCGCTTCCGGAGCTTGCCGCCTGGTGCCAGATCCTGATCACGCTCGGCGGCGACGGGACGGCCCTGCGCGGCGCGCGCGCTCTCGCGGGACGCGCGGGCACCATGCTGGCCGTCAACCTCGGCGGTCTCGGATTCCTGGCCATGGCCGAGGAGCACGAAGTGGACGACGCCGTGCAGGCCGCGCTCACCGAGAAGTGGGAGGTGGCGCGGCGTCACTTGCTGGAAGCGACCGTCCGCCGGCGCAGCCGGGCGGTGCATCGCGGCCGGGCGATGAACGACGCGGTGGTGAAGACGGCGGGCGGCTACTCGGCGCTGCACCTGCGCATCACGGCGCTCGGCCACGACCTCGGGCTCCTGGTCGCCGACGGCGTGATCGTCGCGAGCGCTGCCGGCTCCACCGCGTACTCGCTCTCGGCCGGCGGGCCGGTGGTGGCGCCGGACGTCGAGGCGGTGCTGGTGACGCCGGTGTGCCCGCACACGCTCGGCAGCCGGACGCTGGTGGTGTCCGGCCGCGAGCGTATCGAGCTCAGAGTGATCGGCTCGTTCGACCCCGCGGTGCTCCTGCTCGACGGCCAGGAGCCGGTGGCGCTCGCGCCCGGAGACGTGGTCGAGGTGGAGCTCGGGCGCGAAAGTGTGCGGCTGTTCCAGAATCCCGACCGCCCATTCGGCCGGACACTCCAGACCAAGCTCGGCTGGCAGGGCAGCGAGCAACGGAGCTTGCGCTGACGACATGGGACGGGGCGCGATCGCGATCGCAGCCGCCGTGCACCGGGAGCTCACGGTGGGAGTCGTGACATGCTCGAGCGGTTGACCATCCGCGACCTCGCGGTCGTCGAGCGCGCGGAGATCCCGCTCGGACCCGGTCTCAACGCCGTGACCGGGGAAACCGGCGCCGGCAAGTCGCTGCTCGTTCAGGCGGTGAGCCTGCTGGTCGGGGAACGTGCCGACGCCGACGTGGTGCGCGAAGGCGCGACGGCGGCAATCGTCGAAGGAGAGTTCCGCCTGGAAGGGGAGTCCGCGCGGCGTATCGGCGAGCTGCTCGCGGAATGGGAGCTCGAGTTCGACCGCGAGACGTTGATCGTGCGTCGCGAGGTGCAGCACGGCGGCCGCAGCCGGGCGAGCGTGAACCAGTCCCCCGTGACCCAGTCGGCGCTCAAGCGGCTCGGCGAACGGCTCGCGGACCTGCACGGCCAGCACCAGCATCAGAGCCTGCTCAAGCCCGAAGCCGGAGTGCTCACGCTCGATCGCCTCGCCGGGCTCGAGGCCGAGCGCGCGCACTACGCGGAGGCGTTCGCGGCGCGGCGCGAGGCGGCCGGCGACCTCGAACGCCTTGAGGCCTCGCTCGCCACGTTCGCCGAGCGCGCCGACTACCTGCGCAACGCCGCGCACGAGCTCGACGAAGCTCGGCTGGTGGTGGGCGAGCAGGATGAGTTGGCGGGCGAAGCGGCGCGCCTCGCCCATGCCGACCGGCTGCGCGGACTGGTCGGCAGCGCGCTCGAACGGCTGTCCGAGGCGGACGCCTCGGCGATCGCGAACCTCGGTGCCGCGCGCCACGCGCTCGAGCAGGCCGCGAGCCTCGATCCCACTCTCGAGAAGGTGCTGCCCGCGCTCTCCGAAGCCGAGATCGCGGTTGCCGATGCGGCGCGCACGCTCGCCGGGTACGTCGACCGTCTCGAGGCCGATCCGCAGGCACTCGAGACGATCGAGGCGCGGCGGGACCTGATTGTCCGGCTCACGCGCAAGTATCGCCGCGAGGTGCCGGATCTGATCGCCTGGCGTGCCCAGGTCGCCGAAGAGCTGGCGGCTGGCGACGACTCGGGCGCCGCACTGGCGCGCGCCCGCGACGCGGTGAAGCGCGCCGAGACGACGTGCGTGGAGCGAGCGCGCAAGCTCTCCCGCAAGCGCGTCACCGCCGCCGCCGAGTGGAACACGCGCCTCACCCGCGAGCTCCAGCCGCTCGGAATGCCGCAGGCGCGAATTGCGTTCGACGTCGAGCCGGGCACCCCGGCCGTCGAGAGTCTCGGCGGGCATGGCCTCGACGCCGTGCGCTTGAGCTTCGCCCCGAATCCCGGCGAGCCCGCGCGGCCGCTCGAGAGGATTGCGTCCGGAGGCGAGCTGTCGCGGGTCATGTTGGCTCTCAAGACAGCGCTGGAAGACCAAGACCGCGTTGATCTTCTGCTTTTCGACGAGGTAGATTCCGGCATCGGCGGAGCCGTCGCGCAGGCGGTCGGAGAGCGTCTCCGGCGTCTGTCTCGGCACCGCCAGATCGTGTGCGTGACCCACGAGCCAATAATCGCCGCGCGCGCCACTCATCATCTGCGCGTGACCAAGGGGACGAGTGCCGGGCGGACGCTCGCCCGGATCGAGCCGGTCGAGGGCGAGGCGCGGATCGCCGAGCTCGCCCGGATGCTGGCGGGCGAGCGGGCGACCGAGACCACGCGGCGCCAGGCGCGCGAGCTGCTGGACCCGAGCCCCGCGCGTCACGGGTCCCGATGATCGTCCCCACGCTGTCCGAGTTCCGAACCCTCGCCCGCAGCGGCAAGCTGGTGCCCGTCTATCGCGACGTGCTCGCCGACCACGACACGCCGGTCTCCGCGTTCCGCAAGGTGGACGAGGGCCCCTACGCGTTCCTGCTGGAGAGTGTCGAAGGCGGCGAGAAGTGGGGGCGCTTCTCGCTGCTCGGCAGCCGTCCTTCGCTCGTGTTCGTGGCGCGCGGCGAGCGCTGCGAGATTCACGAAGGCGGGCGCGTCACGCCCGGGACCCGGCATCCGGTCGAGGAGCTGGCCGATCTGCTGCGCGGCCACCAGGCCGTCGCGCTACCGGGATTGCCGCGGTTCTGCGGCGGCGCGGTCGGCTACTTCGGCTACGACGCGGTGCGCTGGTTCGAGCGTCTGCCCCGGCGAGCCGAAGACGACCTCGAACTTCCGGACGCGGTGTTCATGTTCGGCGACGTCGTCAGCGTGTTCGACAATCTGACCCACACGCTGAAGGTCGTCACGCACGCGCGCGGCGGGAACGATCCGGATGCGTCGTACCACTCGGCGGTCGCGCGCCTGGACGCCGAAGTCGACCGGCTGGCGCGCGCCCTGCCGTGGCAGGAGCCGGTCAGCGGAGCGGCGCCCTCCGAGCACACTTCGTCCGCGACGCGCGAGCAGTTCATGCAGTCGGTCGCGGCTGCGCAGGAGCACATTCGCGCCGGTGACATCTTTCAGGTGGTGCTCAGCCATCGCATGAGCGCGCCGGTGCGCCAGCCGCCGTTCGAGGCCTATCGCGCGCTGCGCGTGACCAATCCCTCTCCATACATGTACTTTCTGCGGCTCGGAGACTTCGCCCTCGTCGGCTCGTCGCCCGAGGCGTTGGTGCGGCGCACGGACAGCGTGGTCGAGGTGCGGCCGATCGCCGGCACGCGCCCGCGCGGGCGCGGCGCCGACGAAGATCGCGCGCTCGAACAGGAGCTGCGCGCGAGCGAGAAGGAGCGCGCCGAGCACGTGATGCTCGTGGATCTCGGTCGCAACGACATTGGACGCGTCGCCGAGTACGGGACGGTGGAGACCAACGAGTACATGACGGTCGAGCGTTATTCTCAGGTCATGCATCTGGTCTCGAACGTGCGTGGACGGATTCGGGGCGAGGTCCCGCCGCTCGAGATCGTGCGCGCCTGTTTCCCGGCCGGCACGGTGTCGGGTGCTCCGAAAGTGCGGGCGATGGAGATCATCGAGGAGCTGGAACCGGTGCGCCGCGGCGTCTATGCGGGAGCGGTCGGCCACTTCGACTATCACGGGAATCTCGACCTGTGCATCGCGATCCGCACGCTGGTATACGCGAACGGGCGCGCGCATTGGGGAGCGGGGGCCGGCATCGTCGCCGACTCGGAGCCCGAGCGTGAATGGGAGGAGACGTTGAGCAAGGGACGGGCGTTGTGGCTGGCGGTGCAGCGCGCCGAGCAGGGGCCCATGTGATCGTCGTCCTCGACAACTACGACTCGTTCACCTACAACCTGGTTCAGTATCTGGGAACCCTGGGCGCCGAACTCGAGGTGTACCGCAACGACGCGATCACCGTCGACGATCTGGCGGCGCGGCCGCTCGATGGGCTGGTGATCTCGCCCGGGCCCGGCGAGCCGCGCGCCGCGGGCATCTCGGAAGCCGCGATCCAGGCGCTGGCGGGACGCGTGCCGATCCTCGGCGTGTGCCTCGGTCATCAGGCGCTGGCCGAGGTGTACGGGGGCAAGGTGGTGCGGGCCCAGCGGCTGATGCACGGCAAGACCAGTCCGATCCTGCACAAGGGCCGCGGACTGTTCGCCGGGCTCGACAATCCGTTCGAGGCCACGCGCTATCACTCGTTGATCGTCGAGCGCGAGACGCTGCCCTCCGCGCTCGAGCTGATCGCCTGGACTCCGGAAGGGGAGATCATGGGCCTCAAGCACCAGGACCACGAGACCTGGGGCGTCCAGTTCCATCCCGAGTCGATCCTCACGAAGCCCGGGCTCAAGCTGATCGAGAACTTCCTGGTCCTGTGCCGCCAGCGGCCGGTGGGCGCGCGATGATCCGGTCCACGATCGCGCAAGTCGTGGATCGCCACGATCTGACCGGCGAGCAGGCGCGCGCGGCGATGGAGCAGGTGTTGGCAGGCGAAGCGACGCCCTCGCAGATCGCCGGATTCGCCGTCGCCTTGCGCATGAAAGGCGAAACCCCGGAGGAGATCGCGGGGATGGCGGAGGCGATGCGGCGGCGGGTCGCGCCGATCCGCACGCGCCGGAGCCCGCTGCTCGACACCTGCGGCACCGGCGGTGACAACGCCGGCACCTTCAACATCTCGACCACGGTCGCGCTCGTCACCGCGTCCTGCGGCGTCCCGGTCGCGAAGCATGGCAACCGGGCGGTGTCGAGCCGGACCGGCAGCGCGGACGTCCTGGAGTCGCTCGGCGTACGCATCGATCTCACGCCCGAGAGCGCCGCGCGCTCGCTCGATCTGCTCGGCATCACGTTCCTGTTCGCGCCCAACTATCACGCGGCGCTGCACCACGCCCTGGCGCCGCGCCGCGAGCTCGGCGTGCGTACCGTGTTCAACGTGCTCGGACCGCTCACCAATCCGGCGGGTGCCCGGCGGCAACTGCTCGGCGTGTACGCCGACTCCCTGGTGCGCACCGTGGCCGAGGTGCTGGAGCGTCTCGGCAGCGAGCATGCGTGGGTCGTGCATGGCCGCGATGGCCTCGATGAGGTGTCGGTGTTCGCCGCGACGCACGTCGCGGAGTTGAAGGACGGCCGCATCCACGAGTTCGAGCTCGACCCGGCGGATTTCGGGCTGCGTCACGAGGATCGCGCCGCCATCGCCGGCGGCACCGCAGCCGAGAACGCGGCCAAGATCCGCAGCGTCCTCGGCGGTGCGCCGGGCGCGGCGCGTGACGTCGTCGTGCTCAACGCTGCGGCCGCGCTCGTGGTCGCGGGCGTGGCGCGCGATCCCGAAGACGGCGTGACGCGGGCGCGCGAGGCCATCGACAGCGGCGCGAGCCGGGCGAAGCTCGACGAGTTGGCCGCGTTCCGCGGCTGACGCCGGTCGGAGGGAGACCTCACCGTGTACTGCACGCGATGCGGGGCGGACGCGCCCGAGGGAGCGAGCTTCTGCAGCCGCTGCGGCGCGTCGTTGTCGGACGCTCCGGCCGGCACGCCCGGGGTTGGGTTCGAACCGGCGACCACGCCGGCCGGCTCGGTCCCCGGATGGCCGCCGATGTCAGCCGAGATCTCTCAGGCCACGATCAACCCTTCGGCAACCACGCCGGTGCCCGCGACCGCACCGACTTCGTTTCCTGGCGTCCGCTACGGTGGATTCTGGCGTCGAACGGCGGCGTTCTGGGTCGATCTCGCGTTGGCGTGGCTCTTCGGCACGCTCTTGCTGATGGCGTTACGTCTCGAGGTCACGCAGCCGGACCACTTCGAACCCAGAACTCTGTTGAGCCTGGGAATCCGGTTGATCGTGGCCTGGCTCTATCGCTCCGTGTTCATGAGCTCACGGGCTCAAGCCACGCCCGGACAGCTGCTCTTGAACCTGAAGATCACCGACCTCGAAGGCCGTCGCATCTCGTTCGCGCGGGCGACCGGCCGCTATTTCGCGGAGTGGATCTCGTTCATGATCTGCCTCATCGGCTACGTCATGATCGCCTTCAGCGACCGCAAGCAGGCCCTGCATGACAAGCTCGCCGGTTGCCTAGTCGTCCACGCCAAGCCGTCTGCGGCGGCCGTTTCCCCGGGGCCCGGAAGCGCCGCGCCAACCGGAGCCTGAGATGCCGCGACCCGATCTCGATTGGCTGAGCCGCATTGCCGACGACCGCCTCCGGCGGGTGGCGGAGATGGCGGAGCGCGTTCCCGGCCACGTGCTCAGGAGCCGGATCGGCGTTGCGCCACCGGCCGGGCGCCTCGAGCGCCGGCTGCGGCGCGGACCTCCGAGCGGTCCGATCCGGCTGATCGCCGAGATCAAGCGCGCGTCTCCTTCGCGCGGCGCTCTCCATCCCGTGTCCGATCCGGCCGCGATCGCCCGGCTCTACCAAGCCGGCGGAGCGGCCGCGATCTCGATCGTGACGGAGCCGGACCACTTCCAAGGCGAGCTCGAGTGGTTCGCGAGCATCCGTCCCGAGGTTCAGGTCCCGCTGCTGCTCAAGGACTTCGTGATCGACTCGTACCAGTTGCTGGACGCGGCTGCGCGCGGCGCCGACGGCGTGTTGCTGATCGCCGCGCTGCTGTCGGAAGTCCGCATGCAGCGTCTGATCGGCGAGGCGCGCTTGCTCGGGCTCGATTGTCTGGTCGAGGTGCACGACGAGGACGAGCTGCGCCGCTCGATTCGGGCGGGAGCGACGGTGGTCGGGATCAACAATCGCGATCTGCGCACCTTCGAGGTCGATCTCGAGACGTCGCTGAACCTGCTGCCCATCGTGCCCCCGCTGGTCACCGCGGTTGCCGAGAGCGGCATCGCCCGGCCCGAAGAACTCTCCCGGCTGCGCGACACGCGCTGCGACGCGGTGCTCGTGGGAGAGGCGTTGCTGACCAGTGGCGATCCGGCCGCGACCCTGGCGACGCTGGTCGCCGCGGCGCGAGGAGCCTCGTGACGGTTCAGCCCAAGCGCCACACGATGGTCAAGGTGTGCGGCATCACGCGCCTCGAGGATGGGCGGGCGGCGGTCGAAGCGGGCGCCGATTGGCTGGGATTCGTGATCGAGCACGAGAGCCCGCGCGCGCTGGCGGCAGGAGCAATCGCCGAGATCCTCGCCGAGCTGCCGAATGCGGTCGGCGTCGGCGTGCTGGTCGCGCCGAATCCCGATCGCGCGCTGCGGCTCGCGCGCGAAGCCGGCGTTCAACGTCTCCAGCTCCATCGCGTCGACCCGGAGCAGTGGCCGCTCGATTTTCCGCTTCCTGTGGTCTTTGCGCTGACCGTGACGGCGGAGGGGACCTTGACCACGCCGCTGCCGCCGCTCGACCGCCTGGTGATGCTCGACACCGCCGACGCGACGCTCGCCGGCGGCACGGGCCGGAGCTTTCCCTGGAACGCGGCGATGGCGATCGCCGCCCAGCGCCCGATCATCCTTGCCGGCGGGCTCGATGGCGACAACGTCGGAGTGGCGTTGGAGGAGATCCGCCCATATGGCGTGGATTCCTCCTCGCGACTCGAGTCGGCGCCCGGCATCAAGGATCACGAGCGCGTGCGCCAGTTCGTCGCCGCGGTGCGCCGCGCCGACGCGCGGCTCGGCGCCGGAATATGAAGAGTGGCGAGGGCCCGGACCCGACCGGACACTTCGGCCCCTACGGCGGCCGGTTCGTGCCCGAGACGTTGATCGCCGCGCTGGATCAGCTCGAAACGGAGTACCAGAACGCTGGTGCCGACCCGGCATTTCGAATCGAGCTGGACGACGCGTTGCGGGATTTCGCCGGACGGCCGACGCCGTTGATCGAGGCGCTGCGTTTCTCGGAGACGTGCGGCTGCCGAGTGTTCCTCAAGCGCGAGGACCTGCTTCATACCGGCGCGCACAAGATCAACAACACGATCGGGCAATGCCTGCTCGCACGCCGCATGGGTAAGCCGCGGGTGATCGCGGAGACCGGCGCCGGGCAGCACGGCGTCGCCACGGCGGCTGCGGCGGCGCGTTTCGGCCTTTCGTGCACCGTGTACATGGGCGCCGAAGACGTCCGCCGCCAGCACCTCAACGTCCAGCGCATGAAACTGCTCGGCGCCGAGGTGCGCGAAGTGAGCGCCGGCAGCCGGACGCTCAAAGACGCGATCAACGAAGCGTTGCGCGACTGGGTGACGAACGTGGGCGACACGCATTACGTGCTGGGCTCGGTGCTCGGCCCGCATCCGTTCCCGATGATCGTGCGCGACTTCCATCGCGTGATCGGGATCGAAGCGCGACAACAGTTCGCGGAGCAGGCCGGGGGACTACCGGAAGCGCTGGTGGCGTGCGTCGGCGGCGGCAGCAACGCGATCGGGTTGTTCCACGCGTTCCTGTCCGAGCCGTCCGTGCGCAAGGTGGGAGTGGAGGCCGCCGGTCTCGGCGTCGCGAGCGGGCGGCACGCGGCCCGGTTCGCCGAGCCGAGCGTCGGGGTGCTGCACGGCACCCGCACGCTGGTGTTGCAGGACGCGCACGGAATGATCCGCGAGACGCACTCCGTCTCGGCCGGGCTCGACTATCCTGCGCTCGGTCCCGAGCACGCGTGGCTCGCGGAGCAGAGCCTGGCCGAGTACTCGCACGCGACCGACGACGAGGCAATCGCTGCGTTTGAAGCGCTGTCGCAGCTCGAGGGCATCCTGCCTGCGCTCGAGAGTGCCCACGCGTTGGCGTGGGTGCGGCGGGAGGGTCGCACGCTCGGCCGCGAGGCACGCGTGATCGTCAACCTCTCGGGGCGCGGCGACAAGGACGTCGAAGAGGTGCTGCGCGTGCGAGGCGCTCGTGACGCGCGCGGGCCCTCTGTGCTATAAACGCGGGCTGCGCGCCCGTAGCTCAATTGGATAGAGCGTTAGCCTCCGGAGCTAAAGGTTACAGGTTCGATTCCTGTCGGGCGCACCATCATCCTGCGCCCCTCGTTCGCCCATGCGCCCGGAACCCGCCCCCGCCGACCGATTCGCCCCCCATGCGTCACGCGCCATGGGCGGGATGTTCGACGACGTCTCCGACCGCTACGACTTCCTGAATCGCGTGCTGTCGCTGGGTCAGGACCGCGCGTGGCGCGCGGAGATGTGGCGCCAGGTGCCGGATGACGCGCGCGTCGTGCTCGACCTGTGCACCGGCAGCGGCGTCTCGCTCGATGGACTGCGGCGACCGGGACGTCGGGTGCTCGGAATCGACGCCAGTCTCGGCATGCTGCAGATCGCCGCGTCCCACTCGGAGCGCTCCGGATGGGCGCCGCGACTCGCATGCGCCGACGCCTTCCGCCTGCCGCTGCGCGCCGGGGCTCTGGATGCGATCACGGTGGCGTTCGGCGTGCGCAATCTGCGCCCGCGGCTCGAGGCATTGCGCGAGATCGCGCGAGTACTGAAACCGGGTGGAACTCTGGTCGTTTTGGAAGCGGTCGCGCCGGCCGGCGGCCTGTTCGCGCCGGCCCATCGCTTCTACCTGCGCCACGTGGTTCCGCTCGCGGGACGGCTGTCGCGCGATCCTTCCGCCTACGCCTATCTCGCGAGCTCGATCGTCGAGTTCGGAGCGGGAGAGGAGTTCGAGCACGACCTGGAATCCGCCAGCTTCACCGTCACGGGCCGGCAATCGTTTCTCGCGGGAGCGACCCGGCTGTGGGTTTCCCGCTCGCCTCGAGTCGCCGGACAGAATACGGCCAACGTCCCCGGCATCGTGCACAACGCACGACCGGACCGGGCGAACCGGGGCAACCTCCCCAACCGCTCCGCCGCGCTGGCGAGGGAATGGCGCGTTTGGACCACGGTCCAGCTCGTCCTCTCCGCCGCGCTCACCATCGCCCTCGCATATGGTTTCTGGATCGCGTTCAAGTTCGGCGATGACTTGCCTTTGCCTGCTCCTCATCGGCCGATCGCGCGATTGCTGCTCGGCGGTGGGGCCATGGCGTTCGGGCTCCGCTCAGGGTTTCTGCTGCTGCGATTGATGGGACCGCCGGGGCGGTCGTAACGCAAGGCAGTTCCTGGCATATGGGTTGCGTGATATGGACCGGACGCGTCCGAAAACCGGCCAGGAAGCCACCCACATGCTCGCTCGCGAGAAGGCTCTCGAGTCGCTGCTCGATGCGACGACCCGCTTGACGGGTCGTTCGCGACCCGAGCTGTTGGGCACGGTGCTGCGTGCCGCCTCCGCGTTCACCGATAGCGACGGCGCGGCGTTCCAGATCGCGCTGGGCCGCCGCATCGAGCGCACTTGCCTGCGGCGCGGCGCGACCGAGCCCGAGGTCCGCGCGCCGGCGCAGGTGATCAACGAGTTCCTCCGCAATCTCATGCTCAAGGGCCAGCCCACGTGCGTCGCCGACCTCTCCGACGATGGGCGGCTCGGGCCGGAGGATGGCTGCTTCGAACTCGACGCCGGACCCGCGATGTTCGTGCCGGTGCGGCTGCGCGAGAACTCGCAGGGGTACCTCGCGGTCTACCGGCGACGGAACGCGCCGCGCTACGCACCGGAGGACGTGCGGCTGATGACCATGCTCGCCGCCTGGTCGGCGATGGCGATGGAGAACCAGCGCCTCTCGCAGAGCGTCGAGAAGCTGGCGGTGACCGACGACCTGACGCAGGTCTACAACTTCCGTTTTCTGAAGTCCGCGCTGCGGCGGGAGATCAAGCGTGCGGGACGCTTCCGCCAGGAGCTGTCGATCATCATGATCGACGTCGACAATCTGAAGGGTTACAACGACCGGCACGGCCACCTGCGCGGAAGCTTCCTGCTGCGCGAGATGGCCGGGTTGCTTGCCGCGCAGGTCCGTTCCTGGGATCTGGTCGCCAAGTACGGCGGCGACGAGTTCACGATCATCCTGCCTCAGACCGGGATCGACGGAGCCATGGTGGCGGCCGAGCGCCTGCGTTCGGCGATCGGAGCCCATGCATTCCCGCTCGCGCGCACCGGAGAGATCACCATCAGCCTCGGCATCGGGACATTTCCCGACGACGGAGATAACGCGACGACACTCATCCAGGCGGCGGATCGCGCGCTGTACCTCGCAAAGCAACGCGGGCGCAATCGCGTCGAGCTGCCGATACGGGAAACGCCGCTGCCAGGGCCGGCGCGCGTTGACCCTGCCCGAAGCGGCTGCTAGACTGCCGCGCCCCGGACGCGCAGGTGCGTCCGGGTTCTTCATGTCCAGCCCTCGGGAGAACGTCGGGTGAGCGAGAAGGTCGGCATCGCGGTGGTCGGCACCGGCGACTGGGGCGCCAACCTGGTGCGGAACTTCGCGAACCTGTCCGCGGCCGAGCTCGTGGCGGTGTGCGACTCGGATCCTGCTCGGCTCGGCAAGACCGCGGCGCAATACCCCGGCGCGCGCGCCCTGGCTCGCGTCGAGGACGTGGCTGAATCCGACGCCGTTCAGGGCGTCGTGATCGCCGCCTCGGCCGTCAGCCACTATCCGCTCGCGCGCCTGTTGCTCGAAGCCGGCAAGGACGTCTACGTCGAGAAGCCGCTGGCGCTGCGCGTCGACCACGCCGAAGAGCTGGTGCGGCTCGCACGAGAGCGTGATCGCATCCTCATGGTCGGCCACCTGCTGCTATTTCACCCCGGCGTCCGCTACCTCAAGGATCTGGTGCGCAAGGGGGAGCTCGGGGACCTGCACTACCTCTATTCACAGCGCGTGAACCTCGGCAAGGTGCGCCGCGACGAGAACGCGTTGTGGAGCTTCGCGCCGCACGATATCTCGGTGATCCTCCATTTGCTCGAGCTCGAGCCCTTGGACGTGGTCGCGCGCGGTTCGGCGTTCCTGCAGGGGGAGGTCGAGGACGTCGTGTTCCTGAACCTGCGCTTCCCCGGCGGCAAGCTCGCGCACGTGCACGTCTCGTGGCTCGATCCGCACAAGCTGCGCAAGTTCACCGTGGTCGGCAGTCAGAAAATGGCGGTGTTCGACGACATGGAAGCGAGCGAGAAAATCCGCATCTACGACAAAGGCGTCGATCGCGCGGGGCAGATCGTTTCGTACGGCGATGCGCTGACGGTGCGTAGCGGCGACATCCTGATCCCGAAGATCTCGCTCCAGGAACCGCTCAAGATCGAGTGCCAGCATTTCGTGGAATGCGTTCGCGACCACAAGACGCCGCTCGCCGACGGGGCCGACGGCCTGCGCGTCGTGCGGGTGCTGGCCGCCGCCCAGGCGTCGCTCGAAGCGGGTGGAGCGCCGATGCCGGTTTCCGGGCAGGAAACCCCGCAGTCGGCAGTCGTCCGATGAGCAACGTGATCCACTCGAGCGCCGTGCTCGGCAGCGGCACCTCGCTCGGCGAGTATTGCGTCGTCGGTGCGAACGTCCGCGTCGGCACCGGCTGCAAGCTCGGTCATGGCGTCGTGCTCCATGCCGACACCGTGATCGGCAACGACGTGCGCATCGACGATCACGCCAGCCTCGGCAAGCTGCCGATGAAGGCGGCCAACTCGGCGACCACGAAGGAGCAGGAGCTGCCGCCGCTGAAGATCGGCGATCTGTGCATCGTCGGCACGGGGGTCGTGCTCTACCGCGGCGCCGCGATCGACGCCAAGGTGCTGATGGCCGATCTGTGCACGGTGCGCGAGAACGTTACGATCGGACGCGGCACGATCGTCGGGCGCGGCGTGACGGTCGAGAACTTCTGCAGCGTGGGCCGCTACTGCAAGCTCGAGAGCGAGTGCTACATCACCGCATATTCCACGCTCGAGGATCGCGTGTTCATCGCGCCGGGCGTGGTGACGTCCAACGACAACTTCGTCGGACGCACCACCGAGCGCTTCAAGCACTTCAAGGGCGTGACGATCCGCAAGGGTGCGCGCGTGGGCGCGGGGTCGGTCCTGCTGCCAGGCATCACGATCGAGGAGGACGGGCTGGTCGCCGCGGGCTCGGTCGTCACCCGCGACGTGCCGGCGGGAAAGATCGTGATGGGCCAGCCGGCGCGGACTTGGAAGGACGTTCCGGTCGAGCAGCGGCTCGAGAACCAGGGTTGGGTCGACGCGTAGCCGCGCGTCGCCCGGTGCCAACAGGAGAGAGACGACCATGTGCGCGATGCCAGTGAAGGCCGCGATGACCGTGCCCCTGCTGGACCTCAAGGCCCAGTACGTCGATCTCAAGTCGGAGATCGACGACGCCGTGCACCGGGTGCTGGAGAGCACCCGCTTCATCGGCGGACCGGAAGTGACGGGGCTCGAGGAAGACGTCGCGCGCTACTCGCAGTGCGCGCACGGGATCGGCTGTGCGTCCGGAACCGACGCGTTGCTGCTCGCGCTACGGGCGCTCAACGTCGGCACCGGCGACGAAGTCATCACCTCCGCTTACTCGTTCTTCGCGAGCGCGGGCGTGATCGCGAACGTCGGCGCGCTGCCGGTGTTCGTGGACATCGATCCGCGAACCTACAACCTCGACCCGCACCGGCTCGAGGCGGCGATCACACCGTGCACCAAGGCCGTGATCGCGGTCCACCTCTACGGCCAGTGCTGTGATCTCACCGCGGTCGAGGCGGTGTGCGAGAAGCATCAGGTGTGGCTGATCGAGGATGCCGCACAAGCGATCGGTTCGGAGTGGGAAGGGAGCCGCGCCGGCTCGATCGGCGATCTCGGCTGCTTCTCGTTCTTCCCATCGAAGAATCTTGGCGCCGCGGGTGACGGCGGCATGGTGGTCACGCAGGACCAGGGCTTGGGAGATCGGGTGCGGCTGTTGCGCGAGCACGGCTCGAAGCCCAAGTACTACCATTCGCTGGTCGGCACCAACTCGCGCCTCGACGCCTTGCAGGCCGCGATCCTGCGCGTCAAGCTGCGCCACTTGGATCGCTGGAGCGCAGGGCGCGCCAAGAACGCGGCCCTCTACGATCGCCTGCTGGAAGGCTCGCGCGTCGGGCGTCCGTACCACGACCCGCGCAGCCGTCATATCTACAATCAGTACGTGATCCGCGTGTCGCAGCGCGATGCGCTGCGCCAGCATCTGACCGAACGCGGCATCGGCACCGAGGTCTACTATCCGGTGCCGCTCCATCTCCAGAAGTGCTTCGCCACGCTCGGCTACAAGACCGGCGACATGCCGGAATCCGAAGCCGCGGCGCACGAGACCGTGGCGTTGCCGATCTATCCCGAGCTCACGGAGGAGCAGATTCGCTACGTCGCAGCCAACGTGCGCGAGTTCACCGACCCCACGTAACCGCCGTAATCCCGGCGGCGCCGCCGACACCCCGCCCTGGGGCGGCGCCCGCCCGACGAACCGACAGCCGAGCACCGGCCCACCCCTGAGCCGGCGCGGTCGAACCCAAACCTGATGAGCACGTCCCAGCGGGACGCCCTGCGCGCGCTGCTGCGCCGGGTGGACGAGGTGCGCGGTCTCTCGGAACGCTCCGGTCCAACGGCTGCGGTCGAGCCCGACGACACGACGGCCCTGATTCGGACCGTCGGCGAGCTGGTCGAGGAGCTGGAGCGCAGCCACCGCCGGCTGATCGAGACCAACGTGCAGCTGGTCTCGCTGCGCGAGGTCGCGAACCGCATGGTGTCGGCCCTCGACACGGGGGAGACGACGCGAACGGTCTCGCGCTATCTGTCCCGCGCGTTCGGCTTTCCGCAAGCGTTCCTCCTGCTACTCAACCGCGACACCGGAAGGCTGGAAGGCACCTGGACCCGCACCGAGGGCGAGCGGGAGCAGAGCTTCGCGGTGGAGATGCCGTTGCTCGGCGACCGCGGCGCGGTCACCCGCAGTCTATGGCTCAATCGCACCGTCCTGGTGCGCGACTCGGAACGCCACTCGCCGGTGCTTCTGCCCGAGGGCCATCCGCTGCGAGAAGAGTTAGGAGTGATCGGGTCGCTGGCGTGCGTGCCGCTGCAACGCAGCCACTCGCTGCCGCCGGGGGCGGAGCCGCACGAGCTGTGCGGCGCCCGTTGCATCCTCGGTGACGTGGCGTTGCTGGTGCCGCCCCCCGGCGCCGCCGCAGACACCTGGGCCATGGATCGGGACGACCGCCAGCGCCATTGCCTTGCCTGCGAGCTGATGCCGATCCTGGGCGTGATCGGCATGGGCCGGTCGCACGACGAGCCGCCGCTCGCGACCACGGACGTCACGCTGCTCGAGTCGATCGCGCTCTCGGTCGCACCGATGGTGGAGAACGCCCGCCTCTACCAGGACCTGCGCAAGAGCGAGCGCTTCCGCCTGCACGTGCTCGACAGCATGGCGAGCTCGCTCGTGGCCGTGAACATGCAGGGCGAGATTCTGACGATCAACCGCGCCGCCCAGCAACTGCTCGGGTATCGCGAGTCGGAGATGTTGAGCCAGCCGTTCGGCGCATTGCTCGGCGGAGACGCCGAAACCCTGCTCAAGGAGACCCTCGAGCATGGGCGCGAGTTCCTGCGTGAAGAGACGACCGTGCGCGCACGCGACGGCGGACCGATCCCGGTCAGCCTTACGACCTCGCTGCTGCGCAACGAGCGTCGCAACGTCTACGGCGCGATCGCCACCTTCATGGACCTCACGCCGTTGCGGCGCGCCGAAGAGCACGCGCGGCGTCAGGACCGCCTCGCCGCCCTCGGCCGCTTCACGTCGAGCGTGGCGCACGAGATCCGCAATCCGCTGACCGGGATCGGCGCCGGCGTCCAGTACCTCGAGCGCGGCATTCCCGAGGACGATCCCCAGCGCCAGCACATCAGCTTCATCCTGAGCGAGATCAAGCGGCTCGATCGCATCGTCCAAGATCTGTTCGACATCACGCATCCGCGCGGTCTCCAGCTCCGGGTCGCACCGCTCGAGGACGCCATGCGGCGGGCGCTTCAATCGCTCGAGGCGTGCTTCGCGGAGCGCAAGGTGACGGTGCAGGTCAAGGTAGCGCCGATGTTGCCGCCCGCGGCGTACGACGGCGACCAGATGCAGCAGGTGTTCATCAACCTGCTGAAGAACGCCGCCGAGGCCTCGTCGGCCGGCGGCGTCGTGAACGTGACACTTCAACCGACGCCGACGCGCCGCAGCGGCCGCAACACGCCCGGCCCCGGTGTGCTGGCGCGCGTGCAAGACCAGGGCAGCGGCATCAGCCCCGATAATCTCAAGACCATTTTCGAGCCGTTCTTCACCACCAAGCCCGGAGGAACCGGGCTCGGTCTCTACATCTGCCACGACATCGTCAAACGCCACGGTGGCGCGTTGACGGTTCAAAGTGAGCTCGGCCGCGGCACGACCTTCAACCTCGAATTGCCGCTTGATGTCAACGGAGGGAACCCATGAGCAAGGCCAACATCCTGGTCGTCGACGACCAGGACTCGATCCGGCATTTCGTGAGCAAGGCGCTCGAGGACGAAGGCTACGTCGTCACAACGAAGAGCTCGGTGCGCGAGGCCCGGCAGGCGATCGAGACCGACTTGCCCGACCTCGCCTTGCTCGACCTCAAGCTGCCCGATGGAACCGGCATGGAGCTGCTGCGCGAGATCAAGCGCATGCAGCCCGGCGTGACCGTGATCCTGATGACGGCGTTCGGCGAGGTCGAGACGGCGGTCGAGGCGATGAGCGCCGGCGCTTACTGGTTCGTCAAGAAGCCGTTCCAGAACGAAGAGCTGTTGGCCCTGGTCGGCCGCGCGCTCGAATCGCAGAAGCTGTGGATCGAGCTGCGGCGGCTGCGCCATCAGGCGTTCGCCGACGAGGATTTCCTCCATTCGCACAGCCCCAGCATGCAGGAGGCCTACGCGATCGCCGAGCAGGTTGCGCGCGGCGACACCACCAGCGTGCTGATCGAAGGCGAGAGCGGCACCGGCAAGGAGTACTTCGCCAACCTCATCCATCGCATGAGCGCCCGGCACGACAAGCCGTTCGTCGAGATCAACTGCGCCGCGATCCCGCGCGAGCTGCTCGAGAGCGAGTTGTTCGGCCACGAGAAGGGTGCGTTCACCGACGCACGGGCCCAGAAACTCGGTCTCATGGAGCTCGCCAACGGCGGCACGCTGTTCCTGGACGAGATCGGTGAGATGAGTCCGATGCTCCAGGTCAAGCTGTTGCGCGTACTGGAACGGCGCACGTTAAAGCGGGTCGGCGGCACCAAGGACATCACGATCAATCTACGGATCATCTCCGCCACGAATCAGAATCTCGAGCGGATGATCCAGGAGGGCAGCTTCCGCGAGGATCTCTATTACCGCCTCAAGGTCGTGCCGCTCTGGGTCCCGCCCTTGCGCGAGCGCAAGGACGACATCGTGCCGCTGTCACGCCTGTTCATGGAGCGATTCGCGAAACAGTTCAAGAAGCCGTTTCGCGACATCTCGGGGGCGGCCGAGCGGCTGCTGCTGGATTACCCCTGGCCCGGGAACATTCGCGAGCTGAAGAACCTGTTCGAGCGCACGATTCTGCTCGAGAACGGGGAGATGCTCGATCCGCGTCACCTGAAGCTCGCACCGCGCGCCCGCCCGGGGATCGAGGTCACGCTCGGCCAGCGCGTCGACGACTATCTCAACGGCACCGTGCCCGAGAGCGGCATCCCGTTCGAGCCGATCGTCGAAGAGTTGGAGCGCGCCTTGATTCTGCGCGCCTCGTATGCTACCAAGTGGAACCAGAGTCGCACGGCGGACCTCCTCAATCTGAAGCGTGACAAGCTGCGCTATCGGATGAAGCTCTACGAGCTCGGCCCGGAGGCGCCCGCGGCGACGCCCAACTCCTAGAGATCGAGCCCATGATGCGCGCCCGCGCCGGAGCCGCCCTGGTCCTCGGCGCGATGGCGGCGCTGCAGGGATGCGGCTACACGACCAGCACCGCGCTGCTGCCTTCCCATCTCAGGACGATCGCCATCCCGGTGTTCGTCAACACCACGACCGAATACACCCTGGAGCAGGAGATCACGGACGCCGTGATCGCCCGCTTCGTGGCCGACAATCACCTACGGGTCGTGGACGAGCGCTCCGCCAATGCCGTTCTGCGCGGCAGAGTGACCGGTTACCGGAACTCAGTGTTCGGATTCTCGACCACGGAGGAGGCGCAGGAGTATCGCGTCACCATCTCGATCGAAGTGACGTTGAAGGACCAGGTGAAGAATCGCGAGATGTGGAGCGAACCGAACCTGGTCAAGACCGCGAACTATTACGTGGTGGACGTCCCCGGCCGGCCGGCCCGAACGGAGCTCGATGGTCGAAAAGAAGCCGTCGACAAGATCGCCGAAGAAATCGTCAACCGTTCCGTCGAAGGCTGGTAAGAGCGCACCGGTCGCGGAGGCACCGGGACGACCGGTTCCACCGCCTCGAGCGCGTGCTGCCGGCGAGTCGGTCGCGGCGCTGGAGCTGATCGATCGCGTCGAGCGCGGTCACTGGCCCGCCTCCATCTATCTCGAAGGTCCGGACGAATCGCTGAAGGCGGCTCTGCTGGCGGAGCTTCGCCACGCCTGGGCCCGCGGTTGCGCGGAGTCACCGGCGGCGCGCGTGTTCCGTGCGGCCGAGAGCGGGATCGAAGAAATTCTGGCCGGCTTTCACAGCGGCTCGCTGTTCAGTCCGCGCGAGCTGCTGCTGGTGCTCGAGGTCGAAGATCTCGGCCGGAGCGAGAAGCGGATCGCGGCGCTGGCCGAGGGGATTGCGCGCCCGACCGGCGGCTCGACGCTGGTGCTGGTGGAGTCGGCCGCCGACTCGGCGCGCAAGGCGCTGGCGCCGATCCGCGCCGCATGTGCGGTGCGTTGGCTGGCCACACCGGCCACGCGCACGGCGTTGCTCGAGTGGGGGAGGCGGAGACTCGGCCGTACGGGAGCGGAGGCGGAGCCCGGCGTGCTCGATCTGATCGCCGACGCGTCCGAAGGCGACGCAGCGGAGTTCTTCAACGAGCTCGACAAGCTGTGCGCCTGGGCCGAGCCCGGCCGGACCATCCGCCGCGAGGACGCCCAGTCCCTGCTGCGTCCGGTGCTGGGCGCCGATCTCCCCGGCTATCTGAGCGCAGTGGCGCTCGGAGATCCGAAGCTGGCGGCGCAGCGACTGAGCCGGCTGCTCGCGAGCGGCGTCTCCGAGGGCACGGTGCTGTTCGCGCTCGTCAATCTCGTCGGAGGGGCGCTCGGCGGCTGGGCGCGACACCGCGACTTGAGCGGCGCGCTACGCGGCCGGCGGCCGCCGCGCGAGCTGGCGCGTGCCCTCGATGCGCTCTACCGGGCGGAAGCCGCTTGGAAGGGCGGCCGCGCCGACCCGATCGCGGTGCTCGAACAGGCGACGCGCGTGGTGAGCGCGGGAGAGCGGGCTCGGTAGGGTTCGCCATTACCGCGCCGGGTAAAGTCCTGGCGCCTCGAAGGAACCCTTGAATCGGTAGGAAAAGTTGAAAAACAGGTTGCCGTTACGAGAGAAAGAGCCGTCACGCAACAGAGGTGGTCCACCAAGTACTTCGCGAGTGTGTCGCTGTGACTCGGACGCGGACAGCCGCAGGCCGAGGCGATTCTCAAGGTAGTAGGTCACGGCGATGCCGTAGCTCCAGTCGGTCCTATCGCCATGCGTCGGGCCCTGGGTTCGGTCGTCGTCGAGCCATGCATGAGCCAGAAATATCGAACCTAGCCACCGGTCAGCGGCGAGCCATGACATGGAAAGCGCGGAACTCACCTCGAGCCAGTTGTCTTGTTCGCGAATCGGAATTAGGAGCTCAGACGAGCCGTCGGCCTGCCACCGCATTCCAAAAGGCCGATGATGCTCGGCCATCAAGCCAGCGAGCACCTCGTCGAGATCCCCCGTTTCGCGTGTGGACCGGCGGTTGATGACGGCTGTGAGAAGCGAGTCGTTCAACGTCTCCTGGAAGAACTCGCCCTCATCAAAGCGATTCACGATGTGTGAGTGACGGCTTTCGAGGACAAGCCCGGCGAATGATCCGGTCAGTCGCATGACCGGTGACCTCGGAACGCCATCGCGCTGGAAAATTGCACCCGCGACATGCGGTTCCGCGGCGCGGAAGATCGAAAACACACCGAGACCGCTGGGCCCGAGCGCACCATCGTCTTCCAGGATGCGCTCGATTGCCCGCCAAGTCTCCTTGGCTGGCCGATCCCGGATTCCGATCAGTGAGGTACGGGCATACATGAGCTCGGCCAGCCGCTTACGTGCCGACGGTGTCAGCGCACGGATGATCGCGCCGGACTCGAGCAGACGCTGCTCGAAGACTCGTGCCTCGTAGATGCCCGTGGCATTCCGAACCCTGCCAATGCCAGTGGCGACTCTGGCCGTCACGATGTGCTGATAGCGCCAGTCCTCTGCGTGCCGCTGCGTCACCGTGCGGATGTTGAAACCGGGCGCATTCTGAAGCATGTCCGTTTCGCTGCTAATCCAATACTGATCATAGAATCCCCTGCCACTCAGATCTAGCGAGACCCCAATCGGAATCGTCCAGGGGTACCGCCGGTGCTCAATGGATAGAAACCATTGCTCTGAAATGGTGCGTTGTCGATCACTGGCGTGACGTTCGACGAAGGACGAAGGACCCGGGGAATTGAACGAATCGCTACCCCGAGATCGAGAACCGCCGAAACCGACCTCTCCATCCATCGAACTGGAGGTGGGATCAGAATCCGAGAGCCATCGGAACGAGCTGAAGACTGAGCCGTTCAAGCCCCCTCGCCTGGTTTCGATCCCGCTGCGGCCCAACGCAAACCGTGACCCAAAGGCGCCAATGTCCGCCGTCCAGCTGAGAGACTTGTTGGCGGGTATGCGAAAGTCGGCATAGTCGTCCGCTCGCGCCACGTTGGGGCCGGTGACGAGCACGACGACGGTGATCCACAGCGCGCGCTGGCTTCGCATCGGGGGCGACCTCCGACGGCACTTCACCGGGGTGGGGAGGCGCCGAATCGGCATAGGGGAGCGGCCCATTGAAGCGTACGGAATCATACCAGTCTCGCAAGCGCGGCCGGCAGCGTGACGTGAACGGCTGGTCCGGTTTATTCTGCGCGACTCGAGGACTGTGTCGGCCTCGGTTAACCTGATCGAGAACCCACATGAAGCGTTATCCGTTCGCCGAAGTCGAGCCCAAGTGGCAGGCCCATTGGGAATCCCACGCCACGTTCCGCACGCGCGAGGAACCCGGCCGGCCCAAGTACTACTGCCTCGACATGTTTCCGTACCCGTCGGGCTCGGGTTTGCACGTCGGCCATCTCGAAGGCTATACGGCCACCGACATCGTCTCGCGTTTCAAGCGGATGCAAGGCTTCAACGTGCTGCATCCGATGGGCTGGGACGCCTTCGGGCTGCCGGCCGAGCAATACGCGGTCAAGACCGGGATCCATCCCGCGATCACGACCGCCGAGAACATCGCCACCTTCCGCCGCCAGATGAAGCGGGTCGGCCTCTCGTACGATTGGGAGCGCGAGGTCAACACCACCGATCCCGACTACTACCGCTGGA
>DASQFU010000130.1:0-3620 GCA_035632955.1 Candidatus Limnocylindria bacterium
ACGGGGATGTACGAGCTGCCCGTCGACCGGGTGCAGCCATACGACTTCGGCGACGAGCTGAGCGCCGGCATCCGGCCGCATGCGATCTCCGAAACCTGGCCCGACGAGGCGGCGCTGGAGATCCCTCGCCACCGCGCCGTCGCGATCGCTGACGGCGTCATCAACTACGACGGCCTCGGCTTCTTTGCCGACTTCCTGCTCGGCGACGACCCAGAGGCGGAAAAGCAACGCCTACGCGACGGCTTCGCGAGGCTCGCCACCGAGGTCGACTTCGACCATCTCCTGCTCGCCCACGGGACGCCGATCCTCGGCGACGGCCGCGAGCAGCTCAGCCGCTTCGCCGCCGGTTAGCGCGTGCCACCCGAGCGGACGGCGAACGGCGACTTTCTGCCGCCGGGCCCCCGGTCGTGACGAGCTGCACACGTCCAGATCATCGACACCGTGCACGCCGCCGAGCGCTCCTAATCGCGCGAAGGGGAGCGTGGCCGAGGCAGCCAAGCACTGCCCTCGCTCGTCGAATGCTGCGGTGCATCCGAACCGGCGCGGTGCTCAGGCTGGAGCAGTCGCCACGAGGCGTTTGAGGGCGGCCCGGACGCACCCCGGGTGCTCGAACCACGGAAAGTGGCCCGCGTCTTCGATGACGTCCAGCCATGCGCCGGGGATCGATCGCGCAGTCGGCGCGGCGGCCAGGTCGTGTGGCAGCGGGCTGCGCGCTCCTGCGATGCAGCCGAACGGAGGGTCAACGCGTGTGAGCGCCCGTTCGAGACGCGGAATTGCGTCCTGTGCCGCGTCCATCAGTCCAGCGTAAGCGCCCACCGAGAACCGCACCGCAGGGAACGGCATAACGCGTTCCCGCGAAGCGAAGTAGGCCGGCCAGAACAGCCGCAGGCTCTCGAGCGCCTCCTCGGGAGTGCCTTCGCCGCGCACCGCGCGCTCGTCAAGTTCCTGCGCGCGGCGGCGGTCGTTCTCGGGCGTGCGCGCGACCATCTCGGCGTTGAAGGCGTCCGATCCCCCATCGCCGACTCCGCCGAGCGGGTCCACGGCCAGGCCACCGTGCAGTCGACTCGCCTCGCTGGTGAGCAGATGCAAGAGCAGGTGCCCGCCCCAGGAGTGCCCGACCACCCAGGCGCGATCCCACTGCAGGCCGTCAAGGACCGCAAGAACATCCGCCACCGCGGTATCCAGATCAAACGGTCCGTCGAGCGTCGACGGCGCGAGCCCGCGCTGCTGGAACGCCGCGACCAGGAACCCCGGGCCTAGCTCACCGGCGAGGCCATCGAGGTACTCGTAGGAAAGACCCGGGCCACCGTGCAGCAACAGCACCTGTGGGCCATCCCCGGCAGTCCAACCCTCGAGTGCGCCGCCCTCCACCGCGGCGCTGAAGCCCGAGCGCGTCACGCACACACCGTAACTCACGAGTTCGCTCCCGCTCATCGCGCAAGGCAGGAGCGCGCTCAGGTCGCCGGCATCAGTCCGAGCTGGCCGAGCAGGTCGGCCTGATCGAAGTAGAGATGTTCCGAGGCCAGCTCGTCGCCGCGAACCTCATAACTCGACATCCAGCGGAAGTGGACGTGCCGTCCCGTGGCCGCGACATCGCCCGCCGGCGTGCGCATGACACCGGTGTGCGTGCCTATGAACCGGCCCTCGGCGGCGACGACGGATCCTTCGGCGAGAAGGCGCGACGTCTCAAGACGCCCGTCCGGGAACGCGTCCCAGAACACACCGAGGAAGCCCAGAACCTGCTCGCGGCCGTGCATCGACGCGTTCGGTGCGACGAAGTCGGCGTCCTCGCTCCACGGCTCGGCGTCCGCGTCCCGTGCGTTGAACGCCTCGACATGCCTTTCGACGACGTGCTTGGGATCAGCCATCAGGCCGTACCTCCTGTCGGTTGCCGTGCGCCGGATACTCGCACTCTGCGACGGTCTTCTGACAATCGGCGGCGAGCGCCGCCCCGGGGCTTCCGCTTTCACGCGAGGCTGTCGCGTAAGTCTCCGCGCGCGCCGGCGCGGAGGGACTTTGGGGTTGGTCGGTGAGCTGGCGGTTGGGTCGTTGGCCGCGGCCGTCAGGCGGCCGCGGCGGCGAGCTGGTGCTGGTGCAGCTTCAAGAGGTTGTGGGTGGCGGTGATAAGGCGCCATTCCGTGCGCACCGCGGATCTGCCTCGTCGGTGGAAGCGCTCCATGTGCCGGTTGAACTTGGTGTTCGCGAACACGGGCTCGATCAGCTGTTTCCGTTGTCGGTAGAGCTCGGCGCCGTGGTCGGTCGCGAGCACGCGGCGCATGAACGCGTAAAGGCCCCCGTCCCATCCGGGCCGCGCGGTCTTGCGGCGACTGGAGTCCGGCGGCACCAAGACCTGGGTTCCCTCGGCGGCGATCCGCTCCATCTGGGGCTGGTGCCAGTAGCCGGCGTCCGCCAGCACGAGCTCGGGCGTGTCGCTGACCCCGGCGGCCTCGAGCTCGGATCGGGCGGCGGTCAGCATCGGCTCGAGATGCCCGAAGTCCGGTGAGGCGACCGTCACCTCGGCGGCGATCACGATCTGCTGCTCGTTGCTGGCTGCCTGGGCGTTGTAGCCCTGCAGCCAGCCGCGCATCCCCTTCACCAGCCGCGAGTCGGGATCGGTCGTGTTGATCGTTCCCTGCGGTGTCACCGGCGGCGTGTAGGGCTTCGGCGGCGCGCCGAAGCGGCGGCCGTTCTTCATCACCCCGCGCGCGCGGTAGGCCTCATAGGCCTGGTTGGCCTGGCACTCGCTCTGAAGCTCTTCCTCCAGCCGCCGCTTTGATTCCTTTAACCGCGCCGGGCGCGAGCGTCGGACGGGCCGCGCCTGCTGTGCGCGTTTCTCGTCAAGTCGACGCTGAGCCTCGCGCAGCCACTTGCGCCGGCCTTGAGCAGTCGCGAGCTCCGGCGGCAGCTCGTCACCTCGCGCCTCGCCGTAGAGCTCGTCCTCGGCCGCGTCGACCGCCTTGGCCTCCTCGAGGATCTCGCGCGCGATCCGTTCGTAGTCGAGCGTCGCGTCGCGACTGGCGTTCGCATGCAGCTTCGTGCCATCGATCGCGACAACGCCGACGCTCACCAGGCCCGCCTGCGCGCAGAGCCCGAGCACCGACCCGAACAGGCCAGCGAGCGCGTCCTGGTGGCGCTCGACGAACCTCGCGATCGTCGCGTGATCGGGCTTGTGCTGCGCCGCGATCACCCGGTAGGCGACGTCCTCCTCACAGCCACGCTCGATCGCGCGCGCCGAACGCACCCCACGCGCGTACGCGTAGAGCAGCAGCGCCACCATCATCGACGGCTCATACGCCGGCCGGCTGCGGCCATCCGAGCGATAAGCCGCATAAAACTCATGCAGATCCAGCGCAGCGACCGCGTCGATCACAAACCACGCCAGATGCCCCTCCGGCAGCCAGTCCCGCACATCCGGCGGCATCAAGAACGCCTGCTCGCGATATTGCGGTAGGGACCGCCGTTGCCGGCGGCCCCCCGCGCAGATCCCAGCGTGCGCGCTAACGCACTGGGCTCCTGCCTTGGGTCCTGGCGTCGAAGCGCTCGTCCGGCCAGGGATGCAGGATGCGGGGGATGGGTAGCCAGTGGTCGGCGATGCGGCGCATCCGTTTCCAGTTCACACG
>DASQFU010000131.1:0-14192 GCA_035632955.1 Candidatus Limnocylindria bacterium
CGCCTAACGAGTAGTAGACAGTTCCGGTTATCCGGATCCACAGCGGCGGCTGGCCCGGATAGCCAGAGCCCCGCCACTGCGATGCGGTCAACGGCCTGCGCGCCACCAGCATCGGACGCCGCTCCAAGTCGTGTAGCAGGATACGCAGGCGAATGCGCGCCGTCTATCATGTCACTTGAACCTCTCGCATGGCATCAGCCTGCAGCGAGGCTCGGCTGCGTCGGCTCGCTGCCCAGCGGCTCGATGGGCACCCGTCGGCGCGCCCGCAAGAGTCCGCGCGCGGCGTTTGCCGTGCTCAGCCGGCGCAGGGATAGAGCGGGTCGCCCTTGTCCTCGACGGCGAGATACGGGGGAGCGGGAGACCTCGCCCATCGTTGCCGGGTGGCGGTTGTCATGAAAGAGGACGAAGCGTCGCACCCAGCCGGCGTAGGCCTTCCCAGTCCGACGGTTGTAGAGACGCAGCCGGATCACGGCGCGCACGGGGTCGAGGAGGCGCGGTGGGCTAAGTCCGCTCGGTCCGCTCCAGGACCATCGCGGCGCCCATGCCGCCACCCACGCACAAGGTGGCGAGGCCGTAGCGACCCTGCGTGCGCGCGAGCTCGCGGAGCAGCGTGCCGACCAGCCGGGCGCCGCTCGCGCCCAGCGGGTGACCGAGAGCCAGCGCGCCGCCGTTCACGTTGAGCCGGTCTTCGGGAAGGCGTAGCTCGCGAGTCACCGCCAGGACCTGCGAGGCGAAGGCTTCGTTGAGCTCGACGCGATCCATCCGCTCCAGTGCGAGGCCTGCGCGCGCGAGCGCGATGGGAACGGCTGCAACAGGACCGATGCCCATCAGCGCGGGATCGACGCCGGCCACGGCGTAGGACACGAAGCGACCGAGCGGCTGGAGCCCGAGCTCCGTGACGGTGGACGTCGAGGCGACGACCAGCGCCGACGCCCCGTCGCTGGTCGGGCAGGCGTTGCCCGCCGTCACCGTCCCACCTTCCGCGAACGCGGGGGCGAGCGCCGCGAGCCGCTCCAGCGTCGTGTCGGGCCTGATGGAATCGTCGGCGCGCACCTCCACGCTCTGACCCTCGCCGGGAACGACGACACTCGTGATCTCCTCCGCGAAGATCCCGCTCGATCGCGCCAGCTCGGCGCGGCGATGGCTCCGAAGCGCCCACGCATCCTGCTCCTGGTGCGAGATGCCGTAGCGCTGGGCGACCCGCTCCGCGGTCGCGCCCATGGCGATGTAGATGTCGGGGCGGTGCTCCATCCAGACCGGGTTGGGAGAGGGCTTCACACCTCCCATCGGAATGCGCGACATGCTCTCGACGCCGCCGACCAGGACCAGCGACGCCTCTCCGAGTCGAACCTTGGCGCACGCGATGGCGGTGGCCTCGAGACTGCTCGCGCACAGGCGCGTTAGCGTCATCGCGGGGACGTGGTCGGGCAGCCCGGCGCCGAGCGCGATTGCCCGCGCCACGTTGCGCCCTTGCTCCGCTTCGGGGTACGCGCAGCCGACGATGACGTCGTCGACCCTCTCGCGGGCGCGCTCGGGAAGGTCGGCCAGCAGGCGCTGGAACAGTCCCGCGAGCAGGTCGTCGGGACGTGCCATTGCCAGCGCGCCTTTGCCGGCGCGCGTGAACGGCGTCCGCGTCGCGCCGCAGATCCAGGCTGTTTCCACGTCTCGTCTCGGGCTCGCTGTCAGCGCCCGTTGACGCGCTTCCAGCCGGCCCTCGGATCCGGGATCGGCGTCAGTCTCGCTTCGATCTCGGCGCGCCTCGGCTCGAACCACGGCGGCAGAATCAGCCTGGTGCCGAGCTGCTCTTCGGAGCCGTCGCGGGCGAAGCCGGGGCCGTCGTCGGCGATCTCGAACAGGATGCCACTCGGCTCGCGGAAGTAGATCGAGTGGAAGTAATGGCGGTCGATGATCGGCGTCGCGTGGACCCCGAGCTCGTTCAACCGTTCGTGCCACGCCGGATGCTCGGCCATCGTCGTGCCCCATGCCACGTGATGCACCGTGCCCGCGCCGGGAGCGCCACGCTGCGGCGGCAGGGGGTCGAGCGTGTAGGTGCCGCCCCGGCGGCGCCCGCGCAGCTCCCACGCGCTCTCTCCAATCGACGTTGCGCCGAGCACCTCTTCCAGCAATGGCCGGCTCCGGTCCGGCGCGCCATACGCGCGCACGCCTTCGAAGCCCCGGAGAGCATGGTCGCGCGGGATCTCCGGATGATCGGCGATCAGTGGCTCATCGCGGGTCGCGATCACGTTCAGCTCGTGTTCGAGCCCTTCGGGATCGGCGAAGCGCAGGCGACCGTCCTCGCGCTGCGTCGCGAGGCCCTCGGCCGCGAGCCGTCGCTCCCAGAACGCGAGCGCGCCCGCCGAGCCCACGCGCCACAGCACGCGATGGACCATGCCCGACCCCGCGCGACCGCGTGCGGCGTGCGGATAGCCGAAGAACGTGATGTCCGCGCCCGGCTTGCCGTGCTCGTCCGAATAGAACAGGTGATAGATGTAGGGGTCGTCCTGGTTGACGCTCTTCGCCACCAGGCGCAGCCCCATCACCCGCGTGTAGAAGTCGACGTTCTTCAGGACGTCGCCGGTGATGCACGTGACGTGGTGGACGCCTTCGAGCTTCATGATCGATCTCCGACGTGGGACGTTCTCGCGGCGTCCTGGGTTCCGGCGGTCGGTGCCGAACCCACGCCGCGCAGTCGGCCCCGATCCACCTTGCCCAGATGCGTGCGTGGCAGAGCGTCGACGAACACGACGTCGCGCGGGTGCTTGTAGGGCTCGAGTCGGTCGCGCACGAACGCCTTCAGCTCCTGATCGAGCCCATCCCGATGCCGGCGACAAACGACGTACGCCAGCGGCTTGACCAGTCCGTTCGCATCCGTCATCCCGACCACGGCGGCTTCCGCGACGTCGGGATGCTGGAGCAGGCAGCCTTCCACTTCCTGGGGGACGAGCCACTTCCCGGACACCTTGAGCATCTCGTCCCCGCGCCCGCAGTAGGTCACGGCGCCGTCCGCATCGATGCGGATCAGATCGCCCGAGACGTACCACTCGCCGCGAAACGCCTGCATTGTCTTCTCCATGTGTTGCCAGTAGCCGATCGCGCGCGACGCGCCGCGCACCCAGAGCCAGCCGGTCTCCCCGGCCGGCAGCTCACGGCCGTGCTCGTCGCACACTTTCACCTCGAATCCCGGCACCACCGTCCCGAGTGTTCCGGGCCGGACGTCGCCCGGCCGGTTCGAGATGAAGATGTGCCACATCTCGGCGGTCCCGAGCCCGTCGAGCAGCTCGACGCCGAACGTGGCCTTCCAGCGCTCGTAGAGTTCGACCGGCAGCGCTTCGCCGGCGGTCGTGCACACGCGCACGCACGAGAGATCCTGCGCGCGCGCGTCCGGATGCGACACCATCTTGTTGATCATGGTCGGCACGTTGATCAGGACCGTCGGCCGGTGGCGGCGAATGCGCTCGAACACCGCCTCGACCGTGGGCGGCTCGGGAAACAGCACCGCCGCGCCACCGGCGGCGAACGGGAAGAACAGATTGGATCCGGTCGCGTAGCCAAAGTAGAGCTTCGGCACCGAGAGCGTGAGGTCGTCATCCGTGTAGCCGATCACTCCCGCGCCGTAGAGAGACGTCGTGTTCGCGAACGACTGGTGCGTTTGAACGACGCCCTTCGGCCGCCCGGTCGTGCCGCCCGAGAACAGCCACAGCGCCGGATCGTCGCGGTGGCAGGGGAACGTCTCCAGCGCCGGCGACGCGGCCGCGAGCCGCCGATCGAAGTCCGGATCGCCGGCAACCAGGACCGTCTTTGTGAGGCGCGCGCCTCGAGCGGCATCGAGAAACGCGGCGGCCGTGTCGCGATGCGTGACCACCGCGCGCGCGCGTGTGTACTCCAGCATCGGGCCGATGTCGCCGGCCGGCAGCGCCGGATTGACCATGACGACCACGGCGCCGAGCTTGAGCGTGCCGAACAGCGCGCCGACGTACTCCGGAGCGTCGGGCAGCGCGATCAGGACGCGATGCTCGGGCTCGACGCCCGCCGTGGCCAGCAGATTGCCGAAGCGGTTCGCCAGTGCCTGGACGTCGGCGTACGACCACACGCCGGCGTCGGTGACCAGGGCCCGGCGCGAGCCCCGACCCTCGCGCACGCGGGCGTCGAGGAAGCGGTCCGCAATGTTCAGCTGTTCGGGCAGGTCGTTCGTCATGGTCGAATCCACGGGCTGGTCAATATGGATGCGCGACCGGCGCGAGGCAACCGCGATCGGCGCTGGCTTCGAATCATCGACCGCACGGCAGCAGACTGGCCAAGGTCGCCTTCCCCGCGCCGCGCCTCTCGCCTTATTGTCCTACCTTCATGATTCCCGGGCTCAAACTGATGGCCGTGCTCGCCCATCCCGACGACGAATCACTCGGCGTCGGCGGCGCGCTCGCCAAGTACGCCGCCGAAGGCATCGAGACCTCGCTGGTCACGGCGACGCGCGGCGACGCAGGTCGTTTCCATGCGCTGCGGGAGGGAGCCGAACATCCAGGGCGGGAAGGGCTGGGACGCATCCGCGAAGGCGAACTGCGGGCGGCGGCGAACGTGCTCGGAGTGCGCGACCTCTCAGTGCTCGACTACAAGGACGGCCAGCTCGATCAGGTCGATCCGCGGCCGGCGATCTCGGCGATCGCGGAGCACATCCGCCGGGTACGCCCGCACGTGGTCGTGACGTTTCCTCCGGACGGCGCCTACGGGCATCCGGACCACATCGCCATATGCCAGTTCACGACCGCGGCGATCGTGGCGGCGGCCGATCCGGCGCATGACGGGGGCCACGGGTCTCCACACGCGGTCGCAAAGCTCTATTACATGGTGGCGTCCGAGTCGTTGGCGTCCGCCTATCAAGCGGCGTTCAAGAAGCTGATCTCGAAAGTGGACGGCATCGAGCGCGAGGGCGTGGCGTGGCCGGAGTGGGAGATCACGACCTGGGTCGACGCGCGGTCGCACTGGGAGACCGTGTGGCGCGCGGTCTTGTGTCACGAGTCCCAGGTCTCGGTGTTCGAGAACTTGAAAAAACTGACTCCCGAGCAACACCAGGCCCTGTGGGGGACGCAACAGTTCTACCGCGTGCTGAGCACGGTGAACGGCGGCAGGCGGCGCGAGGACGATCTGTTCGAAGGTCTGCGAGGATGAGAGCGGCGATCGTCCCGTGGAAACGTTCCTCGTGGTAGGTTTCGACACGAATTCGCGCGGTGGTTGGCGAGGCCGCGCCCCGGTCATTCGGAGCGAATGAAGATGCCGATTCGCGAGCTGTGCGATCTGACGTGGGAAACGGTGCGCGATCTCGACCGGCCACACACGGTCGCGTTGCTCCCGGTCGGCGCGATCGAAGCCCACGGACCGCACCTTCCGCTCGGCACCGACGTCGTGATCGCCGGGGCGATGGCTCGTGCCGCGGGCGTTCGCATCGAGCAGCACGGGCTCGGCGTCGTCCTGCTGCCGGCGCTGCCGTTCACAGCCGCTCCATTCGGGGCCGCGTTCGCCGGCACGCTGTCCGTGACGCCGGCCACGGTCACGGCGCTGATCATCGATCTCGCGCGGGAGCTCGCACGCCATGGCTTCGCGGCGCTGGCGATCGCCAACGCGCACCTCGATCCGACGCATCTCGGCGCGTTGGCGGCGGTCGTCACGCGCGCCCGCGAAGAGCGCCTGATTCCGGTCGTCTGTCCCGACCTGACGCGCAAACCTTGGGCAAAGCGACTGTCCGAGGAGTTCAAGACCGGCGCCTGCCACGCGGGCCGCTTCGAGGGGTCGATCGTGCTCGCCGAGCGCCCCGACCTCGTCCGCGACGACGTGCGAACGGCGCTGGCGCCGAACCCCGCATCTCTTTCCAACGCGATTCGCGCCGGAGCGCGGACGTTCGAGGAGGCCGGTGGGCCGCGCGCCTACTTCGGCTGGCCCGCCGACGCGACCGCCGAAGAAGGGCGCGCGAGCATCGAGGCGCTCGGTGAGATCCTTGCCGAGGCCGTGCGGGACGCGTTGGCGGAGCGAGCGGCGTGAGCCGCGGAACGCTCGCGGGGCGGGGTGTGATCGTCACCGGTGCGGGGCGAGGGATCGGCACCGCCGTCGCGCGCGCGCTCGCGGTCGCCGGCGCCAAGGTCGTGCTGGCAGCCAGAACGCAGCAGGAGATCGATCGGGTCGCTGCGGAGCTGCGCAGTCTCGGCTTCCAGACATGCGCGGTCGTGTGCGACGTGACCCAGGAGGAGAGCGTGCGACGTCTCGGCGAGGCGGCACGCCAAGAGTTCGGCGCGATCGACATGTTGGTCAACAACGCCGGCGGCGTGTCGTCGGCGCCGCTCGCGAAGATCACGCTGCAGGACTGGGAGCGAACGCTGGCCGTCAACGCGACCGGAACGTTTCTCTGCACGCGCGAGCTGGTGCCTGACATGGTGAAGCGCGGCTGGGGCCGGGTCGTCAACATCGCATCCGTCGCCGGGCTCAGGGGCGCGAAGTACGTCGCGCACTACAGCGCCGCCAAGCACGCGGTGATCGGTTTCACGCGCTCGGTGGCGCTGGAGCTGGCGGGCACCGGCGTCACCATCAACGCCGTCTGCCCGGGCTACGTGGATACGCCGATGACGGAGCACACGGTGGCCAACGTGCAGAGCCGGGCCGGCCTCTCGCGCGAGCAGGCGCTCGCCGGCGTGCTTGCCACGACCGGGCAGGAACGGCTGATCGCGCCCGAGGAAGTCGCGGAAGCCGTGCTCGGCTTGTGTCGCGACGAGACGGCCAACGGCCGCGCCGTCGTTTTAGGAGCCGACGCGTGACGTTCGAGATCGTGAATCCCGAGTCGTTGGGGGCGCCCAAGGGTTGGAACAACGGGATCCTGGCGCCCCGCGATGGGCGCCTGTTGTTCGTCGCAGGCCAGGCGGGATGGGAGAGTCAGGCGGCGGGGGAGCCGCCGGGATTCGCCGCGCAGTTCGCGCGCGCGCTCGACAAGGTGCTCGTCGTCGTGCGCGCAGCCGGCGGCGAGCCGGCGAACGTCGCACGGCTCACGGTGTACGTGACCGATCTCGAGGCCTACCGGTCGAGCATGAAGCCACTCGGCGAAGCGTGGCGCGAACGATTCGGAAAGCACTATCCGGCGATGGCGCTGGTCGAGGTCAAGGGGCTCGTGGACCGCGGGGCCTTGCTCGAGATGGAAGCGACGGCGGTCATCGGAGGCTCCGAGTAGATGCCAATCGCGCCGAAGTCGTTTCTCTACGCCCTTGATGCCGGGACCGGCGTCGCGACCGTCACGCTCAACCGGCCCGAACGGCTGAACGCCCTCACGTTCGAGGTCTATGCCGAGCTGCGTGACGCCTTCCGCGCGCTCGACACCGAGCCCGGCGTTCGCGCCGTCGTCATCACCGGCGCGGGACGCGGTTTCTGCTCGGGCGGCGACGTCGAGGACATCATCGGTGCGCTGTTCGGGCGCGACGCCGCCGGGCTGCTCGAGTTCACGCGCATGAGCTGTGATCTGATCCTCAACATCCGGCGCTGCCGGCGTCCCGTGATCGCCGCTCTCAACGGCACCGTCGCCGGCGCGGGCGCGGTGATCGCCGCAGCGGCAGATTTCCGGATCGCCGCCGAGTCGGCGAAGATCGCGTTTCTATTCGTGCGCGTCGGCTTGTCGGGCGCCGACATGGGCGCGTCGTGGCTGTTGCCGAGAATCGTCGGCCTCGGACATGCGACCGAGCTGCTGATGACCGGCGATTTCATGGACGCTCGGCGTGCGCACGAGATCGGGCTCTACCACCGCGTCGTGCCGCAGGAGCGCGTGCTCGCGGAGGCGACGGCATGGGCCGAGAAGCTCGCGCGCGGCCCGGGCGCCGCCCTCGAGGTTACGAAGCGGGCGCTCGAGCTCGAAGCGGCGATGGACTTCGAGCGCGCGCTGGATCACGAGGCCGAGGTGCAGGCGAAGCTGATGGAGCACCCGAACTACCGCGAAGCGTACGAGGCGTTCCGCGCCAAGCGCGAGCCCAAGTTCGTCTGATGCCGAAGACCCCGACCGACTCGGACCTTGCGCTCCGGACGATCCCGGACCCCGGCCCGGTCCGCGCGTTTCTCGAGGACCGCCACGTCGACTTTGCCGCCCGGATCGGCGCCTTCGCTGCCCGCTCGCTCGCACCCAGGCCCGAGCCCGAGAACGACGACGCGGCCCGGCGCGAAGCCCGCGCCCTGCTGGCCGAGCTCGGCGCCGGCGATTGGCTCGCGCCGATTCGGGATCGGGACTGGCGCGCCTGCTGCTTGGCGCGCGAGGCACTGGCCGCAGCGTCGCCGCTCGCCGACGCCGTGTTCGCGCTTCAGGCGCTCGGCACGGTGCCGCTGCTGATCGGCGACAACGCCGCGATGCGCGAGCGCTGGGTCGGCGAGGCGGTCGCCGGGCGCGCCATGACGGCGTTCGCGATGACCGAAAGCGAGGCCGGGACGGACGTGGCTGCGCTCTCGACCACGGCGCGCCGGGACGGCGAGCACTACGTGCTGAACGGAGCGAAGACGTACATCTCGAACGCCGGGATCGCCGACGTCTACACGGTGTTCGCCTCCACCGACCCCAAGGCGGGCGGCAAGGGCATCTCGTGTTTCGTGGTCCAGGCCGATACGAAGGGCCTGCGCTTCGTCCGCCCCCAGGTGCTCTCCGCGCCGCATCCGCTCGGCGAGATCGCGTTCGAGGATTGCCGCGTTCCGGTTGGCAACCGGATCGGGGACGAGGGCCGCGGCTTTGGGCTCGGGATGAGGGTGTTGGACCGGCTGCGCGCGACCGTGGGCGCCGCGGCGTGCGGGATGGCCGCGCGCGCGCTCGCCGAAGCGCTGAGCCACGCGCTCGCCCGCCGCCAGTTCGGCAAACCGATCGCGGAGTTCCAGCTCGTCCAGGAGAAGCTCGCGCGCATGGCCACCGAGCTCACGGCCGCGCGCCTGCTCGTCTATCGCGCGGCGTGGAGCGCCGACCATGGCGCCGAGCGCGTCACGCTCGAGGCCGCGATGGCGAAGTCGTTCGCCACCGAGGCCGCGCAGCGGATCGTCGACGACGCCATCCAGATCCTGGGCGGCGCCGGGGTGATGGCGTCCCATCCGGTGGACCGGCTCTATCGATCCGTGCGCGCGCTGCGGATCTACGAGGGCACGACCGAGATCCAGCACCTCGTGATCGCCGGCCAGCTCCTTCAGGACGCGCGCGCGTGAAGGCGGTCTCCATCGGCGGTGGTCCCGCCGGCCTGTTCTTTGCGCTGCTCCTCAAGAAGGCCGACCCGAAGCACGAAGTAATCGTCTACGAGCGCAACCGGCTCGACGACACCTTCGGGTTCGGCGTCGTGTTCTCGGACGCCACCGAGGAAGCGCTCGCGCATGCGGACACCGAGGTCACGGCGGCGATGGCGGCGCGCAGCCACCGCTGGGACGACATCGAGATCCACTATCGCGACACGGTCCTGACGTCGACCGGCCATGGGTTCTCCGGCCTGTCGAGAAGGATGCTGCTCGAGATCCTCGCCGATCGGTGCCGCGAGGTCGGCGTGCGCCTGTGCTTCGAGCGCGAGGTGTCCGACCCCGAGGCGATGCGCGATGCGGATCTGGTGCTCGCCGCCGATGGCGCGAACTCCGTCGTCCGCGAGCGGTATCGCGAGCACTTCGGTCCGTTCGCCGACGTCCGGCCCAATAAGTTCGTCTGGTTCGGCACCACTCGGCCGTTTCCCGCCTTCACGTTTTACTTCAAGCACGACGCTCACGGCCTGTGGCGCGTGCATACGTATCAATACGAGCCCGACCGATCCACGTTCATCGTCGAGGCGCGCGACGAAACATGGCGCGCCGCGGGATTGGAGCGAGCCGGGGAGGCGGAATCGATCGCGTTCTGCGAGCGGCTGTTCGCCGAAGAGCTGCGCGGGCATCGGCTGCTCTCCAATCGCTCGATCTGGCGCAGCTTTCCAACCATCCGCAACCAGCACTGGCACCACCAGAACGTCGTGCTGGCCGGAGATGCGGCGCATACCGCGCACTTCTCCGTCGGCTCGGGGACCAAGCTGGCCATGGAAGACGCGATCGCGCTCGTCGAAGCTTTGCGCGCGCACCGCGAGATCCCGGCCGCGCTCGACGCGTACGAGGCCGCGCGGCGCCTGGCGGTCGAGAGCCTGCAGCGCGCCGCGCAGGCCAGCCTCCAGTGGTTCGAGGACACGGAGCGCTACATGGACCTCGAGCCGCTTCAGTTCGCGTTCACGTTGCTGACGCGCAGCCTGCGCGTCACGCACGAGAACCTGAAAGTCCGGGATCCCGGGTTCGTCGCGAAAGTCGACGGATGGTTCGCCACGCAGGCCGAACGCCAGTCCCGCGTGCCGGCGGGCGCCGCGGTCCAGTCGCCACCGCCGATGTTCACTCCGTTCCGGCTGCGTGAGCTGCTGCTCGCCAACCGCGTGGTCGTCTCGCCGATGTGCCAGTACTCGGCCGAAGGCGGGATGCCGAACGACTGGCACCTCGTGCACCTCGGGACACGGGCGATGGGCGGAGCGGGCCTGTTGTTCTGCGAGATGACCAACGTTAGCGCCGAGGCGCGCATCTCTCCCGGGTGCACCGGGCTCTACCAGCCCGAGCACGTGCCCGCGTGGCGGCGGATCGTGGAGTTCGTGCATCGCGAGAGCGACGCGAAGATCGCGATCCAGCTCGGCCACGCCGGCCGCAAGGCCTCGACGCGACTCTCGTGGGAAGGCGACGTCGAGCCGCTGCTCGAAGGTAACTGGCCGATCGTCGCCCCCTCGGGTATTCCCTACTTTGCGCACAGCCAGGTGCCCAAGGAGATGTCGCGGGAGGATATGGACGTCGTGATCGCGGATTACGTGCGCGCCACTGGATATGCGGTCGAGGCAGGATTCGACATGCTCGAGATCCATATGGCCCACGGCTACCTGCTCGCGAGCTTCATCTCTCCGCTTACCAACCGGCGTGACGACGAATATGGCGGCCCGCTCGAGAATCGGATGCGATTCCCGCTCGAGGTGTTCGACGCCGTGCGCGCCGCGTGGCCTAGCGAGCGGCCGATGTCCGTGCGTATCTCGGCCGTCGACTGGTTTCCTGGAGGCCACGGGCCCGACGACGCGGTCGAGGTCGCGCGCATGCTCGCCGCGCGCGGTTGCGATATCGTCGACGTCTCGGCCGGACAGACGGTCCCCGATCAACGACCGGTCTACGGGCGGTTGTTCCAGACGCCGTTCGCCGATCGGATCCGTCACGAGGTCGGGATCGCGACCATGGCGGTCGGCAACATCTCTTCGTATGCGGACGTGAACACGATTCTCGCGGCGGGCCGGGCCGATCTGTGCATGCTGGCGCGCGCGCACCTGTGGGATCCCTACTGGACGCGACATGCGGCCTACGAGCTCGGCGTGCCGATGCGCTGGCCGGACCCGTACGAGTCGCTGAACCAATACCGGCCGCGATTCACCTGAGCAATGTGGAGCGCCGATCGGCGGCGCGTCCGTTCCGGAGACGTTCGATGCCCGTCACCTATTCCAACTATCTCAAGCTCGACGAGCTCCTCGCGCTCCAGCAGCCGCTGTCGGAAGGGCCGGAGCACGACGAGACCCTGTTCATCGTCATTCACCAGGTCTACGAGCTGTGGTTCAAGCAGCTCCTACACGAGCTCGATTACCTGAAGATCCTGCTCGCGAAGCAGGACACGCCGCGCGCGCTCGAGACGCTGAAGCGGATACTCACGATCCTCAAGGTGGTGGTCGCGCAGATCGACGTACTCGAGACCATGACTCCGCTCGAGTTCCTGTCGTTCCGTGCGCTGCTCGAATCGGGTAGCGGATTCCAGTCGTTCCAGTTTCGCGAGCTCGAGTTCGATCTGGGTTGGAAGAATCCGGCGGCGATGAACCGATATCCGCCGGGGAGCGAACCGCGGCGGCGGTTGGAGCGGCGGATGGCCGAGCCGACGCTTTGGGATGCGTTCCTTCGCTACCTGGTTGGTGCTGGATACGCGATTCCTCCCGAGCTGCTCGCTCGCGACGTGACCCAAAAGGTCGAGCCGGCGCCCGCGCTGCATCCGATCCTGATCGAGATCTATCGGAAGAACCCGATGGTGAGCACGGTGTGCGAGCGGCTCGTGGACCTCGACGAGGGGGTTCAGGAGTGGCGCTACCGCCACGTGAAGATGGTGCAGCGCACGATCGGCACGAAGGCGGGAACCGGCGGATCGTCGGGCGCCGAGTATCTCGCGACCACGCTCAGCAAACCGATCTTCCCCGACCTCTGGGAGATCCGGACGGAGCTCTAGTGCTGACGACGGCCGATCTCACGGGCGGCGCGAACCCGCTCGCCGCGCATTACTCGCGATTCCGCGTCGCCGAGCGTTTGCTGCTCACCGGGCACTCGCATCAAGCGTGGCCCGACGTCGGCCTCGAGGGCCAGATCGAAGCGTGGAACGACGCCGCGGATTTCGTGGACGACAAGTGGGCGCGCGCCTGGGAGAAGGCCGAGCAGGTGCGGGCAGGCTTCACCCGGCTGCTCGGCGACCGCGACGGGCAGGTCGCGCTCGGCCAGAACACGCACGAGCTGGTGACGCGCTTTCTCTCGGCGCTGCCGTTGCGCGAGCGGCCGCGTCTGGTCACCACCGACGGGGAGTTCCACACCATCCGCCGCCAGCTCGACCGGCTCGCCGAGGAGCGCGTGGTCGAGATCGTGAAGGTGCCGTCGTCGCCCGTTGCGTCGATCGCCGAGCGTCTAACCGCGGCGGTCAACGATCGGACCGCGGCGGTGCTCGCCTCGTCCGTGCTGTTCGGGAACGCCCACATCGTTCTCGGGCTCGGCACGGTCGCCGCCGCATGCCGCAGGGTCGGGGCGGAGCTGCTCGTCGACGCCTATCATCACCTGAACGTCGTGCCGTTCTCGCTCGAACGCGAGGATCTGCAGGACGCGTTCGTGGTCGGTGGCGGCTACAAGTACTGCCAACTCGGCGAAGGCAACTGTTTCCTGCGCGTGCCGCCCGGCCGCGAGGCGCTACGCCCGGTCCTGACCGGCTGGTTCAGCGAGTTCGCGAACCTGACCGAGCGCGCCTCCGGCCGCGTGCCGTACGGGGAAGGCGCCGCACGCTGGGCGGGAGCGACCTACGATTCAACCAGTCATTACCGGGCGGCTCGCGTGTTCGAGTTCTTCGAGCAGCAGGGATTGACGCCGGAGCGGTTACGCGAAGTGAGCCAGCATCAGGTGCGCGTGCTTGCCGAGAGCTTCGACGCCCTCGATCTCGATTCCGCGAAGATGACGCGGGACCAGTCGGTGCCGCTCGAGGCGATCGGAGGGTTCCTTGCCCTTCGCAGCCCGAGGGCGGGAGAGATCTCGTCCGCGTTACGGGCGGCGGGCGTGTGGACAGACTACCGTGGCGACGTGCTGCGGCTCGGCCCCGCGCCCTACCTCGCGGCAGAGCAACTGAGCTCTGCGATCGCCGCGCTGGGACAGGTGGTGCGCGAAGGTTTGCCGTACTCGGCGCAGTCCTGACCCGAAAGGGTCGTCACGCGATGGCCGCGGGTGCCTCGCGCTGAACCTCGGGCGCCGTCCGTGAAGACTTTCGCCAGCTCAGCTTCTGCTGCCAGCGATCGAGGTAGGTGTAGACGACCGGGGTGATGTAGAGCGTCACGATCTGCGAGAACGCCAGGCCGCCGACCACGGCCAGACCGAGCGGCTGGCGCGCTTCGGCGCCGGCGCCCAAGCCGAGCGCGATCGGTAGCGTGCCCATCAGCGCTGCCATCGTCGTCATCATGATCGGGCGGAAGCGCACGATGCAGGCCTCGAGAATCGCGTCGCGCGCCGACTTCCCTTCGTTGCGCTGCGCGACGAGCGCGAAGTCGATCATCATGATCGAGTTCTTCTTCACGAGCCCGACCAGCATGATGACGCCGACGAACGCGTAGACGCCGAGCTCGGTGCGAAACGCGAGCAGGGTGAGGAGCGCGCCGAAGGCAGCGAACGGCACCCCCGAGAGAATCGTCAGGGGGTGGATGAAGCTCTCGTAGAGAATCCCGAGCACGAGATAGATCACGAGCAGCGCCAGGATCAGCAGGAACAACAGGCCCTGCTGGCTGGATTGGAACGCCTCCGCCGTGCCCGCGAAGCTCGTGCTGATGCTCGAGGGCAGCGTCTCTCGCGCGGCGCGCTCGACAGCGGCCACCGCGCTGCCTAGTGCAACGCCCGGCCTG
>DASQFU010000132.1:0-6459 GCA_035632955.1 Candidatus Limnocylindria bacterium
TTCGAGGTCGAGCACGGCCGGCTGGTGGCGGTCGTGGACGCGAGCGCGATCACGGCAATCCGGACCGCCGCGGTCAGCGCCGTCGCCACACGGGCACTCGCGCGGCCGGACGCGGGAGATCTCGCGATTCTCGGCTCGGGCGTTCAGGCAGCGAGCCATCTCGAAGCGATGCGTGCGGTCCGGCCGCTGGGCCGGGTGCGGGTATGGAGCCGCACGCCGGAGAACGCTCGGGCGTTCGCCGAGCGCGAGGCGCGGCGCCACGGTCTTGCGGTCGAGCCGATGCCCTCCGCGCGCGACGCCCTGGAAGGCGCCGATCTCGTGTGCACGACGACCGCGGCCAGGGAACCGATCGTGCTCGGCGAATGGCTCGTTCCCGGTGCGCACGTGAACGCGGTCGGCGCGTGCTTCGCTGGCGCGCGCGAGCTGGACAGCGCCGCGGTGGCGCGGGCGCGCCTGTTCGTGGATCGACGGGAATCCGCGCTGAACGAGGCCGGAGACTTCCTGATCGCCCGCCAGGAAGGCGCGATCGGCGACGATCACATCGCGGGCGAGCTGGGAGAAGTTCTGCTCGGCCGGGTCGCCGGACGAACCTCGCCCGATCAAATCACGCTGTTCGAGTCGCTCGGGCTCGCGGTCGAGGATCTGGCCGTGGCCGAGCACATTCATCGCAAGGCGTTGGCCGAGGACGCAGGCATGGCGCTCGAGTTCGGCGGGCGACGGCATGCTCACCATTAACCCTCCGATGCTCGACGACGTGCTCGCCGCGCGCGAGAGGATCGCGGACCTGGCGCTCAGGACGCCGCTGATCCCGCTCTCGATCGAGAACGCGCCGGCTCCGATCTACCTCAAGCTCGAGAATCTGCAGCCGATCGGCTCGTTCAAGCTGCGCGGCGCCGCCAACGCGATGATGGCGGCGGGATCCGGCGCGTTGACGCGCGGCGTCCTGACCGCGAGCGCCGGCAACATGGCGCAGGGCGTGGCCTGGACCGCGCGGCGTCTCGGAGTTCCGTGCACGGTGCTGGTGCCGGATCGCGCGCCCGAGATCAAGCTCGCGGCGATCGAGCGACTCGGCGCCCGCGTGGTCAAGCTGCCGTTCGAGGAATGGTGGCAGACGCTGGTCACTCATCGGGTCCCGCGCGACCTCGGCCGGTTCATCCATCCCGTGTGCGATCGGGCGGTGATCGCCGGCAACGGAACGATCGGGCTCGAGATCCTCGAGGACCTGCCGGACGTGGAGACGATCGTCGTGCCCTACGGCGGCGGCGGGTTGAGCTGCGGCATCGGAACGGCCGTGAAGGCGCTTCGGCCGCAGGTGAAGCTGCTCGCGTGCGAGGTCGAGACGGCGACGCCGCTCACCACTTCGCTCGCGGCCGGCATGCCTGCCCAGACCGCGCACGTGCCGAGCTTCGTGGATGGGATCGGCGCCCCGAGCCTGCTGGAGGAGATGTGGCCGATGGTGCGCCGGCTGATCGACGGCGCCGTCGTGGTTTCGCTCGCCGAGGTCGCCGCGGCGATCAGGCTGCTGGTCGAGCGTGCGCACGTGGTCGCCGAGGGTGCAGGCGCGGCATCGGTCGCTGCCGCGCTCGCGGGCCGTGCGGGCACCGGCCCGATCGTCTGCGTCGTCTCGGGCGGCAACCTCGATCGCGAGAAGCTGGTCGCGATCCTGGCGGGGGAAGTGCCCGGCGTCTCGACGCATAGGGACGGGGCACCCGTCGCCGCCGCGACGAAGACGAACGCGTAGGTCGCGACTCGGGCGTACCGACCGCGCAATCTCCGGACAACCTTTCACGGCCGAAACCGGCGTCCGAGCGACCGTCCCAAACCGCCATTCGCCGGTGGTTTCCCGCCGCTCGCCGGAAAGCCCGCGCCCCGCGCGCTGGCCCTCCGTAACCTGCTCATGTCGACGCAAGAACGGCGGACGCAAGCAAAGGAGGACGTCATGAAGAACCGGAAACAGGAGCGCAGCCGACCGAGGTCGATCTTCTTCGGGCTGTTCCTGATCGCGATCGGGACGGCGTTCCTGCTCGATCGCTTCGGCGTGCTCAACGTTCCTTCGCTCGGTCGGCTGTGGCCCGGATTCGTGATCGGCCTGGGTCTCGTGCACGTGCTCGAAGGGCGAATCGGCTCGGGGATGATGTTCGTGGTGTTCGGAACGTGGTTCTTCGCCTGCGAGTACGCGTGGCTCGGCCTCACGTTCCGGAACTCCTGGCCGCTGCTGATCGTGGCGCTCGGCCTGAGCATGATCCTCGAATCGCTCGTCAGGTCTCGTCGCAACACCGAGATTTCGGAAGGAGGCGCGCAATGACATCTCGTACGATCGTGCGCGAGCGCACGCTCTGGATCACGGCGATCGCCGTGCTCGCCACGGCGTTGAGCTGGTGGTCCGCGATCGCGCTCGGATTGTGGGTTCACGCGACGGCCGGCTCGCAAGGAGAGGTATACATCGTCGCGAAGACCCTGGTGCGCGCGGGCTGGCTGCTGGCTCGAGAGCACGGCACGGTGCTGGTGGGGGCGCCGCTCCTCGCCTGCGGTCTGGTGGCGGTCGCCCAGGGACTATGGCGGGCGGCGAGCAGCAGGGAAGGGGTGCGTCATGCGTGATCCCGATTCGCATCTCAGCAGCTTCGAGCGTCGAGCGCAGATCGAGGAGCAGCGACTTCATCCCCTCGGCGGCCGTCTCATTGTCGGCGTGCTGGTGCTGGTCGTCGGCGTCGTGTTCATGCTCGACAACTTGAACCTGCTCGAGGCCGGGGCGGTGCTGCGCTGGTGGCCGCTGCTGCTCGTGACCTATGGTGCAGTGACGCTGGCGGGCATCGGGCAGCCGTCGCGTCCGATCAAGGGTGCCGTGATCGTGCTGATTGGCGGCTGGCTGCTCCTGAACGAGTTCAACGTCGTGACCTTGAATCCCTGGCAGCTCTGGCCGGTCCTGCTGGTCGCGCTCGGCATCTCGATCGTGAGCGGCGCGTTCTCACGCTCCCGAGAGGGCCAGCGTGCCGAGGACGTCTCGGCGCAGTTGCGGGGATTCGCACTCATGGGCGGCATCCAGCGTCGCATCGCGTCGAAGGACTTTCGCGGCGGCGAGGTGACGGCGATCATGGGCGGCTACGACATAGACCTCCGCTCGGCGCAGCTCGCGGAGGGAAACGCGGTGATCGACGGGCTCGTGCTGATGGGAGGCGTCGACCTGTTCGTGCCCGAGGGCTGGAAGGTGTCGGGCGAGGCGTTGGCGCTCCTTGGCGGGTTCGAAGACAAGTCGAAGACTCCCGTCGAGCCTACGGGACATCTCGTGATCAAGGGGTTGGTGGTCATGGGCGGCGTCGAGATCAAGAACTGATCCATGCATCCGCTGCTGGCCGGCCGGCTGCGTCCGGCCCTCTACCTCGGCGTGTGGCTCGGCATCGGCACGATGCTGACTTCGCTGATGATGCTGCTCGAGCCGCGGCCGCTGCGCGACGCGGTCACGTTCGCAGGCCCGCTCGTGCTCACGTACGCGTTCGTCTGCCTCTCGGCGTGGTGGGTGTGCCGCGCCCATCCGTTGGGGACGACGCCGCCGCTCCGCTTGCTCGCGAGCCTGCTGGGCGCGGCCCTGCTCGCGAGCGCCGTGTGGGTCGGCGCCGGAGCCTTGTGGGCGATCCTGCTCGAGCGTACCGCGGTCGATCCCGGCCGCGCCGGCGTCCTGCGTGATCTCGGCCTGCTGTTCACGGCCGGCATCATCTTGTATGCGGAATCGATCGTCATTCACTACTTCCTGCTCGCGTTCGAGTCGGCGCGAACCGCCGAGCGCCGCGCGTTCGAGTCCCAGGTCAGCGCTCGCGACGCCGAGCTGCGCGCGTTGCGCGCCCAGCTCAATCCCCACTTCCTGTTCAACAGCCTGAACTCGATCAGCGCTCTGACCGGTCCCGACCCCGAGGCGGCGCGGCGCATGTGTCAGCTCCTCGGCGACTTCCTCCGCACCAGCTTGAGCCTGGGCGCGCGCGAGCAGGTTGCGTTCGCCGACGAGTTGGCGCTGGCCGAGCGCTACCTGTCGATCGAGCAGGTGCGATTCGGCGCCCGGCTCGGCTTCGAGAAGCACATCGATCCGGACGCGGAGCGGTGCCTGGTCCCGCCGTTGCTGATCCAACCACTGATCGAGAACGCAGTGAAGCACGGCGTCGCCGACCGCGTCGACGGAGGCGTCGTCAAGATCGAGGCGCGACGCCGTGGCCCAGCGCTCGAAGTCACGGTCGAGAATCCGCGCGATCCCGAGGCGCCTCAGCGACGCGGCCACGGGGTGGGGCTCGAAAACGTGCGGCGGCGCCTACAGGCGCTCGATCCGCGCGGGACGCGCGTCGACGTGTTCCGCGAAACAGAGCGCTTTCGCGTCGTGCTGACGCTGCCGGCGGTCGAGAACGTCAATGGAGCGGACGATGGCCGCCCCTGAGCCGCGCCTGCGCGCCGTGATCGTGGACGACGAAGCGCCCGCGCGAGCGCTACTGCGCGAGTATCTGGCGGCGCACGCGGACGTCGAGGTCGTCGGCGAATGCACGAACGGGTTCGAGGCGGTGAAGCAGATCGGTGAGCTGGCGCCCGACATCGCGTTTCTCGACGTGCAGATGCCGAAGCTCGACGGCTTCGAAGTGCTGGAGCTGATCGACTCTCGTCCCGCAGTCGTGTTCGTCACCGCGTACGACGAGTACGCGCTCAAAGCCTTCGAGGTGCACGCGGTCGATTATCTGTTGAAGCCGGTCGGGCGCGAGCGGCTCGACGAAGCGTTGGCGCACGTGCGTGCGCGCCGCGCGGCGGTGCCTGCGACGAAGCCGGCAGCCGGCGATCTGGCGTCGTTCGGGCCGCGCCCGCCGTCGCCCGCGGCGCTCGCGGCTGCAGCGCGTCCGCCGGGCCAGTTCGTCGAGCGCGTGCTGGTCAAGGACGGCGCGAACGTGCACGTGATCCCGGTAGAGCGGTTGGATTGGATCGAAGCGCAGGACGACTACGTGGCGATTCACTCCGGCGGCAAGAGCTACCTCAAGGCGCAGACGCTCGCCGACGTCGCCGCCGGGCTCGATCCCGCCCGCTTCGTTCGCATTCATCGCTCGACGGTGCTGAACGTGGAGCGTCTCGCACGGCTCGAGCTCTATGCCAAGGACAGCCGAGTCGCCTATCTCGCCGATGGCCGTGAGCTACCCGTCAGCCGCACCGGCTACGCGCGGCTGCGCGAGCTACTCGAGGGACGCAGCCCCGGACAGAGCGGTTCGTGAAGGCGTTGACGTACCACGGCCCGGGAATGGTCCGCTGCGAGCAGGTGCCAGATCCGAAGCTGCGTGACACGGAAGACGCGATCGTCGAGGTCGAGCTCGCAGCGATCTGCGGCTCGGATCTCCACGTCTATCGCGGGCGCGAGACGGGTCTCGACCACGGCACCGTGATGGGGCACGAGTTCGTCGGGCGGATCGTGGCCGTGGGATCGCAGGTGCGCGATCTATCGCCCGGCGACCGTGTCGTCAGTCCGTTCACGACCAGTTGCGGTCGTTGCTTCCAGTGTCGCTCGGGTCTCACGGCCCGCTGTCCTGACGGCGAGCTATTCGGCTGGGTGCAGGATGGAGCAGGGCTGCGCGGCGCCCAGGCCGAACGAGTGCGCGTACCGCTCGCGAACGGCACGCTGTTCCGGTTGCCCCCAGATCTTCCGGCCGAGCATGGCCTGTTGCTCGCAGACGTGCTTGCGACCGGCTGCCATGGCGTGTCGTTGGCGGAGTCCACCGCTGCGAAAGTCGGCGTCATCGTCGGCTGCGGCCCGATCGGGCTGATGGCCGCGGCGGTCGCGTGCGACCTCGGCGGCTCGCGCTGGTTCGCGATCGACGCCGTTCCGGAACGGCTCGCGATGGCGGAACGCTTCGGCGCTACACCGCTGCAGCTCGGCCGCGACGACGTCCATGCGGCCGTTCGCGTAGCGAGCGAGGGCCGCGGAGCTGACGCTGCCGTCGAGGCGGTCGGCAGCGCGGAAGCTGGGAAGCTCGCATTCGAGCTGCTCCGGCCGGGAGGGACGATGTCGATCGTCGGCGTCAATCACGACGACCGGTTCCCGTTCTCGCCGGCCGAGGCGTACGACAAGAATCTCGTCGTCAGAGTCGGACGCTGTCCGGTGCGGGCGTTGATGCCGCGTCTGCTGCCGCTGGTCGAGCGGCGCGGGGCCGAGCTGGCGGCGATCTTCACGCATCGGGTCTCGCTGGACGATGGCCCGGAGGCGTACGCGATGTTCGATCAGCGTCGTGATGGTTGCATCAAGGTGGCGTTGTCACTATGACGCAGGGCGCGGTTGCGTGCGAAAAACGGGGAGTGACTGCGTTTCTCACGGTGATACCTTAGGGACGCCTCTCCAATGGCGAGGTCGCCTTGCCGGGCCAGGGCTCCCTTCGCCACCTTCGAGAGCGGCCACTTCACGCTTGGTAAATCTGGCTTGCGTGCCCGCTCGTGGTACGCAGAAAGGAA
>DASQFU010000133.1:0-1520 GCA_035632955.1 Candidatus Limnocylindria bacterium
GGCGCCTCGGTGGAGACGGTTCCGTGTCGATGGTGTCGTCCATGAGCGGTGTTCGGCATGGCGGTGGGGGAGTTCCTTCGGGAGTGCATCGGGGCATCCTCTCTAAGTCGGACAATGATGTCTGGCTTACTAAAGCAGACATCAGTGTCCGATGTCAAGGGGTCTCTGTGCGGGTAGTCAGACCTCGGTCGCGTTCAACGGTCAGGCCGATGCCGCTGACGACCCTCACCGTGGAACGCGTCGATGATTCCCACCCGTTTGGGCTGGGTATCGGGCGTCCGGTAATCGCAGACGTAGGCGAACTCGGACCACTCCCAGGTCAGCGTGTAACGGCTGGCGGTTGCCGGCGCCTGCTCGCGGCAGATGCCGTCCGCACGATCGTTCCAGGCGACCCCGACGAAGCCCACTGCCATCAGCGCGACGATGCTCGAGGCCAGGACCACGACTGACCACCGCACCAGCGTCCTCAGCGTGGACCCCTAGGAGACCAGGCGCAAGGAGCCGGGCCTGACACGGTACGTGTGGCCGGCGCCTTCGGAAGCTGCGACCAGAAGCTCATCGATCGTCTCGACCGGAGGCTCCTCTGCCGCTTGCGCAGTTACGACAGCGGCGTCGAGCGACTCGTCGATCTCGATCTCCGAAATCTGGAGCAAAGGGGCGAGCGCACCCCGGACCCGAGCGGCACAGGACGCGCAGCCAGCCTGCTCAACTTCAAAGCTGATCTCAACCATCTTGGAACTCTAACTTGACCTCTATACCCCTAGGGGGTATATGCTCCCCGAAGTGAACTCAGGGAAGGAGGCCTTATGCAGCACGCCCACTCCGAGCAATCGCTGAACCGCATCGCCTTCAGCGCAACCTGGCACTGCCTGACCGGCTGTGCCATCGGCGAGGTGCTCGGCGTCGCCATCGGGACCGCGCTCGGGTGGAGCAACGCACCGACAATAGCTCTCGCGATCGTGCTCGCGTTCTTCTTCGGCTACGCGTTCACCGCCGTACCGTTGCTCCGCTCCGGGCTCGCGCTCGGCGCGGCAGCCGGCATTGCACTCGCAGCCGACACGATCTCGATCGCGGTGATGGAGATCGTCGACAACGCGGTGCTCCTCGCCGTTCCGGGCGCGATGGAGGCCGGCCTCGCCGACCCGTTGTTCTGGGGCAGCCTCGCCTTCGCGCTCGCGGTCGCGTTCGTCGCTGCGTACCCAGTCAACCGGTGGCTGATCGCACGCGGCCGCGGTCACGCGGTCGTGCACTCACATCACTAGCTAGAGGCGACGGGCGCCGACATAGGTCGACGCATACCAACCGGTCATGCTCGAGATCTTCACGACATCGCCGGTGTGAGGTGCGTGAATGAAGTTGTTGCCACCGACATAGATGCCCATGTGGCCCAGGCCGTTGAAGAAGACGAGGTCGCCCGGCTCGAGCTGGTCACGCGAGACCGGTGAGCCCATCCCCCACTGGGCGCCCGTGTAGTGCGGGAGCGAGACGCCGATCTGCGCGAAGACGTACATCGTGAAGCA
>DASQFU010000134.1:0-13335 GCA_035632955.1 Candidatus Limnocylindria bacterium
GATAGAGCTTCAACCCCAGGATGGCGCCTTCGATTTCGCCGCTCCGCTCCTTGAGTCCTGCGATTTCGCGATAAGGCTCCGCCCACCACGGCGCCAGCCATGATGCCGAGCCGAGCTCTTCGAGAGCGCGCACGATGCTGATTCGCGCGAGCGGGTTGTTCATCGCTGCCCGAACCCGATCCAGGCGCTCGCGCGCCTCATCGGGGATCAATGGAGGAGGGCTGCGTCGTTGGGCCGCGCGGATGACACGTTCTCGTACGACACGGTCCTGGTGGCTTGGAATGCGAGAACCAGAACGCCTGAACGAGGCCAGCTCCTCTTCGAACGTGCCCGGACGTGTTTGCTCCGCGCGGGGGGAATCGCGTGGCACGGGAGGCGGGATCTGGCCGTCGTGAGTCTCCGGGTCCAATGAGAACCGCACGGGCACGGCCACCCAGACGGCGACCGGCGCTCCATCCTTCCGTGCTGGTTTGAACGTCCATTGCATCACCGCGGCGACCGCGGCCACATCCAGCATCGGTATGGACTTCACGACGCGAGTGTCCTTTACATGGCCATCCGCACCGATGAGTGCTTGGACCTGAACGGTTCCGTCCACTCCTGCCTCGCGGGCGAGCTGCGGATAGTTGGGCGGGACTTTCCTCACGGCCTCGGGCAACTCGTCGACGTAAACGTACTCTCCGAACTCCGGAAGCCGCTCCTGTGCGCGCGTGGGGGCCGCGAGGATCAAGGTCGACAACATGACCGCCCATACCCGGAACGCGCGGATCGCAGGAGCCGGCAGATTCACAGGAAGCCTCGATTCAGATGTCCTGGGACTGATCCCACATCGCCCGTCCGGTGACGTTCGCACGCGCGAGCCTACTTCTTCTTCAGCGCGCGTACCTTGACCGAGACGACCGCGGAGAACGCCTCGCGCTCGGGGCTGCCCTCCGGCATCGCGCTCGCGCCGACCGCGTAGCGACGCTCGTCGACGACCTCGACCGCCTCGAACCCCGCCGCGCGCACGAACCCCAGATACTCGTCCTGGAGAGCGGCGCCGGCCACGCAGCCGACGTAGAGCTCGACGTTTCGCTGCAGCTCGGGCGACAGCGGCCGCAACAACACCAGGTCGCTGACGAGCAGGCGTCCGCCCGGCTTCAGTGCGCGGTAGGCCTCGCGAAACACCTGCGCCTTGTCCGCCGAGAGATTGATCACGCAGTTGGAGATCACCGCATCGATGCTGCCGTCGGCGACCGGAAGATGCTCGATCTCTCCGAGCCGGAACTCGACGTTCGCGTAGCCATGTTGGGTCGCGTTGCGCCGTGCGCGCTCCACCATCGACGCGGTCATGTCGACGCCGATCGCACGCCCGCCAGGGCCGACTTCACGCGCCGCGAGAAAGCAGTCGATGCCGGCGCCCGAGCCGAGGTCGAGCACGGTTTCGCCCGGTTGGAGCGAGGCGTACGCGAGCGGGTTGCCGCAGCCGAGGCCCAGATCGGCGCCTTCGGGCGCGGAGGCGATCTGCTCCGTCGTGTAGCCGATCTCGGTCATCACGCCGCTCGGCGAGCCGCAGCCGCATGCGCACCCGCCTTCGCCGCAGCATCCGGAAGCTCTCTCTTCGGCGATCGCTCCGTACTTCTCGCGGACCGCGGCCCTGAGTTCCTCGGGGCTCGGCGACGCAGGCAAGGTGGCCTCCGGCCGCGGGGAGGACGAATGAAAGTCGTTCATGCCAATGGCTCCTTTCCGGTGCGGAGCTCTCGGATCAAATCCTCGAGCCGCTCGATGGTTTCGGGGTTGATGCAATAGCAGACGCGCGGAGGATCGATCTCGCCACGAATCACGCCCGCGTCCTTGAGAACTTGCAGGTGCTGCGAGACGGTCGCCTGCGCGAGCGGCAGGCGGCTGACGAGGTCGCCGCACACGCAGTCACCGGCCCGGATCAGGATCCGGACAATCGCGGCCCGAGCAGGATGGCCGAGGGCTTTGGCGAGGCGGGCCAGCTCCCGGTCGGGGCGGGCCACGCCGCTGACCGGCCGGCCAGCCGACGTCCCACGGGACGAAGCGGAACGGGTTGGGCTCATGATCGCTCCAGGGATTCATGGGGAAGTCTCCTTTCATCGTTCATCGGCAATATACGATGAACCCCAAGGTGGATCGGTGCGGATGTTTTTTCGGGACCGCGGGCCCAGGCATCGCTGTGAATCCGCAAAGCGTTTCGGGCGAACGCGTTTCGCATGCGCCGTGTGCGCCTCCGAGCGTTGACGATGCGCGCGGGCGGCTCCTATACTGGCCGCCGCATTCACTTCGTATGCACTGCGTCGGCGGCCGGCGCGACGCGCGCCCGGCCGGCCCGAGCGCCGCATCCTTTCCGAACGGAGACCGCCACCATGGAAGCCACCAAGACCAAGCTCGTCGACTACCGCGTGAAGAACGGCGTAGCGTGGCTCGAGCTGACCGATCCACCCGCCAACACCTACACGCACGAGATGATGCGCGATCTCGACGACGCGATCCTGCAGGCGCGCTTCGACGAGGCCGTGCACGTGCTGGTGCTGCGCGGCGCGGGCGAGAAGTTCTTTTGCGCCGGCGCCAACATCAACATGCTCAAGACCGTCAATCCGACCTACAAGTACTACTTCTGCCTGCATGCGAACGAGACGCTGAACCGTTTGGAGCACACGCCCAAGCTCGTGATCGCAGCGCTCAATGGTCACACGGTCGGCGGCGGGCTCGAGATCGCGATGGCCGCGGATCTCCGGATCGCGCGCAAGGGCGCCGGCAAGATCGGGCTCCCGGAGGTCACGCTCGGCGTTCTGCCCGGAACCGGCGGCACGCAGCGTCTCGCGCGCCTCGTCAACAAGTCGACCGCGATCGAGCTGATGGTGACCGGAGAGACGTTCGATTTCGAGCGCGCCCAGCAGCTCGGCATCCTGAACGCGATCTGGGAGACGCCGAGCAACGACGACTTCCTCGAGAAGATCCAGAAGTACGCCGAGCAGTTCTGCCCGCCGAACAAGGCCGCCAAGGCCGTCGGCCGCATCAAGCGCTCCGTGCAGAGCGGAGTCGAGGTGACCTTCGAGGCGGCGCTCGCGATCGAGCGCGAGCTGCAGCAGCAGCTCTTCCAGAGCGAGGACGCGAAGGAAGGACTGGGCGCCTACGTCGAGAAGCGCAAGCCAAACTTCTCCGGCAAGTAGCACGTTTCGTCGTGCCGCTTTCGATCTGGCCGCGACGGGCGGCGGAGATCTACGAGAGCCGGCCTCGCGTGCGCTATAGTTGCCGCATGCGGTTTCGGCCGGCGCGCTTCGCGCCGCTTCTCATCCTGGTGCCGCTGGCGCTGGGTGCCGCTGCGCCGCGCGATTCCCAGACCACCGCCCCGAAGGTCCCAACGCTGTTCGTTCCGGCGCGGCCCGACACCGGACCTCCGGAATCGGAGCCGGCGCCATTGTTGATCCCCGGCCGTGGCAGTCCGGGCGACACCGCCCTGCGCACTCGCGAGGCGCTGGCTCTCGAGCAGTACCGGCTTGGCCGGACGCTCGAGGAGAGGGGTCGTCGCGCCCCCGCGCTCGCAGCCTATGGTAACGCGGTCCGCTACGATCCCGTGATTTCAGACGCCAACTACCGGATGGGCAAGATTCTGATCGAAGCGGGCGCGCACGCCGACGCCGCGCGCGCCTTCGCGGCCGAGGTCACGCATCATCCCGAGCGCACCGACGCCGCGCGCGAGCTGGGTCTCGCACTCGCGCGCACCGGAGATTCCACTGGCGCGATCGCCCAGCTCCAGCGTCTCACGCGCCGCGATCCGCGCGACGGGGCGAGCTGGCATGCGCTGGGATTCGCCTACGTCGCAGCGCGGCGCCCGCAGGATGCGGTGCGGGCCCTGCGCCGCGCGATCCAACTTCCGCCGCCGAACGCCGAGGAGCATCGCGATCTCGGCGTCGCTCTGGCGGCGCTCGGAAGGGAGCGCGAGGCGCGTGACGAGTACCGGCGCGCGTTGAAGCTCGCTCCCGGTGACCCTTCCGCGTGGATCAATCTCGGCAATCTGGAGCACAAGGCTGGTCGCCTCGACAGCGCGTGGACCGCCTATCGACGTGCGGAGCAGCGCGACTCGAGCCTGACGCCCGCGTTCCAGGGGCAGGTGCAGATCCTGCGCGCGCGGGGGGACCTCGAGGGCGCGGTCACGACCTATCGTCGCTGGCTCATGCGCGTCCCCGACGCGCACGGGGCGCGCCTCGAGGCCGTCGAGCTGCTGAAGTCGCTGGGCCGGCACGACCAAGCGCTCGCGGTCGCGCAGGAAGGCGTGCACTGGCGGCCGGGAGCGGGCGAGCCCCACGTGATTCTCGGCATGACGCTGGCCGGGCAGGATCGGGCACGCGAGGCCCTCGCCGAGCTGCGGCTCGCCGAACGCCGGTTCGCGGGTAATCCGGTCGAGCAGGCGCGGGTCGACCGGCTGATCGCTTTGCTCCGGAGATCGGTTCCGGATTCACTCCGTTCGCACTTCACCGCCGACAGCGTCGCGCACGCCGGCAAGGCGCCATGACGGGACTGCCCCGCGCGCCCCGCTGCATTGCGCCCTTCACAGCGCTTCGGCTAGATTCCATCGGCCGCATCCATCGCGCCCACCTCGAGGCCCCGTCCCCGTGAGCGAAGCCCAGCACACCCTCTATCTGGCCGCGCCGCGCGGGTTCTGCGCGGGCGTGGACCGCGCCATCGACATCGTCGACATGGCGCTCCAGGTGTTTGGGGCTCCGGTCTACGTGCGCCACGAGATCGTCCACAACCGTCACGTGGTCGAGAATCTGCGCGCCAAAGGCGCGTTCTTCGTCGACCGGCTGGACGCGGTGCCGTCCGGCGCGGTGGTCATCTTCTCGGCCCACGGCGTTTCGCCGGCGGTGCGGCAGGAAGCCAACGCGCGAGGATTGCGCGCCCTCGATGCGACTTGCCCGCTGGTCACGAAGGTGCACCTCGAAGCGCTGCGCTACGCGAAGGAGGGCTACACCATCGTGCTGATCGGCCACCAGGGTCACGTGGAGGTGGAAGGCACGATGGGTGAGGCGCCAGACTCGATCGTGCTCGTCGGGACCGTCGCGGAGGTCGAGGCGCTGGCGCTGCCGGATCCGACCCGCGTTGCGTACATCACGCAGACCACGCTGTCGGTCGACGACGTGAAGGCCATGGTCGACGCGTTGCGAAACAAGTACCCGCTGGTGCGGGAGCCTCCCAAGGCGGACATCTGCTACGCGACCCAGAACCGGCAGGATGCGGTCAAGGAGCTCGCGCGCCGCTGCCGCGTCATCATGGTCGTCGGCGCCCCGACCAGCAGCAACGCCAACCGGCTGGTCGAAGTCGCCCAGGCGTGCGGCGCCCGCGCGTTCCTGATCGAAGGCCCGGACGACATTCACGCCGAATGGCTCGACGGTGATGCCGGCATCACCGCCGGCGCATCGACGCCGGAAGGCGTCGTGCAGGCGTGCGTCGAGCGCGTGTGCGCGCTCGGGTGTTACCGGCTCGAGGAGTTCCGCCTGGTCGAAGAACGAGTCATGTTCCCGCTCCCCGGCGATCTGCTGGTGCTCGCAGAAGAAAAGGGCGTGGCCTACGCGGCCGGCAACGAGCGCGTGGCCGCACGCGCACGCCAGCAGGTGACCGACGAAGGACAGATGCGGATCCGCCACCATTAGGCGGTGACGGAAACATGCTCCTGCCTCGCATCCTCCTGGCGCCGCATCTTCCCACGCTTCTCGTCGACGAACATCGCGGGCACCGCACGGAGATGCTGGCGGCGCTCGCCCTCCAGGCCGAGTGGCTCGCGGCGCAGCGTCCCGACGTGGTCGTGGCGCTCAGCGCGCGCTGGGACTCCGAAGGGCCATTCCGCGTCGACGCGAGCAAAAGCCATCGCACGCTGACCGATTATTCGGGCTTCGGGGTCGAGGTGCGTTACGACTGCACCGGACACCCCGGGACTGCTCGGGCGTTGGTCGACGCGGGCGTGAAGGCAGGGGTTCACGTCGCCGCGACGAGACGCGGCGTTGATTCCGGCGTCAGCGTGCCGCTGCACTTCCTCCTTCCCGGCCACTCGGCGTCGGTCGTGCCGCTCTCGGTCGCGCGGCGGCCGCTCGCGGAGTGCCGCGCCTGGGGCGCGGTCGTCCGCCGGGTGCTCGACGCCCGGCCCGAGCGCGTCGCGTTCATCGCCGGTGGCGTGCTTTCACACGATCGGCATTCGTGGCAGTTGCGGCGCGACGTGCCGGAAGCGCGCGAGTTCGACGAACGGGCGCTGCGCGCGATTCAGGCCGGTTCCTGGGCGCAGCTCATGCCCCGCGACGAGCGACTGCTGGAGCGCGCACAGCCGGAAGCCGGCCTCCGCCATCTGGAAGTGCTGCGCGGCGTGTTGGGAAGCGACGTGCCGGGAACGGTTCGCTGCTACGAATCGGGACCCGGAGTCGGATCCGCGCTGATCGAGTTCGAGCTGCCGGTGCCCGAGAGCGCGTCGGTCCCCGGCGACGATCCGAGCTAGGCTTCGCTGATGCTGCGACTGATCCTGCTGACTGCTGCTGGAATCGCGGTGGCGCCGGTGGCGCTCGGACGAGCCGAAACGATCGCCGAGGCGACCCCGATCGTGCAACGAGCGGTCGCGGCACTCGGTGGGCGCGCGCAGCTCGAAGCGCTACGGGGCTGGATGGCTCTCGGCACCATCGAGAGCTCGGCGATGCCGGGGACGTTCCGCGCCGATGTCCGGTTGCCGGATCGCGTTCGCACCCGGATCGAGATCACGGCCTATCTCGACGAAGAACGACGACTGGCCGACGCGTCGGGATGGCAGACGCTGGGAAACGTGCGCCAACTCACCGGGATCGACCTCGTGCGGCTCCGCCGTTGCATGTTCTTCGAGCCGTTCATTGCGGCGGACCGAGCAGGCGTCTCGTGGCGGTGGATTGGACGCGAGCGCGTCGGTGAGGCGACCACCGACGTGGTCGAACGCAGCGTTGCCGGCAGAGGCTCCGCGCGCTTCTACTTCGACTCCGCTACGTCGGTCCCGCTTCAGGAAGTGCACGACGTGAACGGCCAGCGTCTCACCCTTCGCTACGGGGATTACCGGCTCGTTTCCGGGGTGCGAATGCCTCACAGCGTGAGATGGAGTGCGCCACGGCAGAGCTTCGCAGTTCGCGTCACCGAGTACCGCATGAACGTTGCGCCGGAGGACAGCGTGTTTGTGCTCCCGGCCGCGGCCCGTGCGCCCCAACGCTCTTATGACGTCAGTCTCGGCACGATTCCGCGCCGGGTGTTCCGCGTGGATGAGTCGGGCGGCGCAGGCCCGTCCCAGGCGATCGTGTTCAATGTGGTAGTCGCCGAACGCAACGGACGCCGGCTGGAGCCGCGGTCCGCGAGCGTCGAGCTCCATTCCGGGACCGAGCGCGTCAAGACGATCACATTTTCAGCCGCCGCACTGAGAGCGCTGGAAGGCATCACGTTCGAGCGTCGTGCAGGCGTTGCGGAGATCTTCGACCTGCGCCACCAGTTCTCGGAACCGAGCGCTCCGGCGATCGACCGGGTCGTATACCACCTCGAGCTACGCGGGCCAGTCGGCCGCTCGATGCGCGAGACGCTGACGATTCCCGTCACCGAGTACCGGCCCGCCACGCGTCTCGTGTTTCCGCTCAAGGGGTCGTTCCTGGTGACCAACGGCCACACGTTCGACCGGGTCGCGGGCCATCACGAATGGAGTCAGCAGTACGCCTACGACGTCATGGGCCTGGGAGAACGCGGCGAGCTCGTGAAACGCGACGGCGCGACGAACGAGGACTTCATGGGTTGGGGACGGGAGATTCTGGCTCCGGCGGCGGGTCGGGTGGTGAGCGCACGCAACGACGTGCCCGACAACTCCAAGCCCGGCGTGTTCGAGGGCAAGAACCTGATCGAGCTGCCGAATCCCGACATGGCGATCACTGGAAACCACGTGCTGATCGACCACGGTGCCGGCGAGTTCAGCATTCTCGGCCATCTGCAACGGGGCTCGGTGCGCGTGAAGACCGGGGATCGGGTCCGGCAGGGACAAGTCCTCGGGCGACTCGGAAACTCGGGACACTCCCAGGGGCCACATCTGCACTATCACCTGATGGCGGACAGCGTCCTGTTCCGTTCCGATGGCTTGCCGTCGCGCTTCGAGAACACCAACGTGCCATCTCCGCCTCGCGGGGAGCCGGGCAACGCGCGCTGAAACTCGAGCGTCTCGAGGTTGCGATCGAGCTAGCGGCCGACTCTGACGAGGCGGATCGTGACCGTCCCGTTCGTCCCTTGTGCACGCGCGAAGTAGATTCCGGCCGGCACCTCGCGCCCGAGCTCGTCGCTGCCGTCCCAGGCCAGGCTCGGCAACCCGGACACCGGCCAGTCGCGCACGCGACGCCCCTGCAGATCGAGCACCTGGAGGGTCTGGAAGGACGCGTCGCGAGAGAGATCGAACGACACCATCCCCGAGAATGGATTCGGCCCGGCACGGAATGAGAGCCCGGACGGCGGCGGCCCGACCGAGGTCACACCCGCGGGCCGGATTCGCCACAGCCCCGAGCTGGTCGTGACCCAGAGCATCCCTTCGAGTCCGGTCGTGACGTCCGTCACTGACTCCCCGAACTGGGCGAAGACGTCGACCGAATCGACCTGGTCGACGGAGCCCGGCTCGAACACGATGCGGCGCAGTGCGCCGTCGTTGTAGCTGCCGAAGAACAGATCGCCGTCGAGATGTCCCCCGTAGGCGCTGCCGCGGTACAGACAACATCCGGTCGGCGCGATGGTGGGCGAGTAGGTGACCAGTGCGGGATGGGCTCCGGAGGGCTGGCTGCCACACGCGTCGTTCGTGGCCCAACCGTAGTTGGCGCCGAGCGTGAGCAGGTTGACCTCGTCGTCGCATTCCGGCCCGTTCTCGGTGAAGTAGCCGGTGCCGTCACGTGGGTCGAAGCACAAGCCGAAGGGGTTGCGCACGCCTTTGGCGGCGGCGGGATTGGTGGGACCGAAGGGATTCCCGGGCGCGGGTTTCCCACCCGGGCCGAGACGTAGGATCTTGCCGCGCACGTCGTTGTTGTCCTGGGCGGCGGAGGCGGCCTGCTGATCGCCGTAGGTGACGTAGAGCATGCGGTCGGGACCGAACGCGAGGCGTCCGCCGTGATGGAAGCTTGAAGAAGCCGGGAGGCTGAGCAGGGTCGTGTAGTCGACGCCGACGCCGCCGATGTCTTTGAGGCGCACCACCCGGTTGGCGAGCGGGCTGGGATGCGTGTGATAGACGTAGACGTAGGGGCTGTCCGGAAAGTCGGGATGGAGCGCGATGCCAAGCAGGCCGCGCTCGCCAGCGACGTCGACCGGCACTGACGCCCATGAATAGCCAGGGTCCGGGAAGATCTTGATCTGGCCCGTGTGAACTTCGAGATAGAAGACTCGGCCGTCGGGGGCGAAACGGACCGCGACCGGGAAGTCGAGGTCCCCCCGGATGAGATCGACGGCGTAGCCGGGGGGAACGGAAGCGGCCAGGCAGGGGATTGGCAGTCCGGACGCCAGGACGAACGACAAGCTCAGTAGGAAACGCAGGCGCATAGGGGACGTCAAGTCTAGCCGTCCGCCGCAACCCGGTGCAAACGGAGGAAATCGTGCGGGTGTTGATGGTCAACGCGTTCCACTACCTGCGCGGGGGAGTGGAGCGCACTTACCTCGACGAGTCGCGATGGCTGAGCGAGGCCGGACACGAGGTCGCGCACTTCGCGGTCCGCGATCCGCGCAATCTTCCGAGCCCTACCGCGGCTCATTTCGCCCCGGCGGCGGACTTCGGCGAGCACTCGTCATGGTGGCGGCAGCTCGGCCAGGCGGACCGCGTCTTCTGGTCGGCCCCGGCCGCCCGGGCGATGGAGCGTCTGCTCGACGCGGTCCCCTTCGACGTCGCGCACGTCCATGCGCCGAGCCGCTATCTCACGCCCTCGGTTCTGCGGCCGCTCGAGCGCCGTGGCGTGCCGATCGTCATGACGCTCCACGATTTCAAGCCCTGGTGCACGAACCGCGTCATGTTCGCGCGCGGCGCCGAATGCGAGCGCTGCAAGGGCGGCCATCACTGGCATGCCGTCGCGGTCGGTTGCGTGCAGGGATCGCGCGCGAAGAGCCTGGTCGGCGCCATCGAGGCCTACGCCCATGATGCCGTACACGCCTATCGCGCGGTGCGCTTGTGGATCGCTCCGTCGCGTTTCGTCGCCGACAAGGTGCGCGAGCACGGCCTCGACCCGACGTCGGTGCGCTGGATCCCGCACGGCGTCGAGCTCGATCGGGCCGGCAGTGTTCCGGGGACCGCGCCCGAACCCGTTCGCGTTCAGGACCCCGTCGCGCCGCAGCCGTACGTGCTGTTCGCGGGCAGGCTCTCGGAGGAGAAAGGCGTGCGACTGGTACCTGCGCTCGCCATGCGCCTGGCTCCCACACCGGTGGTGGTGGCGGGCGAAGGCCCGCTCCGGCCCTGGCTGCAGCGGCAGGCCGACACCGTGAGCAATCTGCGCCTGCACGGACATCTCCAGGGCGACGCGTTCGCGCGGCTGCTGTCCGGCGCGGGCGTGGTCGTGATTCCGTCGTTGTTCTACGAGACGTTCTGCTATGCCGCCGCCGAGGCGCTGGCCGCCACGCGGCCAGTCGTCGCGTCACGCATCGGCGCGATCCCGGAGCTGATCGAGCACGAGCGCACCGGACTGCTCGTCACGCCGAACGACGCGCACGCGTTGGCGGAGGCGAGCCGGCGCGCGCTCGACGATCCCGCCGCGCCGAGCTGGGGCGAGGCCGGCCTCGCTCGCGTTCGGGACGTCGCCGACCCGCGGCGCCATCTCGACGCGCTGCTCGCCGTCTACCGCGAAGCGCGTGACCCATCCACCGCTCGGCCCTAGCGCTGTACGCCGAACTCCCAGGGCTCGAGGTTCGGCTCGAGCGTCACGCCGAGGGCGCTGGCGATCCGGTTGACGAAGCCGTAGTAGGCGGTGATCTCCGTCGTCTTGAGGATCGCCATGTCGCCGAATCCGTACTCGCGCACGCGTTCGACGTCCTCGAGCTTGCGCTCGGACGGCTCGCACGTGAGCGCGACGGCGTAGTCGAGCAGGACGCGATCGCGCGCCGGCAGGTTGGCTTCGCGGTAGTCGCGCGCCACGGCGCGCGCCAGCCGCTCGTCGCCGAGTGCCTGCGCGAGTCGGGGCCCGTGGTGCGCCACGCAGTATCCGCAACCGTTGGTCGCCGAGACGACGAGCGCGATCAGCTCGGCCTGCCCGGCGCTCAATGGCGCCGGATCGTCCATCAACGTGCGGTAGAGCGCGAAGCTCGCCGCCAAGCCAGTCGGGTCGAGACCCTGGCTCAGCCACAGGTGACCGACGTGACCGCGCGCGGAGCGGATCGCGTTGTAGATCCGCCGAAGCGGATCGGGTGCGGCGTCCGGGAGTATCATGGGAATCCAACTCATGGGCGCCGGACACTAGGAGCCCAACTCCGGCGGGTCAACCGGGCAGCCGACCGCATCCAAGCGTTGGGCCCGTGAGGATGACGCGCCGAACGATTCCCGGACATTGACGAGGACTTCCCTGTCGACTTCATCTCGATCACCGAACGCCGGCCGCTGGATCGCGCTGATCGTGCTGGCTGCGCTCGTGGCCGGCTTGGGTCTGGCGTTTCGGCAGTGGTCCGCCGGACGGCCTGCGGGACCGCCCGCGCAGTCCCCGGTCGCCGGGGCCGAGTCAGGAGAGCCGGTGGACTCGATTGCGGAAGCCCTTCGCCTGAGCGGCAACCAGGGCGCGGACGTGGACTCGGACAGCCTGAGCCGCTGGGTCGAGGTGATCCCAGGCGTGGACCTGGCGGGTCTCGAAGGGAATCAGCGGGAGCAGTTCGTTCGTTTCGCCAACGCCCAGCGGTGCACGTGCGGCTGCGGCTATACGTTGGCCGCGTGTCGTGTCTACGATTCGACGTGCGAGGTGAGCATGCCGCGGGTTTCCGCCTTGTTGGATTCCGTACGCATGCGGCTCGTCGGATCGACGGCCGGCCTGCGATCGCGGCCGCTGGCTCGATTGACACTCGTTGGGGCCGGGGCTAAGTTGAACGCCCTCTCGAAACGCGAGCCACGTGGGGCGTTTCGCGCCCCCTGAACTTGGAGGACCTCATGCCGTTCCCCAAACTCGAAGCCAAGAAGTTCGCCAGCATCCGCGACCTCAACGGCATCTCCGCTCGAACGATGGAAGAGCACTACGAGCTCTACAAGGGCTACATCGGCAAGACCAACGAGATCCAGGAGAAGCTGGGCTCGGTGGATCGCGCCACGGCTAATCAGATCTTCAGCGACCTGCGCTCGTTGCGGGTCGACCTGTCGTTCGCGATCGGCGGCGTCAAGAACCACGAGGTCTACTTCGCGCATCTCGGCGGCAAGGGTGGCCCGCCTCCGGCCAAGATCGCCGATCTGATCAAGCGGGACTTCCCTTCGGTCGACGCATGGCTCGCGGACTTCAAGGCCTCCGGTCTCGCAGCGCGCGGCTGGGTGTGGCTCGCTTACGACCACGATCTCCACACGCTGACCACCGCCGTCGGCGACGCGCAGAACACGTTCCCGCTGTGGAACGCGACGCCGATCCTGGCGCTGGACGTCTACGAGCATGCGTACTGGATCGACTACGGTCGTGCGCGCGCGAAGTACATCGACGCCTTCTTCAACAACCTGGACTGGAGCGTTGTCGAGCAGAACCTCGACAAGGCGCTCGCCATGGAGGCGGTCCACAAGTAGAGAGAGACGGGACCGATCGCGTCCCACGTGACCGGGCTCCTGCGGGAGCCCGGCATCGCTTCTGGGTGGCGGCGTTGCTTAGTTGCATCCACCTGCGCGCCCCCAAGCCAAAGCCCGCATATCCCAAGGTGTTAACGGGCCTTGGTGACCACGTTCGCAAGCGTCGACTTGACCTGGGTCTGAGTCAGACCGCGTTGGCGCGGCGTCTCGACATCGGTCGGGATACGCTGTGTCTGTGGGAGCTCAGCAAGACCCAGCCGCCTATCCGATACTTGCCGCGGCTCATTCGGTTCCTTGGCTACGATCCGCATCCCTGGGAAGAGACGCTTTCAGCGCAGCTGCATGCTTACCGCCGGCATCATGGGTTGACCCTCGCTCAGCTATCCGCTCGTTTGGGATTGAGCAAGGGGCTGCTCTTCGATCTCGAAGGAGGCCGACGCCGCCCAACCAAGCGGACGCTGCGCATAATGCGGGAGATTTTCACGAAAGAGAGCGCAACGGAGTAGAGCGCTGTTTCCAGTCGAGCGTCGGGTGCTGGGATAGCCGAACATTCATGGCAGCGTTGCCATTTTCTCGTCTGAGTCTCGCGACTC
>DASQFU010000135.1:0-4053 GCA_035632955.1 Candidatus Limnocylindria bacterium
CTCGACCCGGTCGTTGCGCGCAGCCCACGACAGCGACTCGTCGAGGACTTCGCGCGGATCGTCGCTCGGCTGCCACGCGGGGAAGCCGCTGTGGGGCCGGTAGAACGCGCGCTGCGCGCCGGCTTGAGGGGCCAGGCGCCCGTTCGGAGAGACCAGTTCGTCGAGCAGGTCGCGCCGGCCGAGTCCGGCGCCGGCGCGCAGGTTGGGTGGCACGACGGCGTGCTCGGCGAGCAGCTCGGCGGTCGCGCGGTTGCCCCAGAACAGCGCGACTACGAGCGGCGTACCGCCGGCCCCTCGCGCCGAGACGTCCACCGGGGCGCCGGAGTCGAGCAGCATTCGCGCCATCATGGGCAGGTCGCTGTAGGCCGCCTGGTGGAGCGCTGTCCAGCCGTGCGCGTTCGCGCGGGTCACGTCGGCGCCTCGCTCGAGCAGGGTCGCCACCAGTCGCTCGTCGCAGGTTGCGGAGGCCATTCCCAGCAGGTCGTTGCCATTCGTGCCGCGCGCTGTCACGACCTCGGGGAAGCGATCGAGCAGCTCGGCCAGGGAGTCGACATCGTGCGCCTCTATCGCGCGGTAGGCGCGCGCGAACGGCTCGCCCGAATCACGCAAGCGGGCCACGTGGCGACGCAACGCGGGCCAGCCGGAAAACCCGTGCTCCCGTGCCACGACGAGGCGCGCGCCTGCCTGCGACAGCGGCGCACCGTGGCGCGCGAAGGCTGCCACTGCGCCCTCGGTGCCGTCCTCGGCGGAGGCCAGCAGCCCAAACGCTCTCCCGTCGTAGTAGCCCAGATCCTCTTGGTAGGCGTGCTGCAGCCCGGACCCGTGTGCGGCGAGGCGGTCGACATAGCGCCGCAACGCAGGCCAGCTCGGGAACCCATGCTCGCGCGCGATCACCAGCTGTGCATCGCTCAGCTTCAGCGGCTCGGCCGATTGCGGATGTTGATCCGTCACGCGCGCGACGGCGTCCGAGTAGCCGGCGCGATGGGCGCGCACCAGTTCCTTGGCTCGCTTGCGTAACTGCTCCAGCCTCGGAGCGGGGGGAAGCGATGCAGACACGACAGACTCCTTTCCGTGTTGCCCGCGGTCCGCGATCACCGGGCGGAAAGGAACACACCGTCGACCGACATCTGCCTGGGGTGGGCTCGGCCCTTCCCGCGGACGGGGCGCGGCCCCGCCACGCAGGCCCCAGCTTACTGTCGTAGCGTGCATGATCGTCGTGCAACCGGGACAGGAGCGCAAGGCGGCGGATTTCCGCGCCCTCCACGAGGGTGAGCCGTTCGTGATCCCCAATCCGTGGGACGCCGGGTCGGCGAAGGTGCTGGCGGGATTGGGATTCAAGGCGCTGGCGAGCACCAGCTCCGGCTTCGCGTTCACTCTCGGGCGCGACGATGGCAACGTCAGCCTCGACGAGCTGGTGGCCCACGTCCGCGCTCTCGCTGAGGCCACTGCGCTCCCGCTGTCGGTCGACCTAGAGAACGGCTACGGCCCGGCACCCGAGGACGCCGCGCTGGCCATCACGCGAGCGGCCGGCGCCGGAGCGGTCGGCGGCTCGATCGAGGATTACGATCCGAAAGGGCGCATCTACGAACGCGATCACGCCGTTGAGCGGGTCGCCGCGGCAGCCGAGGCGGCCGCTCGCCTGGACTTCCCGTTCACGCTCACGGCGCGCGCCGAGAACCACGTCCGGGGCAACCCTGATCTCGAGGACACGATCGGCCGGCTGCAGGCCTTCGCTGCGGCGGGCGCCGATGTGCTCTACGCGCCAGGTCTCGCCAGCGGCGAAGAGATCGCCGCGGTGTGCGCGGCGATCACCCTGCCGGTCAATGTGCTCGCGCGTCCCGGTATGTCGCTGAGCGAGATCGTCGGTGCCGGCGCGCAGCGGGTCAGCGTGGGGGGTGGGTTCGCGTGGGCGGCCGTCAATGGGCTGGTTGCGGCGGCGGAGGAGCTGGTCGACAGCGGTAGCTTCGCCTCGCTGCGCTCGCCCCCTGGCCTCAGCGAGTGGCTCGAGTCCTAGCTGGCCGAAGGGTCGGCGACGAGCCGGTCGAGCAGGGTGTCGACGGCCGCTTGACCTCGGGCGAGGGCGTCGCGCGAGTCGGGGGCGCGGGCGATCAGCAGTGCGGCTTCGTTGACCGCGGCGACGACCATGTGGGCGAGGAGATCCACGTCGCGGGCGGGCAAGCGTCCGTCATCGGCGATCTGTTGCAGGCTGAGCCGTACGCCGCCGAGGATGTGTTGTTCATCGACTTCGCGCCATCGTGTCCAGCCGACCACGGCGGGAGCGTCCAGTAGAGCGATCCGCTGGATGGTGGGATCGAGTGCCATTTCCAGCCAGCCGGCGCAGCCGGCACGCAGCCGCTCGAGTGGGGTCGGTTGCGTGCGGGCGGCCTCGGTGAGCGTTTGCGCGACGTCCGACACTACCCGCTCGAGTACGGCGTCGAAGAGGGCCTGTTTGCTCTCGAAGTGGTGGTAGAGGGCGCCGCGTTTGACCCCGGCGAGATCGAGGATGGCGTCGATCGACGTGGGCTCGTAGCCGCGTTCTCCGAAGAGTTGTCGGCCGGCCGAGACCAGCTTGTCGCGGGTGGCTTTTCCGCGTTCGCTGCTCATCGCTCTCGTCATCCTAGAGCGACCCAAACCGACTGTCGGTCTGGTACCTTGATCTGATGGCTATCACTCCGCACAACATCCCGACACTCCCCGCGCCGGCCCAAGGCAGCCACGCCACTGCCGCGCACGGCAACCGCATCGTGCACATTTCCGGCCAAGTGGGCCAGGATGAAAGCGGAGAGATCGTCGCCGGTGGCCTCGCGGCTCAGACCGAGCGCGCGCTGCTCAACGTCGCGCTGGCGCTCGAAGCGGCCGGGGCGAGCCTCGATGACCTCGCAAAGCTCACGTCTTACGTCGTCGACTGGGATCCGTCGATGTTCGATGAACTCGCTCGCGGCATCAGCGCCGCGGGAGCGCAACAGCCTTACCCCGACATGGCCCTCACGCTCGTGGGCGTGACCAGCTTGTTTACTCCCGAGATGCTGATCGAAATCGAGGCCGTCGCAGTAGCCGACGCCTGACCGGGCCGACGCGGATCACACGCCCCACGAGCGCACTCGCTCGGGGTGGATGCGGATCAGCGGCCGGCCGTCGCCGATCGCCTCGGCCGGACCGCGGACCTCGATCCCGCGCGGCCTCCAGGGATCGGTGCTGGCGAGGTCGTCGATGACGATGGCCGCGCGTCCTGAGCGCTTGACGTCTCGGTACTTCTTGGTCCGCTCGAACTCACGGCCGCCCACATCGATCGAGTCGCGCTCGGCGTTGTAGCTCCAGCCGACCGGGACCACGTGGGGGGTGCCGTCCTTTCCGACCGTGGCCACTCGGCCGAGGCGGCGCTCGCCGAGCAGATAGGCGAGCTCGGTTTCGCTGAACGCGCTCACGAGCCGGCGGAAGCCCACGGGCCCGCGCCCGCAACGCGATCCACCGTGATGTGGGTGATGTACCCGGGGGGCGGGTCCGGCATCGGCGGAAAATCGACGCCGGGCCCGAGGTAGGTAGCCGCGAGGCGCTGAAGCAACTCGGGGGCGCCCCCCTCCGTGATTCGCGCCTGGCCGTACGCGACCAGATAGCGCTTGAGACCGAGGTCGTCGGTCCCCTCCGCCTCGATTGACAGCGCGACGCGTGGATCTCGCTCCATATTTCGAAGCTTCCGGTGATGTGGCAGGTGCGCGCAGACGATCTCGTCGCCATCAAGCCCGACCCAAACACAGGTGACCTGCGGCGAACCGTCCTCGTTGAGGGTCACGAGGTGGGCCAGCGCAGCCGATGCGAGCAGGCTGCGAGCACTGTCTGGCAGGCCGGTCACGGACTTACGCGCAGCCTACCTTCACGGGTAAGCGAACCCAAGGGCGGCGCTACGATCGCCGGATGACCAGGACCTCCGATGTCGCGGTGCTCGGGGCCGGCATCGTTGGATTGGCCACGGCCTACGCGCTGCGCGAACGCGGGGTGTCGGTTCATGTCTATGAGCGCGGTACGCCGGGCGCTGCGCAATCGGGTGGGGAATCG
>DASQFU010000136.1:0-3232 GCA_035632955.1 Candidatus Limnocylindria bacterium
GATCGGCGTGATCCCGAACAGCGGCTCGCGTGTGAAGCTCCAGCCGGTCGAAAGCGCGCCGATTAGCTTGCCGTCGACGTAGACCGGCGAGCCGCTCATCCCCTGGGCGACGCCGCTCTTCACCGCGTTTTCGCTGGTCGCGCGAGCGAGGATCAAGTCACCCTCAGCGCGGCCGCCTTTGAGGACACCGACGATCTCGGCTTCGAACTCCTCGACCTTCGTGCCCTGAAACACGGTCCTCACCACGGCCTTCTGGCCGGGATGGAGCTGATCGGGAGACAGCGTCGGCACGCCTGCGGCGGAGGCCGACAGGGCGACCAAAGTTGCGAGCGCGGCAGCGCGAACCATGCGTGTGATCACGGTCCGCGAATATATCAGTGGCTTTGGGGTCCGCAAATCGCCCCCCTAGGCTTGACGAAGAGTTGTGAGGCTTCGCCAATCGTTGACCCAGCGGGTCCGCGACGGCACGTGGAAGTCGAGACGCGCACCTTAGATGCGTCGGTCGAAGGCCCGGCTTCGCTTTGTTATCGGCAGCTCGACGCCGCCGCTCGCCACTCGCTTGCGTCGCGTATCGGGCCCCCTTAGATTGGCTCGCCATGCCCTCCCCGTTCCTCGCACGCCTCGCCCAGGGCCCGCTGGTGGGTGACGGCGCGATGGGCACGATCCTCAATCAGCGCGGGATCCCCTTCGACCAGTCGTTCGACGAGCTCAACCTCTCGAAGCCGACGCTGGTGGAGTCCGTGCACCGCGACTACCTCGCGGCGGGCGCCGAGCTGATCGAAACCAACACCTTTGGCACCAACGCCGTACGGTTGGCGCCTCATGGTCTTTCGGAGAAGGTGCGCCTGATCGCGCGCCAGGGCGTCAAGGTCGCGAGAGCGGCTCGCGAGATCGTCGGCGTGAACGCCTTCGTGGCGGGCTCGATCGGTCCATTGGGAAAGCCGCTCGAGCCCTTCGGCCAGATCACGGTCGCCGAAGCGGAGAGCCATTACCGCGCGACCGCCGAAGGCCTGGTCGAGGGCGGCTGCGATTGCTTCATCCTCGAGACGTTCCAGGATCTGAACGAGATTCTGGCGGCGTTGCGCGCGGCGCGGCGCGTCACGCTCGACGTGCCGGTGATCGCGCAGATGACGTTCGGCACCGACGGCAAGACGCTCTACGGCCACACGCCCACCCAGGCGGTGGCGGCGCTCAAACAGGCGGGCGCGGGCGTCGTCGGGCTCAACTGCGGGGTCGGCCCGCAACCGACCCTCGAGGTTCTTGAGGAGATCCTGGCGGCCGCGGACGGCACGCCCGTCTCGGCGATGCCGAACGCCGGTTTGCCTCAGTACGTCGAAGGCCGTTTCGTCTACCTCGCGAATCCGGAATATTTCGCGGAGTTCGCCGCCCGCGCGGTCGCGCTTGGCGCCCGCCTCGTCGGAGGCTGCTGCGGCACGACGCCGGCTCACACGCGCGCGATGCGCGAGCGGCTCGCCTCTCACCTGCCGGTGGAGAAGCTCGCGCCCGGGGCCGAGGTGCAGGTGCTCGAGCGGCCGCCGGCGCCGGTGTCGCCGCCGGCCGAGGCCGAGGAGCCGTCGCTGCTGCGCAAACTGCGTGAGAAGTTCGTCGTCAGCGTCGAGATCGACCCGCCGCGAGGCATCAACACGAGCAAGGTCATGGAAGGGGCGCGCCTGATCGCGCAGCGCGGCGTCGACTGCGTCAACATCGCGGACTCGCCGCTGGCGCGCATCCGGATGAGCGCGATGGCGCTCGCCTATCAGGTGCACACGCATTTCCCGCGACTCGAGATCATCCTGCATTTCACGACCCGCGACCGGAACCTGATGGGACTGCAAAGCGACCTGCTCGGCGCCCACGCGCTCGGGCTGCGCAACGTCCTGTGCCTGACCGGCGATCCGCCGAGCGTCGGCGACTATCCGAACGCGACCGCGGTGTTCGACACCGACGCGACCGGTCTGATGCGGATCGTGCACCGCATGAACCAGGGCGCCGATCTCGCCGGCACCTCGATCGGCGCCGCCACGCAGTTCGCGATCGCGTGCGGCGTGAACCCGACGGCCGAGGATCTCGACCAGGAGTTCGAGCGGGTGAAGAAGAAGCTCGACGCCGGACCGCATTTCGTCATGACTCAGCCGGTCTACGAGTTGGCGTGCTGGGAGCGATTCGTCGAGCGCCTGAGCGGTCTCACGCAGATTCCGATCCTGATCGGCATTCTCCCGCTCCAGTCGTTTCGCCACGCCGAGTTCCTGCACAACGAGGTGCCGGGGATCCACGTGCCGGATTGGATCCGCGCGCGCATGCACGAAGCCGGCAACGAAGGGCAGCGAGTGGGCGTCGAGCTCGCTCAGGTGCTGCTCGGGCAGTGCCGGGGAATGGCGAACGGCGTCTACCTCATGCCGTCGTTCGGCCGGTACGAGAACTGTCTCGAGGTGTTGGAGGACACGCGATGACGCTCCTGCTCTATTTCGTGGTCATGGCGTTGGTGATGCTCGCGCTCTCGCGCGTGCTGCCCGGGTTCAAGGTGGAAGGCCTGGTGCCGGCGCTGCTCGCCTCGCTGGTCCTGGCGGTGATCAACACGATCGTCAAGCCGATCCTGTTCGTCCTCACGCTGCCGTTCACGATCCTGACGCTCGGGTTGTTCCTGTTCGTGCTGAACGCGATCTGCCTGTGGTTGACCGCGGTGCTGGTGCCGGGTTTCCGGATCGATGGCATCCTCACGGCGCTGGTCGCCTCGCTGATCCTGGCCCTGGTGGGAATGGTGTGGAAGGCGATCGCGAAGAAGGACTGAGGGGTCGGGCGTCGCCCGACTTCCGCGCGCGTTTGATAGGCGCCGCGGTTTCGGGAGCGCTGTTCGCGAGCTTGCTGGGCCTGGTCGTGGGACTGCTGTGGCGCCGGTTGCCGGGAGCCTTGGCCATCCACCCGTCGCTCCCTCCCGGGTTCTCCGGCGGGGGTTGGCTGGCTCTGCCGCTCGCCGGCGCCGCTCTGGCGCTGTTCCTCGCCCGCCGTTGGGCAAATACCGCGCACGAGCGGCGAGTGGCCGCCATGCTCGCGCTGTTCGGAGTGCTTGGGGCTGGCGGGGTGCTGTTCGGTGCAGGGCCCAGTCCCGAGGGGAGCGCCGCCGCGCCCAAGACGCAGCGCGGCAAGGCCCGCGCAATTCTCAAGTGGAGCTACCGCTCGCCGGCCACGGTCGCGCGCATTCTTCCCTACGCCGGCGATCCCGATCCGACGGTGC
>DASQFU010000137.1:0-6493 GCA_035632955.1 Candidatus Limnocylindria bacterium
CTCGAGGTCCTCGAGGCTATTGATGTAGCCGCGACCGCGCACGAAGTGCTCGTGCTCGGATACCTCGAGCACGCCCGCACCGACCTCGGCGTTGGAGCGGCGCACCGCTTCGACGACCGCGGGGACCGATACGTCGTACGCGAACAGCCGGGCCGGATCGAGGTCCACCTGGTACTCGCGCACGAAGCCACCGACCGACGCCACCTCGGCCACGCCCTCTACGCTCTGGAGCCAATACCGCAAGGTCCAGTCCTGGAACGAGCGGATCTGCGCGAGATCGTGCTTGCCGGTGGTGTCCACCAGGGCGTACTCGAACACCCAGCCGACACTCGTGGCGTCTGGACCAAGCCGCGCCTCGGCACCTTCGGGCAGCTTGCCGCGGATCGCCGCCAGGTACTCGAGCACGCGGCTGCGCGCCCAGTAGAGGTCGACGCCGTCTTTAAAGACGACGTAGACGAACGAGTCGCCGACCATGGACAGACCGCGCACGTAACGCACTCCCGGAGCCGCGCGCAGGGCGGTGACGATCGGGTAGGTCACCTGCGCCTCGACCAGATCGGGGCTGCGTCCCATCCACTCGGTCGAGATGATGACCTGCGTATCCGACAAGTCGGGAACGGCGTCAAGCGGAATGATCTGGAGCGCACGCACTCCAAACACGGCGGCGAGCACGACCACGGCGATCGTGAAGCCGCGATGGCGGGCGGACCAGGCGATGACGGATTCGATCACGATGTCACCTGCGTTGGGTCGCCGAGCGCAGCCGGCTTTCGGCCGCCACCAGGAAATTGCCGGAGGTGACCACCACATCACCCACGACCAAACCGTCCAGCACCTCGACGTAGTCACCGGCGCGCTGCCCGAGGCGCACTTGGCGCGGCTCGAGCCTCCCGCCACCGCGGTCCACGAACACGACGTGCCGCTCGCCGGTCGGGATCACGGCGCTGCGCTCTACCGCGAGCTTGGGCCCGAGGCTTACGTCGAGCTCGACGTCCACGAACGCGCCGGGGCGGAGCTCGCCGCGCGGATTCGGCACCTCGATTCGCACGTCGGCCGTGCGGGTCTGACTCTCGAACGCAGGCGGCACGAACATTACGCGCCCGAGCCGCGAGCGTTCGTCCAGGTACGGATCCAGCACGCGCGCCCTCGTCCCGACCCGGATCGACGGCAGATCGCCCTGGAACACCGAGGCGATAATCCAGATCGGATCCGTGGCCGCGATCCGGTAGAGCATCTGCCCGGCCTGGAACGCGCTGCCCCGAACCACGTTCTTCTCGACCACGACGCCACCCAGGAACGCGAGGATCGGCACCGCTTCGAGCGGACGCCCGCGCTGCGCGATCGCGTCGATCTGGGAATCCGAGAGATCCCAGAGCTGTAGTCGACGGCGCGCCGCCTCCGCCAGCTCGCGCGAGGTGGCGCTCAGACCGGGGATCGTGTCGGCGCGCGCGACGCGAACCGCCTCGAGGTACTCCTGCTGCGCCGACCACAGCTCCGGGCTGTAGGCCGTGAACAGCACCTCGCCGCGACGAACGGGCCGGCCGACGAAGTCCACCCGCAAGTCGCGCACATACCCACCGAACTTCGTCGTGATCTCGCCCTGCCGGCGTTCGTCGAAGGCGATCCGCCCCGAAGCGCGCACGCTGCGGGAAAGGTCGCGCATGGTCACGGCAACCGTGCGGACGCCGAACTCCTGGCGGCGTTCGGCGCTCAGCACGACCGCTCCCCCGACCGCGACCACGCTGTCGCCGGCGGCCGGCATGGCGGCCGAATCCCCCGCCGCGGACCCACCCACGAACGCGAGACCGCGAACGCTGGTGCTCAGGCGATAGGCTGCCGTCACGGGAGCCCCCTCGCGCGGGTGGATCGCGAGGTCCACGTCCCATTCGCCGATCATCGAGAGGCCGTACCGTGCTTCGTACACGCCCGGACGGACCTCGCGTACCTTACCGCGACTCTCCATGTAGGGCATGGTGCCCATGGCGGCCATGCTCACGACCACGTCTACGGCCGCCCCACGCAGCGGCTCGCCTTCGGCGTTCCGCACCTCGACGCGAAGTCGATTGTCGCCGGTGCCGGGCGGGTCGGGCGTGTTGCCTACTCCAATGCGAAGCGGCCCGACCGCGCGCAGCTCCTTCGTTGCGAGGATCTTCTGCTCGCATCCGGCGAGCGTGAGCCCGACGATCGCCAACGAAAGCGCGCCGAGAAACATCGGCGTCCTCCGCGTCCCGGTCATCGTGCGCCCCCGATGTGATCGGTGCCGAGCGCGCGCTCGAGGTCGGCGTGTGCTTCCGCGGCCGTGGCCAGCGTGTGGTGGAGCTCGAGCCGTGCGCGCCGCCATGCCCGCGCCGCATCGAGCAACGCCGCCAGCGAGCCGCGATTGGCCTCGTAGGCCACGCGCGCGGCCCGCAGCGCGCGCTCGGAGACGGGCATGAGTCGATCACGGAGGATCTCGACTTCGTGGCGCGATTCCTGAAGCCGGGCCACCGCGCTACGCACCTCCAGGCGCACCCGATCCTCGAGCGCCTCGCGGCGCAGCTCGGCGTTTCTCAGAGCCGCCTCGGCTTCTCGCACCGATGCTCCACGACGACCCTGGTCGAGCGGGAGATCGATCGAGACGCTCACCGTGCCGCGCAGCTCGGGCTCGGTCCAGAAGCGGTCGTACGCCGCGCCGAACGCGGTCATCGGCAACCGCTCGCGCTTCGCCAACGCGACGCGCACGCGTCCTACCTCGACCTCGGCGGCCGCCATCCTCAGCTCGGGACGGACCGCGATCGCGAACCCCACCCCCTGGGCGATGGAATCCGGAACCGAAAGCGCGCTCGGCGGGTCCGGCAGCGGATCGGCCGGGGCGCGATGGAGGAGCGTGTTGATCCGGGCCTCCGCGACGATGCGCTCGCGTTCCAGCACCGCCGCATCGTGCTCGAGCATCGCGCGTTCGACCTCGGCCTGCAGCGGATCGGACTGTTCCGCCGTGCCGGCCGAGTAGCGCGCCAGAGCAGATCGGCGGAGCAGGTCGACCAGCGCCGTCTGCTCCTCGTTGGTCTGGCGCGCGCGCGCCACCCGGTAGTATTGGAAAAACGCGGCACGGGTCTCGCTCAGCAGCTCGAGGCGCTCGACGGCCGCCTGCGCCTCCGCGACTGGGATGCCTTCGCGACTGGCCCGGCGCTCGAGGCCGCGCTGGCCAAACAGTGGGAGTCTCTGCGTGAGCCCAATCCGATAGCCGGCATCGACGTTGTCCGAACCCAAGCTCCGGGGGGCTACCATCGCGTCCAGCATCGGCGGTTCGAGAGCCCCGGCCCGATCGGCCCGTGCGCGTGCCTCGTCGACCGCAGCCCGCGCCGCAGCGAGCGTGGGATTCCGCTCCAACACCGCGCGCTCGAGCCGTTCGAGATCGAGGGTCGAGTCGCCGAGGTCGATCGCAACGATCCGGCGCGGTGGAGGTGGCGGAATGGATCCCGGCGGCCGATCCGCCGCGGGCGGCGCCGCTTCGGCGACCGTGGCACACGCCATCAGCACCGCGAGCACCCAGCTCGGACCCGTCAGCCGCCGGGTCGTGCCTCGGCGTGAATCGCGACGCCGGACGAGCTCATTCACCATGCGACACGACCCCGCCGTAGAACGCCACGATCAGCACGGCGATCACGACCAGCACGCCCCAGGGCAGCGCGAATCTTCGGGCGGGCTTCCAGGCGGTGATGATTCCCCACAGCACGATGCCGATCGCCGTGAACGTTCCCCACCGTTCGTGCAGTTCGACCAGCCATTGCCTTGGAGTGTCGTCGAACGCGGCCTCCTGGCTGCGTCCGGCAAAGAATGCGGCGATCGCGAATGCCGCCGCCGCCCAGATCAGGGCGCGCGCGGCGGGCTCGAGCGCCGGGCGCCGCCGCGCGCCCACGAGCAGAGCGAGTCCGGTCAATGAGAGCACGATCGGGAAATGCACGAGCTTATTGTGAACGTGCTCGCCGAGCTCCTGCCCCAGGCTCGGCATGACGAACGTGTCCGGAGTCGCGGGCGCGTTGGCCGGCCCCGCGCGGAAAGAACCCGTCGGCGAACCGATCATGTTCGAATCAACACGTGCGGAATCGACAAGGGTGGAGTCGACCGACTTCCTTGGGCCGTGAACGTGAGCGTCGGCTGGCGCCAAGAGACCGAGAGCAAGTCCAACCCATACGGCGCCGACCAGCGAGGCGCGAAACCGCCACGGCGCGCATCGAGGCGTGCGGCCGTTCATCGCAGGACCCCGCGCAGAAAGATCATCCCTGAAACCGGCCGGCCGCCGTATTCGCTCTCCAGGGCTTCGGGGACGAAGGAGATGTTTACCGATGTGCCGATTCCGGCCGTGATCGGACCACGCGCGATCACGTCCCGCAGGTAGCCCCCGCCGACTTTCGTTACCTGGAAGATTTCCTCGGCGCGCGGGTCCCCTTCCGGAAACAGCTCGTTCTTCTCCACAGCCTCCACGCGGGCGAACGCCAGGTTCCGTCCGTTCCAGCTGAGCGCGCTCTCGGCGAGCCAGGCATCGAGCGTTGGCCCCGGGCGGAGCTGGTTGCGGCCGTAAGCCACCAGCGTCTGCCAGGGACGGGCTGCGCCGCCGGCGTGGTATGCGCCCGAGACCGTGACCCGATCGACATCGGTCTCCGGCGAAAGCTGTTCGGGGCTATCGAGTCGCCCGTAGCTGGCCTGAAGCGACCACTCGAATTTCGGATTCCAAGAGAACCGGAATGCGTGGGAATCGAGCCGGCCGGTCTCGATGTCGGCCCGATCCTGGTCCGGTTCCCGACCACGGAATCCCGAGGCTTCGAACTTGAGAGCCTCCCGCACGACTCCCGCTGTCAGCACACCGAACGTGATGTGCGTGGAATCGAGCCAGTGATGCGCGATCGGGCTCTCGGGCAAGGCCACTCCCGAGAAGCGATGCATGAACGCCGGAGGCCCGAGCGCCGGCTCGCCGGGCAGCCCGCCATAGAGAAAGACTGAGTTCGCGCCGAAAGAGACGCTGTAGCTCGCGGCCAGCTCCATGAACAGGTCGTGAGGGTGCTGGCGGTCGATCAGGTGATCGCGACCGTTCGCGGTCTCGCCGGTCTGAAGCAGCAACGCGTAGCCGCGCTTCCCCTTGGTCGTCCACGGCTCTGCGGAGAGCATCGTGCGCAATCCGATTCGGCCCGGCCCCGCCGCGCGCGACGCCATCCCCATGAGCATGTTCGTGCCAACGATCTCGTCGTCGCCACGCCGTCCGCCCTGATGGTTGGAGATCACATCGGCGAATCCATGGAGCATCAGGAACCACGGTCCGCGTGCGGCATGCAGGCCCTGGTGCGGAGTGGCATCCGGCTGCCACGACGTGCCGGATGCCTCACGTGACATGCGATAGGGACCGAAAAACGCCGGCATCGCGTGCTGCCCCCTATCACCCATGTCACCGTGGGCCATGGACTCGTGGTCATGCAGGGTCGGGGCGGACGCAGGCTTGGGCTTCGCCGTCTTCGCCTGCGTCGCGGGCTTAGGTTGTGACGGCTTCGCGGGCTTCGGCGGCGGGTGCTGGCCATGGTCGTGCGTGGTCTGGGCTGCGGCCGGAGTGAGCACCGCGAGCATCAGTGCCATCGCGATCCACGCAACGGGCGTGAAGCGCATGAGATCCTCCGCGCGTCGAAAGACGCGCTCGAGTCAGATGGAGTTGAAGAACGGCCTAGGACGGAGCGAGGCGATCAGGCGGTCGGAGGCGGACCGCGGGACTCGTGGTGCTCAAGCGGGCGCTCGAGCAGAGTCCTGTGAGGCGAATCCTCGATCGTGCCGTGAGAAACGGCGGAAGGCGCGGCGGCGAGCGTGACGTCGTCGATCACCGCGGCGCAGATTTCCTGCATGGAGCCCGGCAAGACCACCGGCGCGCTCATTGCGGCGGGCGGAAGCTGGAAGCACGGACAAGCGCCTGGGTCTGTCGAGGTGGGCGCACGCTCGGTGCCACTGCAGCATCCATGATTGGACGCCGCCACCGGCGCGGCCTCCAGGCCCATGAACATGCAGTGCGCCACTTCCAGCGGGAGGAGGATCGCGAGCAGAAGCGCAATCATCGCGAAGCCCGTCCGGTTCACTTTGCCTCCTGCTTGAGGGCGCACGGAATACAGGATGAGCATTGGAGTGGTTCTGGGTCAAGCATCGGTACCCCGGTGGAGGTTCTGAAGCAGTGAATTCTCCGGAAAAAGGGGCTGCGCCCGGCACAGGACTGATTTTCCCGCTGCGACCTGCCAGAGCGCGAAATCGGCGAGTTGTTTACGGGCCGATGTGCGCGAGCTTGGCTGTCCGTCTAGCCGAGGCGTTCTTCACTTCGACCATATACAACCCAGGAGGAAGGCGCTCACCGGCTGAAGTCGATCCGTCCCATTCGACGCGATGCCAGCCGACGCCCTCCTGACGCGAGGCAGTGAACATTGCTCGCCCGCTCAAGTCGAAGATGGACAGTCTCACGCCCCCGGCCTGCGCCTGATACCACGCG
>DASQFU010000138.1:0-2768 GCA_035632955.1 Candidatus Limnocylindria bacterium
TACTTTTCCGGGAAGCGCGATCAACGCCGGCAAGGCGATGGTGAAAACGATAAAGCCCGTCCAAACCAGAGCGGCGTATCGAGGCAACGCCCATCCCGCGAGCAATGCGACAACCGCCGCGGGCGCCGAAAGGGTGCGGCGAAGATTGTCCAGCATCTTCCACAGACCCACTGGCGGCACGGCGGAAGGGCGGACCCTGGCTTCGGCGGCTGGACCACGGCCGAAAATCCACGGCAGCAATTGCCAGTCGCCGCGCGCCCAGCGGTGCTGGCGTGCGGCGGCGACGTCGTAGCGTGACGGATACTCCTCGACGACCTCGATATCGGAGACGAGGCCGGCGCGGGCGAAGGTCCCCTCGAACAGGTCGTGACTGAGCAGCGTACTTTCGAGCACACGGCCGTGGAGCGCGGCCTCGAATGCGTCCACGTCGTAGATGCCCTTGCCGGTATAGGAGCCTTCGCCGAAGAGATCCTGATACACATCGGATATGGCGGAGGCGTACGGATCGATGCCGCTGGTGCTGGAGAAGATGCGCTGGAACAGCGAACCCTCGCGGCCGATCGGCAGCGAAGGCGTAACGCGCGGCTGCAACACGCCATAGCCTTCGACGACGCGCCGGGTGCCGGCATCGAACCGCGGATGGTTGAGCGGGTGCGCCATCTTGCCGACCAGCCGGCGAGCCGCCTCCCGCGGCATCCGGGTATCGGCGTCGAGCGTGATGACGTAACGGACGCCGGCAGGCGGGGTGGGAGGTGAGGTGAAAGCGGGCCCGCCGACACCCATAAAGGTGGTATCGACCGCGCCGCGGAGCAGCCGGTTCAACTCGTGGAGCTTGCCGCGCTTGCGTTCCCACCCGAGCCACTGCTTCTGCCCGTCGTTCCAGACTCGCCGGCGATGAAGTAGCAGGAAGCGGTCTCCCCCGGCTGCCGGCCCATAGCGGCGATTCAGGCGGGCGATGCCCGCGGCGGCCGCGACGAGGAGCGCGTCATCTCCTGCAACGGTCTCGGTCGCGGCGTCCGCCCAGTCCGAGAGCAGTGCGAAATAGAGCTCGCCTTCCGGACTGGCAAGGTGGTGGATCTCCAGGCGCTCGATCTGCTCTTCGAGCGCGGCCTGCGTCGTGAGAAGGATCGGCACGGCGACCATCGTGCGCAGGTGGACAGGTACGCCGTCGCGGAGCTCCAGGCCCGGCAGGATCGTCGCACCGAACTCTCTCGTGACGCCGCGGTTCACGAGCGCCATCGCCGCATCGATAGCCGGGATCAACCCGAGAAGCGCGAGGAGACCGAGCCACCCGCCGCCGATTCCGGCTCCGGCCAGCACAAACAACGGCAAGGAGAGAACGATCGCGGCGACCATGATGACGCCGCAGATATAGCCGCCGATGCCGATCACGGCGATGAAACGACCGGGCCAGCTCCATAAGGGAGCGCGAAATCCGACCGTAGCCTCGAACGCGCGACGCCCCCCGGCGATCAGGTGGTATCCAGGGTCGCGCTCGCGGGATGAAGGATCGCACTCGCGCGATGCTGGAACCTGCGAGCGGCCATCGGGATCGCCCGCGGGACCATCGGGAACGTTTGCGGCCAGAAGAGCCGCTCGCGCAATCTCCAGTTCCGTCAGTTTCGAGCCCCGCGCGAGCTCCTCGATCGCGCTGCGGTAGAGGTTGCGCGTCGGAAAATCCATGTCCGCGAAGTCGCTGCCGGACCGCAGCGTGTCGTCGACGAGACTGACGTTCTCGACGAACTCGGTCCAGTCGACGTCGGAGATCAGGCGCATGCTCGTGATGACGTTGCGGACCGTCACGTTCGTTGCACCCTGTCTCTGGTGCTCCTGGTGCACGATCGCGTCGGCAGTCGTTCCCTGCGCAGCCAGGCGCTCCTCGAGCCACACCAGCGCCCGCGTGACCTTCGGATCCTGGTCCCGCAGCCGTTGCACGAGCTGGACGGCGAAGGCGTCCGGCAACGGCTCCCGTTCGTAATGCCGGAAAATCGGACGGACAAACTCGGTCGATTGACCGTTCACGGCAAGAACCCGGTCGGCTACGAAATCCGCTTCCTCGCGCGCGGCCCGGCTCACCACGATGCCCCTGGCCTCGCGTCGAAGATTCTCCACGAGCAGGATCCGCAGCGTGATCGCGACCGCCCATAACTCCCCGATCGTCAGCGGTTGAACGCGCTGGTAGGCGCGCACGAACCGGCGCAGCATCTCGGGGTCGAAGCGGCTGTCCGTATGCGCGACAAAGGCCCACGCCACGCCGAAGACCCGCGGGTAGCCGGCGAAAGGTCCGGTGGCCAACTTCGGCAATTGCCGATAGTAGTCCGGTGGCAGGTCGTCACGAATTTCGCGGATCTGCTCTTCGACGAGATGGTAGTTATCGAGCAGCCACTCGGCGGCCGGTGTAATGGTGCCCCCCTCGCCGACCGCGTTGGCGATGGCACGATAGGCTTCGAGCAGAACCGACTCGTTGTCCCGCAGTCGAGCAGCGAGAGATCGCCCGGTCTTCGGCCTCGCAGCGATCGGTTGTGCCGCCGCGAGGCTCTCGGCATGCTGCTCGAGACGCTCGATACTGAAGAGCTCCTCGCGGATGGACTTTTCGTTATCCCATGGCGCAGCCCGCGACGCGCGCCCGAAGGCGCGAAGAATTGCCGATTTCAAGTCTGCGCCATCTGCGTGATCAGCACCTGCGCAGAGCGCTGCAGGCACTGTCGCGCGCGCATTCTCGATCCCGATGGTGAGGCTGGCGAGGGGCGGGGCATGACCATCAAGTT
>DASQFU010000139.1:0-11627 GCA_035632955.1 Candidatus Limnocylindria bacterium
CATCACGACGCCGCGCCCGAAGCTCTCGTGATACACCTCGCGTCCGACCAGACGCGCCAGCGCGCCGCGCGTCCGGTACGCGGGTGCCAGCGCGGTCGCCACCGTCGTGATCGCGCGCGACGGCCGCCAGGCCGGTCGCGGCGGCGGCACTTCCCGCTCGAGCAGCTCCGGCGGAATCTCGTCGACGAAGCGCGACACACCCGCCCCGCCGCTGCCGTCGAAGCGCCGCCGATACGCGGCCGCGGTCAACAGCACGTCGTCCCTGGCCCGCGTCAGGGCGACGTAGAACAGGCGGCGCTCCTCCTCCAGCTCGGTCGGATCGTCGAGCGACGAGCCATGCGGGAACAGCCCTTCCTCGAGCCCGGCGATCGCCACCGCGTCGAACTCGAGCCCCTTCGCGTTGTGCGCGGTCAGCAGCAGCACCCGATCCGCGCCCTCCGCCAAGCGATCCACGTCGGTGAGCAAGGCGGCCTCGGCAAGGAACGCGCGCGTGTCGCCCTCGGCGTGGGCGGCCGCGAACTGTGCGGCGCCCGCCAGCAGCTCCTCGAGGTTCGCGCGCCGCTCGTCGACGTCCCGCTCGCCGGGCTCCCCGAGGGCGCCGAGATAGTCGGTTCGCTGCAGGACGCGCGCGAGCAGCGCGTCGACCGGCTCGTCGAGATGCGCGCGCAGCTCGTCCAGCAATGCGAGCAACGCCTGCGCGCCGGCCCGAGCGGTGCGATGCAGCTCGCCCGCCGACGAGAGCTCGCGCAACGCCTGCTCGGGGGTCGCGCCAAGCGCGCTCAGGCGCGCCTCGATCGCGGCGCGCACGACCTCACCCAGCCCGCGGCGCGGCGTGTTCCACACGCGCCAGAACGCGACGGCATCGCTCGGATTCACGGCCATCCGCAGGTAGGCGAGCAGATCCTTGACCTCCCGCCGCTGATAGAACGACACGCCGCCGACGATCTCGTAGGGCATGCCGTGCTGGCGCAGCTCGGTCTCGATCGCCCGCGACTGGGCATGGGTGCGGTAGAGCACCGCGGTGCCGTCCAAGCGCAGCCCGCGCCGCTGCCGCTCGGCGAGGAAGCCGCGCACGCGCCGCGCTTCGTCGGCGTCGTCCTGCGCCAGCACGAACCGCAGCGGCCGGCCGTCCTCGCGATCGCTCCACAGCGTCTTGCCCTTGCGCGCGCGGTTGTTCGCGATCACGGCGTTCGCCGCGCCGAGGATCGTGCGCGTGGAGCGGTAGTTCTGCTCGAGCCGCACCACCGCCGCGCCCGAAAACGCCTGCTCGAAGTCGAGCACGTGCGTGAGGTCGGCGCCGCGGAATCCGTAGATGCTCTGATCGTCGTCGCCGACCACGAACAGGTTGCCGTGCACGCTCGCCAGCGCCGCGACCAGGCGGAACTGCGCGTGGTTGGTGTCCTGGTACTCGTCGACCAGCACGTGCTGGAACCGCCGCCCGTAGTGCTCCGCGATCTCGGGATGGTTGCGGAACAGCCGCACCACCTCGCCGATCAGGTCGTCGAAATCCAACGCCGAGCGCTCGCGCAGGCCGCGCTGATAGGCCGCGAAGCATTCGGCGAATCGACGCTCCGAGGGGCCGACCGCCGCGTGCAAGGCTTGGTCGGGAGTCACGAGCGCGTTCTTGGCGTCGGAGATGCGGCTCAGCACCTGGCCGACCCGCAGCGTCCCTTCCGGCACGGCGAGCGTCTTCAGGATCTCGCGCACCAAGCTCTCCTGGTCCTCGCGATCGTAGATCGTGAAATTGGGAGGAATTCCGGTCTCGCCCTGCGCCCGGCGCGCGGTGCGGCGCAGGATGCGCACCCCGGTCGCGTGAAACGTGCCGATCCAGACGCGCGCGGCGACGGCGCCAACCTCGCGCTCGATCCGAGAGCGCATCTCCCGCGCCGCCCGGTTGGTGAACGTGAACGCGAGGATCGCATCCGGTGGCACGCCTTCTTCGAGCAGACGCGCGACGCGTGCGGTCAGCACGCGGGTCTTGCCGCTGCCGGCGCCGGCGATCACGAGGAGCGCGCCCGGCCCGTGCTCGACGGCACGGCGCTGCGCGTCGTTGAGGTGCAGGGTGGCGTCCAAGCGGGTGAGTGCTTTCGGGTCAGGGGCCGAGTGCGAAGGTCGATCGCAATCTAGTGTTTCGTGTCCGAACTCATGTGCATACAGCGGCGAGCCATCGAGGCCCTTGGCCAGGCGCGACGACGAGACGTATCGATCGTGATACTTCGAGGAGGAGCAACGCCGCCAGAAGCCACGAGGGGCGCCGGGATGTGTGCATGAGTTCGGACACGAGACACTAGCCCAAAGCCCAACGACCGTCCACCGGACGAGCCGGCGACGGGCGTGGATCACGAGGACGACGGATCGCGTGACGCGCGCGATCAGAACTCCGGGCCGATGCTGAAGTGCCAGCGCGGGCGGCTGACACCGACGAAGTCGGTGTTCCACGCGGCGTCGAGCTTGACGATGAAGAAGTAGAAGGCGGTGCGGATGCCGGTGCCGAAGCCGAGCTTCGTGTCCTCGAGCCGCAGCTTGCCGTTCGAGCTGCGCGTGAGCCGCACCTCTTCCCCGCCGTTCCAGACCACGCCCGCGTCCGCGAACACGGCCCCGCGCAAGTTGAAGATGCCGAGCGGCACCGGCCCGACCAATCCGAGCTGCTGGATGAACGGGAAACGGAGCTCGGCGTTGACGATCGCGAGCCGCGACCCGAGCAGGTCGAAGTCGGGATATCCGCGCAACGTCGAGAAGCCGCCGACCCGGAACGTCTGCGGGTCGCGTCCCGTGCTCACCCCGCCGAGCGCCCGCGCCGCGAACGTGTAGCCGTGGGTCAGATCCCAGTAGCGGCGGCCGTCGTAGGTGAACGTGTGGTAGTTCAAGCCGTTGTCGAACAGCGCCAGCGAAGGGCTATAGCTGAGGTTGTAGCGCTGGCCGTTGACCGGCCCGTAGTAGCCGAACAACGCGTTGTCGCCGACCAGCGAGATCGAGGGCGAGGTGACCGAGCGGAACTCGGTCCCGCTCCGGATCAAAAACCCGAACGGGTCGCGGTCGAAGAACTCACGCTCTACGAACATCTGCGTGAAGTTGAACTCCGCTCGGCGAAACCGGTTGAACGGGTAGGCGGCCGACAGCAGCGCACCGTAGGTGCGCTCGGAGAACAGGCGCGGGCCCGAGAGCTGCTCGCCCAGGGTCGTGACTCGGGACGAGAAGTAGTTCTTGAAGTGGAACAGCCCGCCGCCGACATCCCAGCGGCGCGGCAGGTAGTTGTAGATCGCGATCGCGTTGGTCTCGTCGAACGAGTTGCTGAATACGTCGCTGGCGATGAACAGGTTGTGGTTGCCGAGAAAATCACTGAACTGGAACTGCGTGCTGCCGACGAAACCGATCCCGCTCGCGGCGTAGAAGCCGCCGCCCGCGTAGTCGGGCGCGAGCCGTACCCGGTAAGGATGCGGTTCTTGGCGCAGCAACGAGTCCGGCAGAGCGAACGGGCCGCCGCGCTCGACCAGCGGCGTGCGGGTCGGCAGGCGTGGAACCGTGTCGCGCGTCGCGAGCAGGCTGTGATCGTTGCCCATGCCCCACGGCGGCGGCTGGCCGCGGCGATCGTCGACCTCGGAAGGTGGTTCCGCGCGCACGGTATCGATGGTCCCGGTGGCCACGACCGCGGGCTCCGACTCGCGCGGCGTGCTCGCCAGGGTGTCGGGCGTCGTCGTCACGCTATCCGGCCACGCGCCGGCCAGCGCCCCACGCGGGGGTGTCGGGGCCGCGGCCTCGTCGGCCGCGCGCCGCGCACGGTCGACCGACAGCACGGTCTGAGGCGCCTGGCGCTTGAGGCGATCGACGACCGCGTCCAACGACAGTGGCTCTTTGACCGCGAACACGTCGAAACCGCCGCGGTTGAAGGCTGAGAACACGAGCCGGTCGTTCTGCCGCGACCACGACAAGCTGGTGACGCCTCCCTGCACTTCGGTGAGCTGCGTGATCGACGAATCCGCCGGGTCGAAGAGATAGATGTCGGGGCCACCCGAGCGATCGGAGACGAACGCGAGCTTGCGGCCGTCCGGCGACCAGGCCGGCGAGTGGTCGTCGCCGTGAGTGTCGAGCACCAGGCGGGATTGCCGGCTCGTCAGCTCCAGACTGAACAACCCGTAGGCGCCATAGCCGCGCTCCTGGCGCAGCGGCTGCAAAACGACCGGCGCCAGCCGATCGGACGCGAACGTCAAGCTGCGGCCGTCTGGCGTCCAGGTCGGCTGCTTCTCGTCATAGGTGTCGTCGGTCAGCCGGGTGACGGCGCCAGAACCCGCGTCGACGAGCCACAAGTCGGAACGTCCGTCCTTGAGGCCGACGACCACGAGCGAATCCGAGACCGGCGACCACGCCGGGAAGGTGAGCGCGTCGCAATCGAGGTCGAACCGTTTCAGCACCTTCCCGTTCTTGGCCGAGACGAGATACAGAACGTCGCGGCCCTCGCTCTTGGCGGTCAGGCCGATGCGATCGCCTTGTGGCGACCACGTGAGCGAGCTGCGGAACGAGGGAATCGCTTCGAACTGGACGCTGCGCTCGCCGCGGATCACGCGGTTCAGCACCTTCCCGTCGAACGCCGACATGATGTAGACGTCGGTGTACTGGCGGCGGTCGGAGAAGTAGGCGATCCGATCACCCTGCGGGGAAATGGCGGGCGCGGTGTTGAGGTTGCTCTCGTCGCGCCGGTGGTCGGTGAGCCGGCGCGCGAACAGCTCGGGGTCTTCCTTGCTCGACACCGTCGGCCAGAAGCGTTTACGCAGCCAGGCGCGGAACTGTTCGTCGAACTTGTCGATCGGCATGCCGACCGCGCGCTGGAACGCGCGATCGAAGGACCGCATCTGCCGCGTCTTTTGCAGCAGCTCGCGCAGCCGGTCCTCGCCGTGGCGCTCGACCAGGTAGGCGATCGCGAGCTGCCCCTGCTTGTAGACGAGATAGCCACCGGTGTACGTCAACGGCCGCACGTAGCCGGTGATCGCGCCGTCGCGCATGAACATCTCGGCGTTCGGCTCGATGTCGAGCGAGATGTACTCCGCGAGCCCCTCGGCGAACCACAGCGGCACCTGGAAGAAGCTCTGGCGCGCCAGCAGGGCGGTCGCGTTGCCGCCGTAGATCAGATCGAACATGTAGGCGTGGACCAGCTCGTGGACGACGACGTGGCGCAGATCCTCGTAGGAGCCGGTGAACGGCAGCACCACCCGGTTGCGCAACAGCTCGGTGAAGCCGCCGGTGCCGGCGTCGATCAGCTCGGGGGTGACGTTGGTCTGCGCGAAATCGTTGTGTGATCCGTAGAGAATGATCGGCACGCGATGGCCGAGCGTGTGGCCCATGCGCCGGGTCAGCGTGGCGTTGGTCTTCTCCGCCAGATCCATGACCCGTATCGCCAGGCTGTCGAGACCACTGTAGTAGTAGACCTCGAAGTGATCCGACGTGATCGAGCGCCAGTCGTAGAGCCGGTACTGGACCTTGTTCTGGCCGTAGTACTGTGCCTGGGCGACCGAAACGCCCATCAGGGTCCCGATGAGGAGTGCGACCCCGCCGAGCAGCCACCCGTGTCGCATCAGACCGTCCTTTCCATTGCGCGCCACCCTCCCACCATCGGCGGGCTTTGGGCCGCGCCTCTACCTTTAAATACCGAGGCCCCTGCCGGGGGTTCGGAGAAACTTCCCGGCGCGGCAACCGGCCGGACGCGAGCCGACGGCTGCTCGGCCATCAGTACTCCCACCGCGCCTTCAGGTTGACGTTGAAATCCGGGGAGCTCGAGACGGTCGAGGTGGAGCCGGTGAGGGTTCGCCGCTGGGTGAGCTCGCTGCTCACGTAGAAGAACCGGTTGAGGCGGTATTCGGCCTCGATGTCGCGCTCGACCGTGCCGGTCCTGACGTTCTCGTCCGGCCGGTCCAGGCCTGGCACCCGTTGACCATAGCGCACGGCCAGGCGCGACGTGAGCGGAATGCCCACCCGCACCAGCACCCCACCCGTGCCGCGCACGAGGCCGCCCGACTCACGCGCGACCTCCCATTCGTTGAGATAGCCGCGGAACGCCCGCGACAGATCGGCCGAGAGCTGGCGGTTCAGCGCCTGGGTCACGTAACTGTCCAGCGGATCCTCGAAGGCCAGGCCCCCCTTCTCGTCCACGAACCGCCCGACGGTGATCGCCCGCAGGATCTGCGGCTCGTCCCAATTGTTCTCGCTCGAGAACTCGATCACCGGCTCCCGCACGCGGCCGCTGATGGTCACGAAGATGCGCTCCTGGCCCCGTTCGTCCTGCGTGCCGAGCCCCACGGTCTCGGCGTCCTCGGGGGTGGCGCGCGGCACCTGCGTCTCGGCCTCCGCCGCGATCAGCGGATTGACCCCATCCAGGTTATCGAACGTCAGGTCGGCCCGTTGCACCGTGAATCGATTGCTGAGGAAATAGTAGTCGCCGCGCAGCGAGCGCACGTCGCCGTAGATGATCAGCGAATCCACCGTCTGCTCGAGGTTGAGATCGGCGCTGAACTCGATCCGGCCGTCGGGCGGCTGCCAGATCAGGTTGTCGGTTGCGCTCAGATGCAATCGGTACGTCCAGTAGAGCGGTTGCGTGCTGGCGGCGATCTGCTCGATCTCGCTCTGCTTCGCGAAATCGAACAGCACGACCCCCCGGCGCAGCTCGACCTCGCCATCGACGCGCGGCACGGTCGTGCCTCCGATCCGCGGCCCCTTGGTAATGACGAAGTTCCCATCCAGAACCGCCGCGTAGAGCCCGGTCTCGAGTGCCGTGAACTCTCGCAGCGACAGATTGAAGCGATAGTTGTCGAGCACCATTCCCTGCAGCCGCACCTCGCCGTGCGCCTGGACCCGGCCGGCGTCTCCTTGGCGGGTGCGCTGGCGCGCGGCCAGGGTGTCGAGCGAGATGCGCGCTTCGTCGAACGTCAGGTCCGCATAGACCTCCTCCAACAGCTCCTCGCGCCCCGCGAGCCGCAGCTTGCCCTGGCGGATGCGCGCAGTGCCCCTGAGATCGGGCTCGCGCACGGTGCCGCCGATCCTGGCGTCGAGATCGAAACGACCGGACGCCTGTCCGAGCTGGGCGACGAACAGCGGCAGCAACGCCAGATCGCCGTTCGGCAGGTCGACCTGCCACGACATCGGCGCCTCCGGCAGCTCCGGGCTTTCTCCCAGGGCCAGGCGCATCGGCATCTCGCCGGTGATGGTTGACGTGACGCCGCCGCGCGCGATCTTGATCTCCGGCACGTCGAGCTGCCCGGCGGCGTAGCGGGCCTTCGCGTTCACCGCATCCACGCGCGCTTCTCCGCGGGCGAGCGGCCGGGCCTCCACGGCGAGACTGAGCACCGGCGCCGCGGGCCGCCCGCCGACTTCGAGCGTTCCCGAGAGCTTGCCGCCCCATCCTTCGGCCGCCGGCACCATGCGGCCGACGCGCTCGAGCGGGAACTCCTGCGCGCGCGCCGTTCCCTCCCAGCGCCCCGCACCGGCGACCCACTGCAGCACGCCGTCGGCGGTCAGCGTGTCGGGCCACGGCTCGCTCATCGCGGTGACGGCGCCACGGACGCCGAGCGTGCCGCCGGCAAGCACGAGGGCCGCGTCCGACACCTCGAGGCGCCCGGGGGCGCCGCCGATCCGGATCGCCACCGAGTCGGCGCGGTGTCCCTGCGCGCTCGGCGTGGAGGCGGCAGCGTCCAGCTCCCAGCGCGGGTCACCATAAATGCCGGACACCCGCAATCGGGCGTTCGCCCGCCCGCCCAGTCCCAGATCGGACGGCAAGCCGAGGCGCGAGAGATCCAGACGCTCGGCACGCGCGCTCCAGTCGTAGCGGCCCCCGGGTCCCGCCCAGCGACCTTCCATCGTCACCTGCGCCTCACCGTCGCGCGCCAGCAGCCGCTCGAAGCTCACGCCGTTGGGATCCCCGACCAGCGCGAGCGGCGGCTCGACCGTCCAATGGAAGCTCGGGCTCTGCATCTCCGCCGATTCGGCCGTGAACCGCCAGCCGCCCTCGTGCCACGCGGCATCGCCGCGCAGGGTCACGGTCGTGTCGCCGGCCTGGGCGGTGAGGGTGGAGAATCCGGCCTGCTGATCGGCGAGCCGGACCGGCGTCGCGGCGCTGTCGAAGTGAAGACCGAGGAACAGCACGTCCTCGAGCCGCGCCTGCGCGGTGAGGTCGGGCTTCGGCAGCAGGCGGCCGCTCACGTCGGTGAGTCTCCAGCGTGCGGTTTTCAAGCCGAACCACTCGCTGCTCGTCCCCTCCAGAACGCCGGTGACGTCGAGCGCGCCCGCGCGGCCGTTCACGGTCCCGCGCCCGCTGGCCAGCGTGCCGCGCAGGCCGCTCGCGCGCCCGTCCGGCCATTCATCGAGGGGAAACTCCGTCACGGTGTACTCGCCTTGCCAGCCACCCGCGGCGGCGCGGCCATCCAGGGTCAGCTCGCCGCCACGGCGCAACGCGCGCACGCGGAAGCTGTCGGGTCCGACCGCGGGGAAATCCACGATCACGCCGCCGCTGTCGGCCCGCCATCCGCTCCACTCGCTGTCGTCGAGCTGCGCGGCGAGGCGCGCGCGGGGGCGGCCGCGCGTGTCGACCGCGTAGCGGAAGCGCCCGTTCAGGTTGCCCGCCGGCCAATCGCGGAGCTGGATCGCATCCCAGTGCTCGGGATTCGCGTTGCGCGCATCGCCGCCGACCTCCCAACCTTGCTTCGACCAGGTCACCTTGCCGGTGAGATCGCCGGCGCGCGAGCGGCCGGTCAGCGGATCGAGCGTCAGCCGGCCATCCGCCCACGCGAGCTGGCCTTCCGCTTCGAGCGGCAGATCGCTCCACACCGCGCGGGTCCGGAACGAGCCGGCCCAGTCGGGGCCGCCGCGCGCATCGATGCTCGCTCGGCCCTCGCCCGGCACGTCGAAGGTGGTGTTGCGGAACACGCGGGCGAGCCAGCGCCAGCGCACGCGCTCGATCTCGGCGCGCACGTGGCGCCGCGATTCGCCCGACTTCCACTCAGCCACGCCGTGCAGGACGAGGTCCGGCGTGCGCAGCTCGTGCACGTGCACGCGCACGGTGTCGGCCGCCGTCACATGCGCGCGCAACTTCTCGAGCGGCGTGTCGAAGGGCCCGCGCCGCCAGCGCAACGACCGGACGTCGACGCGCGTGCGCGCACCGGTCGCGGCGACCGCATCCAGCTCCAGACCCTCGATGTCGTTCGTCGCTTCCGGCATCCGGATCGTGCCGCCGCGCAGCCGCAAGCTGAGGTCGAGCGGCTTGCCGGCCTGCCGGGCTTCGCCTTGCTTCCAGGTCGGAAGCCGGACCTTGCCGTCCGCTCCGCGCGCGAGCCGGACCACCGGGCTATCGATCACGATGTCGATCCGGCGCTGGGCGCCACGAAGGAAATCCCACGCCGAATAGCTGACGGTCATCGACGGCGCCTCGAGCAGCACCTGGCCTGTTCCATCGCGGAAGCGCAGGGTCGGGCGCAGCACGCGCACACTCCGCAGCGGGTTGCCCTTGAGATCGCCGATCGAGAGCGCCACGTCGCTGCGGGTGACGAGCATCTGGTTGAGGAGCACGGTCAGCTCCTCGGCGGCCCATTCGGTTCGGTTCGCCACGTACAGCACCGCCGTCACCATCAGCAGAATGACCAGTCCGACCAGGCCGAGCCCGGCGAGCATGACGATCTTGCCGATCGTCCAGCGCACGGGCTTGGGGACGTGCTCGACCACATCCTCGACCACGTCTTCGATCTTCTCGACCGCCTGCTTCAGCTCCTCGGTCAAGCCGCGCGGATCGTCCGAATCGAGCTTTTTCGGCTCGCGATCGTCGGGTGGTCGTGAATCGCTCATCCGATCCTCAGAACGACGGGCCGACGGCGAACTGGATCGCCGGGCGCCCGTAGCGGGGCCCGATCGACCGCTTCCGTCCGTCCCCCTCCACGACTTCCGCCGGGCGCAGTGCCCACGTGAAGTCGACGCGCAGCGGCCCGATCGGCAGTTTCACGCGCGGCCCGAAGCCGGCGACATAGCGCACGTCTCCGGGATCCAGGGGCTCGCGCCCGATCGCCGGCACGAACTGGTGCCAGCGGATATAACTCGGCCGGGTCCAAACATTCCCGGCGTCGACGTAAAACTCGACTCCCAGCGGGCCCGCCAGTGGAATCCGCAGCTCGAGGTTCGCCTGGACGATCGCCAGGCCGCCCGAGGGCGGGATCGCGTTCTCGTCGAAGCCCCGGATCGAGTTGACGCCGCCGGTGCGGAAGCGGTCCTGGACCGGCAGCCGCGCGACGTCGGGATCGACCGACACCTCCGGCGAGAACCGCGACGGGTCGCCGAACGGCCGGATCGTGCCGCCGCGAATCCGGGTCGCGAGCACCCAGCCGGTGCCGATCGGCGTGTACCAGGAGGAGACGAGCTGGACCTTGCTGAAGCTGCTCTTGCCCTTGAACGGCCCGCCGGCGATCTCGCCGCTCAGCGATTGCACCGAGCCGCGCCCGGGGTCGAGCGGATTGTCGCGATAGTCGCGCTCCAGGCCGAGACCCAGGCGGTGGGTCGAATAGAACGACACGACCGTGGCCTCGACCGAGTCGCGCGTGCTGTCGGGCACGAACCGGTCCTCGATCTCGAGATCCTGCTTCGCGAACACGTTGCTCTGGTTCAGGAGAATCCGGCTAAACCGTCCCAGCTCGCGCCGGAGCTGAAAGTTGACGCCCGACGCCTCCTGCCGCACCACCCAGCGCTTGTCCGCCCGGTCGTTGCTCTGCTCGTAGAACGGCGTGACCTGGCCGCGGGTGCGCGAGTTCAGCAACCAGGGCTCGAGCAGCGACGCCTCGGTGCGCCAGAGCTGGAAGTCGCCGGTGCCGTAGAACGTCAGCTTGGAGTTGAGCGCGCCCTGCAATCCGTGGCCGAGAATGTTCCGGTGCCCCCACTCGCCGGTGAATCGGAACCGCTCGGTCGTCCCACTGCCGAGACCGGCGTCCAGCCAGCGCGGCTTGCGCTCGCGCACGCCGACGTAGAACTCGATGAGCGTGTTGTTCGAGTCGGGCAGCGGCGTCACCTGCACCTGGCTGAACAGCCCGCTTTCGTAGAGGCGCTCGATCGAGCGCTCCATGCGCGAGCGCCGGTACACGTCGCCCTTGCGCAGCACCAGCTCGCGGCGGATCAGCCGCTCGTTGACGCCGACCGACGCCTCGCGGCTCGCGATGTAGATCTCGCCGATCCGGTACAGCGGACCCTCGTTGACCTGGTAGCGAACGGTGATTTGCAGCGAGTCCCGCCGGTACGACGCGGCGACGTGCGGCCGGTAGCCACGGTCCTGATAGAGCTCGGAGATGCGCAGCGTGTCGAGCTGGAGATAGGCCGGATTGAACGGACGCCCGGGCCGGGCCCAGAGCCGGCGGCGCAGATCCGCCTCGTCGTACGAAGCGACGCCCGCCAGCTCGATCGCGGCGATGCGGGCGCGCTCGCCCTCGTGGACTCGAAACGTCACGATCACCTGACCAGCGTCCCGGCTCGGCATCACCTCGACACCGGCGCGCGCGTCGATGTAGCCGTGATGGCGATACAGCGCCGCGATCGCCAGGGTGTCGGAGCGCAGGAAGTCGAGGCGCAGTGCCGGCCGATCGCGCCACGGCCACAGCGAGCGCTGCCGGGTCTTG
>DASQFU010000140.1:0-25597 GCA_035632955.1 Candidatus Limnocylindria bacterium
CTCGAGCGCGACGCCGAGCTGGGTCGCGAGCCAGACGTGGGTTTCCGGGCGCGCGATCCATGACACGAACATGAACGTGCAGGTCGCAGACGCCGCGGTATAGCTCCAGCCCAAGGCGGCGACCCAGCGGCGCCGCAACCGCGACGGCAGCACGCGATCCAAGATCCTCTCGGTCAGCGCCGGGCCGGGATCCGGCACCGGCGATGGGCGCAGCGCCGCGAACAGGCGGCGGTAGAGCGCCAGCTCTTGCGTGCACGCCGGGCAGGTCTCGAGGTGGAGGCGGTACGCGCCCGCCTGCGCTTCACTCAGCTCGCCATCCAGGTAGATCTGGAGGCGGCGGCTTTCGGTGCAGGTCCTCATGACTCGGGTCCCAGCCGCTCCTTGAGCAGCGCACGCGCGCGATGGATGCGGGCCTTCACGGTTCCGAGCGGCAAATGGAGCACGTCCGCGATCTCCTCGTACGACAGGTCTTGCTGATGCCGCAGCACGACGACGACTCGGTAATGAGGCGGCAGCGATGCGATCAGGTCGCCCGTTCGCCGCTCTTCTTCCGCCCGCGCCGTCAGCTCGTCGGGCCCAGGCCCGGGATCTTCGAGCTCGAGCGTCTGCTCCTCTCCGGAGCCGGGCTCGCGTCGGGTCAGCGAGATCAGCTTCACACGACGCCGGCGGATGTGGTCGATGCACAGTCGCGTGGCGATCGTGAACAACCAGGCCGCGAAAGGCCGCGATGGGTCGTAGCGAGCCAGCGCCCGGAACATCCGGACGAAGGTCTCTTGGGTCAGGTCCTGCGCATCCTCGGCTCCGCGGACCATCCGCAGCGCCAGCCGGTAGACCTGTCCCTGGTAACGCTCGACCAGTTCCCGATACGCCTTCTCATCGCCCGCCAGGCACCGCCGAACGATTCCGGCATCGTCTTCGTTCACCGGTCTCCGGCCTTCAAGTCCGCTTACGCGCAGCCGCGGCGGAAGGTTTCATGACGGCGCACCTTACGCAGGGGGTCCAAAGACGGTCAAGCGCTTGGGCCGCATGCATTCTGCACGTTTCGCTGTACCGGCGCCGTTCCTTGACCTGACCCAGCGGCGGCTCGTAGCCTGCGCCGCCATGATCCCGATCGCCGAGCTCCGCGCCCGAGAGATTCTCGATTCGCGCGGGAACCCGACGCTCGAGGTCGAGTGCGGTCTCGAGGGCGGCGCCTGGGGGCGGGCGGCGGTGCCCTCCGGCGCCTCGACCGGCGAGCACGAAGCGATCGAGCTCCGCGACGGCGACGCGCGCCGCTATCGCGGCAAGGGCGTCCAGCACGCCGTGCGCAACGTCCACGAGACGATCGCGCCGCGGTTGCTGGGACTCGATGCGCTCGATCAGAACGGCGTGGACGGACGGCTGGTCGAGCTCGACGGCACCGCCAACAAGTCGCAGCTCGGCGCCAACGCGACGCTCGGCGTGTCGCTGGCGGTCGCGAAAGCCGCGGCGACCGCCCTCGACCTGCCGCTGTTCCGTTATCTCGGCGGCGTCTACGCGCGCACGCTGCCGGTGCCACTCGCGAACGTCCTCAACGGCGGCGCGCACGCCGACAACAATGTCGACTTCCAGGAGTTCATGATCGTGCCGCTCGGCGCGCCCTCGTTTCGCGAAGCGATCCGCTGGTCGGTCGAGGTGTTTCACAGCTTGTCGGCGGTGCTCAAGAAGAAGGGGCTGTCGACGGCGGTCGGCGACGAGGGAGGATTCGCTCCCCACCTCGAGTCCAACGAGGACGCGCTCAAGGCGTTGATCGAGGGGATCGAGAAGGCGGGTTACCGGCCCGGTGAACAGGTCGCGCTGGCGCTCGATCCGGCGGCCAGCGAGTTCTATCGGGACGGCGTGTACGTGCTCGAGGGCGAAGGCGGACGGCGGCTGCGACCGGCGGAGATGGTCGAGTACTACGCCGACCTGTGCGGGCGTTATCCGATTGTCAGCATCGAGGACGGGCTTGCGGAAGACGACTGGGAAGGCTGGCTGGCCTTGACTCGAAAGCTGGGCGCGCGCGTGCAGCTCGTGGGCGACGATCTGTTCGTCACCAACGTGAAGCGGCTCGCGCGCGGAATTCGCGAGCACGTCGCCAACTCGATCCTGGTCAAGCTCAACCAGATCGGCACACTGACCGAGACGCTGGCCGCGATCGAGCTGGCGCATCGCGCCGGCTATACCACCGTCATCTCACACCGGTCGGGCGAGACGGAAGACGTGACGATCGCCGATCTGGCTGTCGCCACGAACGCAGGACAGATCAAGACCGGATCGCTGTCCCGTACCGACCGGGTCGCGAAGTACAATCAGCTCCTGCGAATCGAAGAACAGCTCGGGGCGAGCGCCTACTACCCGGGACGCGCCGCCTGGCGGGTGCTCGACTAGACCAATCGCCGGCGCCACGAAGACGCCGGGTGAAGCGTCCGCGCGCGGACGCGCGGACACAGCCAAGGACAGGGAGGTCATGCGCGACATCGGCCAACGCATCCGCCGCTACCGGCTATCCCGGTACGCCGTTTCCGAACCGCGCGCCCGATTTCGCTTCCGCTGGGCCTATCCCCTGCTCGCGTTGTGGCTCGTCTACGTCGGCGTGTTGAGCGAACACAGTCTGGTTCGCATCTGGCGGATGAGCCGGGACAACGCGCAGGCCGTGACCGAGCTGGATCGCCTGCAGAGCGAAATCGATCGGCTGGGGCATGAGCTTCGCGATCCGGCGGCGCGCAAGGCGGGCGGCGAGCGCGCGCTGAGGGAGCGCGTGCGCTACGCGCGTCCCGGCGAGATCATCTATTCGATCGAAGAGGCCCCGCCGGAGAGTCTTTCGGGCCGGCGTCCGTAACGCGGCACGACGCGGGCAGGCGCCGCTAGAACCCGATCGCGATCCCCATCCGGCCCCCGAGGCCACTGAGGTCGAGGGTGAACGGCCGGCCATCGGGCGTCAACACGGGCTGGTTGGTTCTCTGATCCAACAGCCGGCGGATCTCGGCGCCGCGGTACACGGCCGAGAGCATCACCGAGTAGCGCAGGGCGAAGAACAAGTGCGCGCCGACCTCGACGTAGTAGCCCGGCCCGTCGCGCGTGGCGTCCTGCCTGAAGTCCCCGCCCAGGGTCGTCAAGGAGTCGGTATTCGATTCGACCTGCTCGAACACGGAGCGGGTGTAGACGTTGCTGACGAATCCCCCGCCGAGGTAGGCACGCGCCTGGAAGTCGCCCTGGGTGTAGGGCGCCAGGTAATAGGCGCCGCCGGCGTACACCGGCACCGACAACACTTCGGCGCGGAGCTGGACACTCTGCTGGATCGCGGGCAGGAACTCGCGCGAGGTCTGCGAGCGCAGTTGACCGACGCCCAGCGACACTGCCAGGTTCGGCCGCACGAAGTAGCGCAGCTCGGCCGTGTGCAGCCAGGCGAACGTGACCTCGTCCAGCGCCTCGAGCCCGCGCGGGCGCAGGCGAGTCCGGTTGAAGAAATCGAGCGACTCGTTGAAATCCCCGCCGGCGATCTGCGTGGGAATGCTGGAAAGGACGACGCTGAGGCGGTGGATTTCGGCGGCGGCCGAGACCTCTCGCGCGCTCGTCAGAAACATGAGTGCCGCGAGCGCGAGCCAGGATAGGATGGGGCGGGTTCGGATCAACATGGACCTCCACCACAGGGCACGAACATGTCCTTCGGATCCCGGTCGAGGCCGCGCAGAATAGCCAGCCCCACTACCGCTTGCAACATCGGGGCGTCATCGACGGCGGGCTCGCTTGACAAGCCCGGCGGCCGGCGGTTAAGGTGGCGAGGTTGCTGCGGGGTGGAGCAGTCTGGTAGCTCGTCGGGCTCATAACCCGAAGGTCGCTGGTTCAAATCCAGCCCCCGCTACCATATCAGTGCCCCGGCGGGCTCGCCTGCCGGGGCACGACCCTTTTCAGCCGACACCGGCGCGCCGCCCATCACCCGCCGCTGCGCGCGCGCGCGGCGGCTTCGGCCGCGTCCTCCTGCTGCTCGCGCTTGACCCACGCGAAGAACACGAAGCTCATCGCCACCCAATAGAACAAACCGCCGGGCACCCACATGATCAGGCCGCCGAGCTTCTGGTCGTCGAGCGGGCTCAGCCCCCACACGCGCGGCGCGCCCGCGTACCAGGGATAGAGGACGACGTCGGCGAGCGTGATGAGCGCCGCGACGCACATCATCGGAATGCCGATCAGGAATAGATACAGCATCTGCCCCGCGTGCGACATCCGATGCTCTTCGAGCGGGCTCAGGATCGGCCACCACATGATCGTCGCCGTCACCATGAACTGCAGGTGCGTGAGAATGTGCACGCCGTGGTTACGCATCATGAGGTCGTAGGCTGGCTGCAGGTGCCAGGCGGTGAACGACACGGTGTAGATCAGGAACGCTACCATCGGACGTCCGAGCACACGGGCGACGGATTGCACCCAGCCCGGACGCAGCAGCGGACGCACCGCGAACCCGGGCAAGCCGAGCAGGAGCAACGGCGGCATGAGCTGGGTGAGCATCAGGTGCTGCACCATGTGAACGTGGAACAGATAGTAGTCGCTGAGATCGTGGATCGGCCCGTTGAGCGCCACGAACCCGACCAGCAGTCCCGAGAAGAAGGCGACGATGCGGCGGGCACCGACCGTTTCTGTCGCGCCCGAGCGGCGACGGTAGGGTCCGATGGCGTAGAGATAGAGCGCAGCGAGGATGGCGAGCCCGAGGATCGTGCTGTTGTGGTTCTCCCAGTGGCGCCAGTCGAACTCGGGCAGCGGGCGGCCGAAGCGGTCGAGGGCGGAACGGACCAGCAGCGAGTCGCCGACGTGGAGAATCAAGCCAACGATTAGAACACCCCGAACAACTTCATCAGCGAGAGGATGACGAGCGCGGCCAGACCCATCGGGACGATGAACAGCCACGAGAACAACCGGTGGTCGAACTTGAGATGCATGTAGAACATCGCGACCAGCGCGAACTTGAACGCCGACAGCACGAGCAGCGTCGGAATCAGGACCGGCTTCAACACCGGCACGTAGAACACGGCCACCTCGACCGCCGTGACGACGGTCAGCACCACCGCGATCGCCAGGTACGCCTTGGCGCCCGGGTGTGGATGCTCCGAGTGCGGATCGGGTTCGTGGGGCGTGGGATGTTCTGCCATGCTCGCCTCCGTTACTGGATCAGGTAGACGAGGGTGAAGATCGCGATCCACACCACGTCCACGAAGTGCCAGTACAGGCCCGAGATCTCGACGTCCAGCGCTTTCTCTTTCGGCAGCTTGCCCCGCAGGGCGAGCACGAAGAGCGTGAGCAGCCAGATCACGCCGACCGTCACGTGCGTGCCGTGGAAGCCGGTCAGCACGAAGAACGTGCATCCGAACAGATTGGTCTGCAGCTTCAGTCCGTGGTGGAAGAATTCGGTGAACTCGATCACCTGCCCGCCGACGAACGTCGCACCGAGCAAGGCGGTCGCGCCGAGCCAGATGGCGGTGCCGCGTTGATTGCCTCGCTGGCACGCGGCCAGCGCCAGCACCATCGTCAGACTGCTCATCAGCAGCACGAACGCGCTCACCGACGTGAACGGGATGTTTAGGATCTCCGGCGGATGCGGCCCCACCGTGTCGCGGCCGCGGTACACCAGATAGGTCGCGATCAGCGAGCCGAAGAACATGCATTCCGAGCCCAGGAACGCCCAGAACAGCATCTTCCGGTTGTTGAGTCCCGTGCTGGTCGCGTGCGGCTCGGCATGAGCCGCATCAGCGACGGGTGCGACTGCCACGTTCACATTCCTCCCCGATCGGTTCGCACGGCTAGTGGCAGGGCTCGAACGTCCACGAGAAGATCCCGACCAGCATGATCACCAGACCCGGAATGCCGATCCACCAACCGAAGATCATGCCGCCGAGCAGCAACGTGATGCCGAACGCCGAGACAATCGGCCAGTACGAGCTCGGTGGCATGTGGATCGGTCCCGACATCCGGTTGACCGACTCGATCAGCTGCGGGGCGTCTTGCTCCCACAATGGATCGGCGCGATGCACGTGCGGCAAGGTCGCGAAGTTATAGATCGGCGGCGGTGAAGGGATCGCCCACTCGAGCGTCGGGCCGCCCCACGGATTCGGGCCGGCGGGCGGACCACGGCGCGCGCTCCGCACGAGGTTGGCGATGAACACCAGCAACGAGACAGCGATCGCGAACGCTCCGATCGTCGACATCACGTTCATCCACTCGAATCCAAGGCCGGCCGGATACGTGTAGACGCGGCGCGGCATGCCGAGCAGGCCGACGAAGTGCATCGGAAAGAACGTCACGTTCATCGCGACCAGCATCAGCCAGAAGTGGATCTGGCCGAGTTTCTCGTCGAGCAGCCGTCCCGTCACCTTGGGGAACCAGTAGTAGATGCCGGCGAAGATCCCCATGATCGAGCCGCCGAACAACACGTAGTGAATGTGCGCGACGACGAAATACGTGTCGGTCTGCTGCAGGTCGGCCGGCGGCGACGCGTGCATCACGCCGGACAGCCCGCCAATGATGAACATCGCGATGAAGCCGAGCGCGAACAGCATCGCCGTCTTGAGCTCGATGCGGCCGCCCCACAAGGTGGCGATCCAGTTGAAGATCTTCACGCCGGTCGGGATCGCGATCAGCATGGTGGCGAGCGCGAAATAGGAATCGGCGATCGGGCCGAGACCGACCGAGAACATGTGATGGCTCCAGACACCCCACCCCATGAAGCCGATGAAGATCCCCGAATAGATCACGACCGGATAGCCGAACAGCGGCTTGCGCGAGAACGTCGGCAGGATCTCGCTCACGATCCCCATCGCGGGCAGGATCAGGATGTAGACCTCGGGATGCCCGAACAGCCAGAACAAATGCTGCCACAGCACCGGATCGGCGCCGCCCGACGGCACGAAGAAGTTGGTGCCGACCATGCGATCGAACAGCAAGAACACCAACGCGACCGTGATGACCGGGAACGCGAAGATGATCAAAAACGACGTGACCAGCGTCATCCACACGAACACCGGCATGCGCATGAACTTCAGGCCGGGGGCGCGCAGGTTGACGATCGTGACGATGAAGTTGAACGCGGCGGCCAGCGACGCGATCCCGAGGATCTGCAAGCCGACGGCCCAGAAGTCGACGCCGGTGCCCGCCGAATATTGCTTCGACGTCAGGTTGGAGTAGCCGAACCAGCCGACGTCCGGCGCGCCACCGATCACGAAGCTCAGGTTCAGGAATAGAGCGCCGAACAGGTAGACCCAGTAGCTGAACGCGTTGAGTCGCGGGAAGGCGACGTCACGCGCCCCGATCATGAGCGGGATCATGAAATTGAAGAAGCTCGCGGACAGCGGCATGATGGCCAGGAAGATCATCGTCGTCCCGTGCATCGTGAACATCTGGTTGTAAACGTCGGGACTGATGAACGTGCTGTCGGGGCTCGTGAGCTGGATGCGGATGATCAACGCCTCGATGCCGCCGACCAGGAAGAACAGGAACGACGTGACGCCGTAGAGGACCCCGATCCGCTTGTGGTCGACGGTCGTGATCCAGCTCCACAGGCCGGTGCCGGCCTCCGCCGGGGCGTGATCCGCCGCGATTCCGCCCACCGGGTGCGTCGTCGTGGCCATTCCCTTCGCTCCTCCGGCTCCGCCGCTACTTCAGGCTGTGAAGGTAGGCGACCAGCGCCGCGAGCTGGTTCGGCGCGAGCCCGAGCTTGGGCATGAGCGCGCCGGGCTTGCGCGCCGGTGGATCCTCGAGCCATTTCCCCAGCTGCTCGGGCGTGTTATCGAACATCGCGGATGCGATCGTCGTGCGACTGCCGATGTGGTTCAGGTTCGGCCCGATCACGCCCGGCGCCACGCCTTCGATCGTGTGGCAGGCGATGCAACCGACCTCGAGAAACACGTCTTTGCCCTGTGCGGCGAGCGAACCCGAATCCGGCTCCACCGGCGGCGCCTGCTGCGCGGCGACCCAGGCCTGGAACTCCTCGGGCGCGCTGACGATCAGCTTCATGCGCATGTTGGCGTGCGAGGTCCCGCACAGCTCCGCACACTGCCCGGGAAACGCGCCGGTTTGCTCGGGCGTGAACCACATGTAATTGGTGTGGGCGGGGACCAAGTCGCGTTTGCCGCCCATGGCCGGAAACCAGAAGCTGTGAATCACGTCGGCGGTCTCGAGCGACAGCGCGACCGGACGTCCGACCGGAACGTGCAGCTCGTTGGCCGTGACAATCTTGAACTCGGGGTACTGAAACTCCCACCACCACTGGTGCCCGACGACCTTGACCTCGAGCGCGCCGGGTGGAGCCTTGTCCTGGGTCTTGAAGATCGTCAGCACGGTCGGGACGGCGATGAATCCGAGCACGATGGCCGGCGCGATCGTCCAGCCGATTTCGAGGCCGGTGTGTCCGTGCACCGGTTTCGGCTCCGGGAGGCCGGGGCGGTTGCGGAACCGGATCACGGCGACGATCAACGCGCCCTCGACCAGCACGAAGATCACGACCACCCACAGCGTGATGCTCTCGAGCAGCCTCTGCACTCCCCAGCCGACGTCGGAGCGCGGATGCAGCGAACTCTGCGGGAACTGGTCCTGGCAGCCCACGAGCAGCAGCAGCATCGGCACCAGCGCGATCGCTGCAGCCAGCACGCGGCGGGCGGTCAGGTGAGGCCTGCGGGCCGACATGGGTCCTCGTACGCTCCGTCGAGACGTGAACCGAAGGCAGGTTGGATAAACCGCGCGGGAACCTATCATGACCGACCGCCGGAGTGAAGAGCGGCCGTGGCGTTTCCGATCACCGCGACCGTTAACGGCCGCGAAGAATCCGCAGCGCCTCGGTGCCGGTCACGAGCTGAAGTGGACCGAACTCGGCCACCGCCCGCCGCCCGGTATTGTCGGCGTCGCAGATCACGCCCAGGCCTGCGATGGCGTCCGGCGTCTGCCCGAACGCGCGCGCGAGATCGGCCTCGAGATCCCGAGTCTCTTCGCGCCACAGCGAGTCGGCAGGCGCGTGCTCGAGCACCAGCGTTCGGACGTTGCGGCTATAAGGGCTTCGGCTCCAAAGTCCGGAGCGCTGCGCCGGCGTCCATTGGTAGAGCAGCGCTCGCGTGCGCCACGGGAACAGACTGGTGCGGACCACCAGCAGAACGCCGGCGGCTCGGTCGTCGCGCGAGCGCACTTCAGGGTCGGCTTCGTCCGGGTGGACGAGCACGCGCCAGCGCCACCGCAACACCACCCCGTGCGGATCGATTCGCAGCCGGGTGAGGAGCGCCGAGTTGTTGCCGAGCGTTTCGGCGTGCAGCGGAGCGTTGGCGGTATCGCCGAGCGCCACGTACGACGTGCGGCCGTGATAGCGGTGCTCGTGCCATTCGCGCCCGCCCCGGGCCTCGGGATGCCAAGGGAGCAGCAGCGTCGCCGCGATGACGGCGTTCCAGCCACCCATCACTGCGAGTAATGCCGCGCCAGCCGGCCGGGTGAAGCTCCCATGTGATAGAGGGCGAGCAGGCGCGCGTTGGTCGCGAGCTGTCGCCAGGGCCCATGACGGTGGAAGCGCCGCGCCGAGGTCGTCACGGCGAGCGGCAGACGGACCAGTCGGCCACGCCGGGCCAGCTTGAGGGCGAAGTCGACGTCTTCGAACAGCGCTCGCTCGTCGAAACCGCCGACCGCTTCGAAGTCCTCGCGCCGGCAGAACAGACCCTGATCGCCGAGATAGCACGCGCGCCACGGCAGAGCGCTCAACGCCTCGAGCACGCGCAGCGCCGGGTGGCGAGCGTCGAAGAGGAGTCGGAACGCGCCGCCCGCGATCTCCGGCGTCGAGAGCGCCGCCTTCACGCCGGCCACGGCCCCTTCGGGCAGCCGCGAGTCGGCGTGCAGGAACAACAAGCAGTCTCCGCCCGCCGCGGCGGCGCCGCGATTGAGCTGCGCGCCACGCGAGGCGCGATCGCACTCGACCCAACGCAGCCGCCGGCAGTCTCGCAGCTGGCGCTTCGAGACGTCGGCTTCGCCGTGCGCGGCCACCACGATCTCGTCCGCTGCCGTGCGCGAGAGCGCCGCGACGCACGCGAGCAGCGTCGCGCCTTCGGCATGCGAAGGAACCACGACCGATAGCATCACCAGCTCCCGTTTAGCGACCAATCGTAGTGCAGGAAGCGCACCGGAAGGTCAGCTGCGAAGCGCTCGCGCCGCGGCCAGTGGCGCTCGACGAACGACTGGAGACTTCCCTCCGCGGCCCGGAAGTCGTCTCCATACCACTTGAAGATCGACGATAACCCGAGCTCGCGCTGCGGGACGATGCGATTGCGGGTCGAATCGACGAGAAAACGACCGGCCGCGAGCTCGAGCTCCGCGTCCAGAGTGGCGCCGCGGAGCGCTCGTTGCGGCAACACCGGGCAGCTCGCCGATGCGCAGTTCAAGACGAAGTGGACGCGCGGGTCACGGTAGCGGGCTCGCAGGATGCCATGCTCGATGTCGTTCAGTGAACGCGCCGCCCCTCCGGTTGGCCGTCGTTCACGAAAGAATCGTAGCGTCGGAACGAACAGAACCTTGCCGACGTCGAGCACACTCCGGAGGCCGGGGCGTTCGATCACGCCCAGGAGCACCCGGGCGTTGTAGGCGTTGACCCAGAACGCGATCTGTTCCTCCCGCGGCCAGTCGTCGGGACGCGCGTCCGCGCACGCGACCAGATAGCGGTCGAGCGCGCCACGGTCGCGCGCCAGCCCGCCGTAGTCGACCCGACCGTTGTGAAGGAAGCGCGATAGAACGGTATCGAACGTCGCATGGGAGAAACCGGACGGCGCCGCGTCGCGGCTTGGGGCCGCGACCGGCGGGGTGGCGAGAAGCAACGTCGCACCGAGGGCGATCGCCAGCCGCATGTCCCGCTCAGCGCTCGAATCGGTAGGCATCGACTCCCACGAACTCCCGATAGCGCGAGCGGTCGAGCGACCGATTCTCGTACGCCTGATGCCATGCCAGGCGGTAGCGGCGGCCAAGCGTGCGCACGATCACGCCCTGCGTGTCGGACGAGTGCGAGAACACGACCCACACGCGCGCACGATCCGCGACCAGCCGTTCGAGCCGGGCTTCGGGATCCGCGCCCCACGGCTGGCCGAGCTCCGGGAACGGCAACAGGACGAGATCGGTACGCCGCGCGTAGTAATCGTACGCGTCGCGCTTCGAGTACCACTGGTTGAACAACACCAAATCGCCCGCTCGCGCTTCGCGCTCGATCGCGCGGACCGCCTCGCGCCAGCGCTCCTTGTTCACCTCACGGTAGTAGGACGCCAACTCGATCGCGCACAGGATCGTGAACGCGGCGACGAGCGCCGCTTGCCATCGCACGGATCGCATCCGCGCCACACCGGCCGCCACGAGCAGATACCACGCCGGCAGTGCGCCCATGGTCGCGCGGCGGATGTAGGTCGGGAACCACAGATTCGAGATCGCGAAGGGGACGAACACCAGCAGCACGATCCAGAGGACCAGCAACTCCGCCACCCGGCGCGGGCGGACCGAATCCTCGCCCGTCCCGCCGACCCGGAGCGCGGCCCAGCCGAACCCGAGCAGCGACAGCGCGAGCAACGCGGGCGAGCCGGCGTAGCCGATCAGCGTCCCGCCGAGCGTGAGCCAGGTCGGTGCCCCGGCGTAGAAGCTGATCTGGACGAGATGGACTTGAGTGCGGAGCACCGCGAGCCAGGGCAGAAACAGCAACCCGAGCCCCGCCTGCGACAGAAACCAGACGGCGAGGTTGGGGCCGCGAGGCCGCAGTGGGCGGAATCGCGGCAGCACCGCGACCAGGTTCTGCGCCAGCACCGCGAGCCATCCGTAGCTGTGCGTGTACACCATCAACGCGGTCGCGGCCACGTACACCAGTGCGCGGCGCGTTCCGCCGTGTTCCATCCACGACAAGAACGCGACCAGCGACAGCAGTGTGAAAAATAGGTTCTGGGCGTAGGCGCGCGCTTCCTGCGAGTAGTGGACGTGGAACGGCGAGATCGCGAGCAGGAATGCGGCAAGCAGGCCGGTCTCCGCTCCCAGCCAGCGCCGGCCCAAGCGCGCGACCAGGGCGATGCCGAGCATGCCGAACACCACCGAGAGCGACCGGACCGCCGCCTCGGACGACCCGAAGAGCCCGACCCAGAAGTGGAGCAGGAAGTAGTAGAGAGGCGGGTGGATGTCGTGCGAAGCGGCCGGCAGCAGCTCGGGGAGCGGCATACGGGCGAGCCGGATCGAGAATCCCTCGTCGATCCACACGCTCTCTCCGCCGAGATCGACCACGCGCAGCGCGAGCGCGAGCAGAAGGATGGCGGCGAGCGCCCACCGGTGCCAGCCCGGGCTCGCGTTCCCCGAAACGACGGGCGTGGGACGCACCGAACCCGTCATTGGATCATGCTGCCCGCCGCTCGCGGCTGGGCGCGGCGCGGGTGCAGCGCCGCCTAGACGGCTCTCGACAGCCACGCGCCGCGAACGACCGCGTCCAGGGTCAGCAGCGCGAAGAGAGCGAACAGGTAGAGAATCGAGAAGCGAAACAGGTGCACTGCATGCAGCGTCGTCCCAGTGCGCCGGAGGCGCAGCGCGTAATAGAGAAACATGCCCCCGAGCAACGCGGCCGGAATCGCGTAGACCAGACCGACGCTTTGCAGCGGCCAGAGGACCAGCGTCACCGGAATCAGGGCCAGGGTGTAGAGCACGATCTGGCGACGAGTCTCGGTCTCGCCGTGCGTCACCGGCAGCATCGGCAGATTCGCCCGCGCGTAGTCGTCACGACGATAGAGGGCGAGCGCCCAGAAGTGCGGCGGCGTCCACAAGAAGATGATCAGCGAGAGGATCACCGCCGGCAAACTCACCCCCCCGGTCACGGCGGCCCAGGCGATCAGCGGCGCCGATGCGCCGGCTCCCCCGCCGATGACGATGTTCTGCGGGGTCCGGCGTTTGAGCCACACCGAATAGATGACCGCGTAATAGATGATCGACGCCATCGCCAGCATGGCCGCGAGCAGATTCGTCAGGGTGACGAGCGTCACCCAGGCCAGGCCCGCGAGCGCGACTCCCAGCACCACGGCATGCGAAGGCGGCACCAGTCCCGAGGGCAGCGGCCGCGCCGCGGTACGGCGCATGAGCGCATCGATGTCGCGATCGACGTAGTGATTGAAGCTCGCCGCCGATGCGGCCGCGAACGTGATGCCGGCGAGCGCGCCCCACAGAACGTGCGGGGCCGGCCAACCACCGGCCGCCATCAGCAGCGCGGGGAGCCCGGTCACCAGGACGAGCGAGACGATGCGCGGCTTCGTCAGGTCGAGGTAGGCGAGCGCGAGTCGCCGGGCGCGCGGACTCGCCAGGGCGATGCTCACCGCGCCTCCGCCGGCATCAGGCGAGTGGCCGCGGCCGGCAGGGCGGCGATCCGATAGGTCACGGTCACGAGCACCGCGAGGATCGCCGCCGCGTTCGCGAGGTGCGCGGCCGACAGCCACACCGGTGTGCCGAGGAAGACGTTGCACACGCCCATCACGACCTGGACGGCCGTCAGCCCGAGTGCCAGCGTGCCGCTCGCGCGGACCGCCCGATCGGGGGCGAGACGCGCGCGTGCCGCGGCGAACAGCAGCAGCCCGGTCAGCAGGTACGCTCCGTAGCGGTGCAGCATCTGGAGGCCGACGAGCCCCTGAAGCGGCGGGAACCATTCACCGAAACACGTGGGCCAGTCGGGGCACGCCAGCCCGGCGTGATGCGTGCTCACGAGCCCTCCGAGCAGCGACTGCGCGTAGGCGAGCGCCGTGACGACTCCGAACGCCGCCAGCAGTCCGGGCGGGCGCGGCAGCGTGGACGTTGGCAGCGGTTCGGCCTCCGACTGCGCCACTAGCGTCAACGTCAGCGTCGCCAGAAACAGCAACAGCGCCACGCCCAGGTGACCGCCCACGACCGCGGGATCCAGCAGCTTCCATACGGTGAGCGCGCCGAGCAGGATCTGCGCGCCGAGCAGCATCAAGGTCAGCGCGGCCAGCCCGCCGAGTCGCGCGCGCGTCACCCGGTGGCAGAACACCCACGCGGCGGTGACAAACAGCAGCACGCTCACGAGCAGCGCCACCAGCCGGTGGAACCATTCGATCAGGACGTTGAACTGAAGCGGCGGGATCAGGCGCCCGTGGCACAGGGGCCAGTCAGGACAGGCCAGCCCGGAACCGGTGGTGCGAACCACCGAGCCGATCACGATCAGCCCGTAGAGCAGCAGCGTGCTGGCGAGCCCCAGGCTCGCGGCGATGCGAAACGGACGGATCGTGGACACGAAGCTCTCCCCGGAGGGACGGCCGGAGGCCGCGACGCTTGGGTTGGGATGCGCGCGACGCTAGCATATCGGAAGAGCTTTTCAAGTGACGCGCCCGCCCGGGCAGGAGCGTGGCGCCGCAGGGCCGATGCGCCGCGGCACATCGGCCCACCCACGTCCGGTTCCGCGACGAGGTGCATCATGAACGAACCGCTGTATCGCTCCCGCGCCACGCTGGAAGCGGTGGGACATCTTCACCGTCGGGCCCATCTCGCGACCGGAGAATCCTTGGACATGGGCGTCCACGGTCCGGTCGTGACGCTGTTCAACCTCGAGCCCGAGCGCGAGCTTCCGCTACCAGTCGATTTCATCGTCGCGGCCGCGGGTGGCTGAATGCTGGGAACCCTTCTAGGCGCGCTGGAGGCGCGTCAGGTGCATCTCGGTCGCGACCAACACAGTACCGAAGTGGAAGGCATCAATCAGGTGCGCGACGGGCTGCCGGTGCTGACCGAAATTCGCGTTCACTATCGGTTGCGCATTCCGCCCGGGACGCGCGAGAAAGTCGACCGGGCGCTCGCCAGGCATCTCGAGCGGTGCCCAACGGCCGCGTCCCTCGAGGGCGCGGTGGCCGTGAGCTGGACGGCGGAGGTGGAAGAGGCGACGTGATGCCGGCGAGCGGCTCGCCCGGCCTCAGGGCAGGATCGGCACCAGGTCGTTGATGGCCGCCGGCGGAATCCGGTCTTCGCCGATCAGGAACAAGGCGTCGCTCGCCGGCACCGTGACCTGGTTCACGAGCGCGCCGTTGTTCACGGCGAGATCGACCAGGCCCCGGATCTTGCGGTACTGCCGCTCGAGCGGCACCGTTTGCGCGGTGGTGGCGGGATTCACGATCACGATGCCGTTCTGGAAGTCGCGCCGGTAGACGTTGAAGACGCCGGCCTGCATGTGGACGTCGTCGAGCCACACGTCGCCGCCGTACCGTCCGACCAGGAACTGCAGCTCCGCGTTTCCGTTCGCCCACGGTATCAGCACCGCCTGGTATTGCTTCCATGTGGTGCCGATGTCCACCGCACGCCCGGCGATGCCGGGCTGGCCGGGAATCCCCGCGGCGACAATGATCGCCCGCGGCGTCGAGGCCTTCGCCCAGAAGGTCGCGGAATAGGTCTGGTTCGCGAACATGTTCAAACGCCCGTTGGTCGCGAACAGGACCGAATGGTCGACGGTGCCCGGGCTCTGGATCCTGACCCGCGCCGAGGCCAAGCCGACCGCGGCCGTGGTCACGTCACGAATGACGCTCGCCACCGCACCGCCCACGTCGAGGTGCCACCCGTCGGTGACGTTGGATTCGAAGTCGGGATTGGTCGAGGCGTCCGGCCCGGTCCCCGGCCAGATCATCTGATGAACCGCACCGATCGGCTGGCCGAGCCAGCCCGTGTCGGCGAGCTCCGCGCTCGTGTTGCCGGTGCCGGGATCGACCGCGTATTCGTCGTACCACCAGTTGTGGAACGGATAGTCGATGCCGTTGAGGTCGCTCGGCCCGAACACGGCGTATCCGTCTCCGAGCGCCGCACTGCCGAGACCGAACCGCATCTTGCGCACGTTGGTCGAGGCGTAGGGCGTCGTCGGCCCGGAAACGGCCGTGAAGATCCAGTTCGCCTGCGGGTTGCGGAAGCGCTCCTCGTCCACGAAGTAGCCGCCCGGATCGCGATACATGTTGTCGTACCAGGTGCCGCCGTTCTGGAACGGGAAGTTCTCCCGCATCCAGCCGTTGAACGAGGCGTACTTCGTGCCGGCGGCGCAATTGCCGCACAGCGTGAAGTCCGGCCCGACCCGCCGGCGCAGGCGGTTGCCGAGCGTGTCCGTAGCGGCCAGCCACGCCGCGTCGAATGCGCCCACGCTCGGATAGCCGGCGCGGACGTAGTCGATGCGTTCGCTCGGGGATTCCATCCATAGAATCGAGTTGCAGTACTGGTCGATGAAGATTCCGTTCCAGTCGCCGCTCCTGGCGATCGCGTCCTCGAACAGATCCGCGATGCCCTCGGCGACGACGAAACGACCGAATCCGTCGCGCTTGGCGAGGTTCACGTTGGCGTTCGAGAACTCGCCCCCGGCCTGGTTGTAGAGGAACCCATCGAGGTCGCGCACCAGGCGCCGGAAACGCGTCGGGTAGTGCACCGTCGAATCCTCGCGCGCCGAGAACCAGATGTAGTGGCCGAGCACATAGGCGTGCAGCCGAATGTCGGGATTTCGCTGGCGCAGCCCGGCGATCACATCCGGGCGATAGGGCGTGATGAGATTGGGCTGAATGACGAGGGCGTTGTAGCGAGCCTGCGTATCCAGCGCCACCGGGTCGAGCGGGCCGAACTCCCCGCCGATCGTCAGCGGATAGATGCCACCGTGCACACTTCCGTACAGCGCCAGGCGGGGGTAGCCCTGGGCTTCAGCGCGAATCGGGGCCGCCAGCAGGCAGATGCCGGCGACCCAGGCGAGAGTTGCTGGGAGATATGGGCGCATAGGTCCGTAGTGGCGGCCGCGGAGTTGTCATCGGCACGAAAGGCCGGCGGCTTGAGCGGCGGGTGAGGGGGTGCGAACGCCCGCTGAGACCGAATGCTAGTCTACGGACTCCAGCCCATGCCAGCCTCCATCGACTCCACCGATCAGCGCTACTGCCGCGCGGTGCTGCCGAGCGTTTCTCGGACGTTCGCCCTCAACATTCGGTTGTTGAGCGGCACATTCGGGGATTCGGTTCGCACCGCCTATCTGCTGTGCCGGGCGGCCGACGCGCTCGAGGACTCGTGGCCGGTCTCGGGAGCCGACGCCGTGCGCGCCCGATTCGAGCTCTTCCTGGCCGCATTGAACCGCGACCAAGACGCGCCCGCTCGTCTGGCTCGCGACGCTGCGTCGTTCGCAAGGGCCGGGGCGGATCTGGATCTGGTCGCTCATCTCCCGCGCGTGCTCGGCGCCTATCGCGCCCTGCCCGATGCCAATCGAGAAGCGGTTCGCGAAGGCGTCGAGACGCTGGCCCGGGGCATGTGCCGTTTCGGCGCGCGCGCGGCGGAACGGCCGCCGGACGCGCCCTACCTCGATACCGAGGAAGAGCTGCGCTCGTACTGCTTCGTCGTTGCGGGCTGCGTCGGACTCATGCTGACGAGCCTGTTCGAGATCGAGCACGGTCTCCGGAGCTCGCACGACTCCGCACGCCGGATGGCGCTGGCACCCGCCGTCGGCGAGGCGCTTCAGCTCACCAACATCCTTCTCGATTGGCCGAGCGATATCCGTCGCGGGCGCTGCTACCTGCCGGCGAGCTGGCTCCGGGAGATGAACCTGACGCCTGCCGATCTCGTCGGCCGCGATCGCGAGGACGTCCGGCGACTGGCCGTGCGCCTCGAGACGATGGCGTTCGGCGCGCTGGCGCGCGTGCCCGACTACCTCGATGGGATTCCCGTGCGCTGCGTGCGCTACCGACTCTTCTGCATGTGGCCCGCGGTGTGGGCCCTCGCTTCCTTGCGCCATGCTCGCCGGAGCCCCGAGTTCCCTTGGGGCGCCAAGCGCCCACGAATGACGCGCTCGCAGCTGCTCTGGGGGGCGGTCGCTTCCGTGCTCGTTTCGCCCTCGTCTCTGCTCGTGCGCCGGCTCTTCCAATCGGCTCGGGTTTCGGACCTCGTTTCCGATTCGCCGGTTGCCCGGCTGGACACTATCGGCCTAAAATGACCGTCGCACTCGGCATTGACGGCCGCTTTCGTATCTAAACGTCGCCTCGGAGGGCGAAGATGGACACGCTCGACGTCGCTCAAGCGGCGGCGCTGCTCCACGTGCACCCGCGCCGCATCCGCGCGCTGGCACGGGCCGGCAAGCTTCCTGGGGTTCAGGTGGGAAGGAAGTGGTTGTTCCCGCGTCCCGATCTGGAGCGGCTGCTCGCGACCGAGAAACCTCCCGAGCCCGCCACGAACGCCGGACTCAGCGCCCGCAACCACCTCCGCGGGCGGATCAGCGCGCTGCAGATCGAAGGCCTGATGGCGGAAGTGGTGGTACGGATCGGCGGCCAGGAGTTGGTGTCGGTGATCACGCGCTCCTCCGCGAAGCGACTCGGACTCGAGGTCGGCGACGAAGTCTACGCCGTCGTCAAGGCGACCGAGGTCATGATCGCCAAGGATTGAGCGTGCGTCCCAGCCGAACGGCCACGCGCGGCGTTCCCGGACGGCTGGCTTGGTACGCAGGACTGGGGATCGCTTCCGGCCTGGCGCTCGCCCTGGCGGTGTTGCCGTTGCTCGGCTTGTTGCTGCGCGTCCCGCCGGCGGCCTTGCTCGCTCGTCTCGGTACACCGGTCGTGCTCGAGGCGTTGCGGCTGAGCCTCGTCACGAGCCTGGTCGCGACCGCACTCGTGGTCGCGATCGGACTGCCGGTCGCCTACCTGCTCGCAACGCGCCGATTCCCGGGCAAGCGCGTGCTCGAGGTGCTGGTAGACCTGCCGATGGTGCTGCCGCCCACGGTCGCGGGGCTCGCGCTGCTGCTGGCCTTCGGGCGCATGGGGATCGCGGGGCGCGCGATCGGCGCGTTCGGGCTCACGCTCCCCTTCACGACGCTTGGCGTCGTGGTCGCGCAAGCGTTCATGGCCGCCCCGTTCTTCATCCTCCCGGTGCGCGCGGGGCTCGCCTCGGTGGATCGTCGCTACGTGGATGCAGCCGGCACCTTGCGGGCCTCGGAGGCGTTCACGTTCTTTCGCGTGCTGCTGCCGCTCGCGCTCCCGTCGGTCATCGCGGGCGCGGCGATGGCGTGCGCGCGCGCGCTCGGCGAGTTCGGGGCGACGCTCACGTTCGCGGGTAACCTGCCGGGTGTCACTCAGACCATGCCGCTCGCGGTGTACGTGGCGCTCCAGACCGACCTCGAAGGCGCGGTCGCGCTCTCCGTGCTGCTCCTGGCGATGTCGGTCGCGCTGCTGCTCGCGCTGCGGCTCGGTCCGACCGGGCTGTTCTGGACCCGACCCGATGCTCGACGCTCGGCTCGTTAAGCACTTCGGGGCGTTCCGGCTCGACGCGACCGTGCGCGCCCCCGCCGGCACAACGCTGGTGTTGGTCGGCGAGAGTGGGGCCGGCAAGACGACGGTGCTGAGGCTGCTGGCCGGACTCGATACTCCGGATGACGGCCGGATCGTGTTGGAGGACTCCGCCTGGTTCGACCGCGAGGCGCGGCTCGCGTTGCCGGCCGCGCGCCGAGACGTCGGCTACGTCGCCCAGGACTACGCGTTGTTCCCGCATCTCGACGTGTTCGACAACGTCGCGTTCGGTCTGCGCGCGCAGGGGCGGAACGGCGCGGCGATGCGCTCCCGGGTCGAGGCCACGCTCGGGCAGTTCGGCGTCTCCGCTCTCGCCGCGCGTCGTCCCGCGCAACTCTCCGGCGGACAGCAGCAGCGGGTCGCGCTCGCGCGGGCGCTGGTCCTCGATCCTTCGCTCCTGCTGCTCGACGAGCCGCTCTCGGCGCTCGATCTCCAGACACGCCGCGCCGTTCGCTCCGAGCTGCGCCGGCTGCTCGCCACGCTGCCGTGCGTAACCGTGTACGTGACCCACACGCCGAGCGAGGCGTTGCTGTTCGGCGATCAGATCACCGTGCTCGAGAACGGAATGGTGACTCAGACTGGCTCGCGTGACGATCTGCTGCGGCATCCACGCTCGCCCTACGTCGCCGAGTTCATGGGCGTGAATCTGTTCCGCGGCACCATCGTCGAGCGGACCCGCGAGGGCCTCGCGCGATTGGCGACGGATGGCCGCGATCTGTGGATCGTGGATCCGGGGACGGGCGACGAGTTGTTCGCGGCGGTCAGCCCGCGCGAAATCACGCTTCATTCGGCGCCCCCGGCCGGCAGCGCCCAGAATCTCCTGTCGGGGCCGGTGGTGGAGATGGTGCCCGAGCCGCCGCTCGGCGAGCGGCTGCGTGTCGCGCTCGGCACGAGCCCGCCGCTGGTCGCCGAGATCACACGCCACGCGGCTTCGGAGCTCGGGCTCGCAGACGGAGCGATGGTCTATGCGACGTTCAAAGCGACGGGCGTTGTCGTCTACGGAGGCTAGGACCGCGGGGCTGCCTTCCGCCGGTGTTGCGGCTCGTGCGCACGGCCGAGCTCGGCGAGAAAGACCGCATACTTCTCGTGATGTCCCTCGCTGTGGCTCCAGGCCCGAATCTTGTTCTGCGCCACGCGGTGGCGCGTGGAGATCGCCACTGCGGCGGCGAGGCTCTGCCGATCGTTCCAGTGATAGAAAGCCGCCAGCCGATCTCGACAAGCATCGGTCGCCGAGAGTGCCAGTGTTCGCGCGGCCCGCTGGCTTCTCCATACAGGCTTGATGGCGAAATCCTCTCCGATCCCGAGCGGCCCACGAGGGAACTCGACGAAGAAGCGAACCCGTGTGTGGACGTAGCGATCACGCTCCCGCTGAAAGCCCAGCGTTGCCAGAGATCGATCGAGATCTTCGACGGTGCACGATCCAGCGAGCACGAAGTCGACATCTAGGGACGCGTAAGCACCTCCAGAATAGAGATTCGCGCATGCCCCGCCGGTCAGGACGGCGCGAATTCCTGCGCGTCGCAGCGCGTCGCCAACGGCCACGGCCACATCGGCCAGCGAGGATCGGGAACTCAATGTCACAGCGGCTTGCCGGTCGATCTGGGCCGTCGGCGCAGCCCGGCAACTTGCGCGCGGAGCTCGTCCTCCAGCTCCAGCAGCCTCGCGAGGTAGCGTTCGAGCTCCTGACGAGCCGGCGCCCGCGGGCTCAGCCGATAGAGTCGAGTTCGGCCCACGGCACGGTTGGCGATCAGTCCATCTCGCTCGAGCGATTGGAGCGCCTTCTGTACGCCGGAGAGGCTCAAGCCGAGAAGCCGCGCCAGCTCTCTCGCGTACGTTTCGGCGAGCAGATGGAGTGCCAGCAGTACGCGTGTACGCGCGTAGCTCCCGAATGGGCTGGATGTAGTTATGACCTTCATAGGCGGTCATATGACCACTAAACGTGGTCGAATGTCAAGGACTCGCTGCTCGCGAGAAGAACGGTGCGGAAGGCTAGAGCAGGCGCCTGAGCGTCAGGCTCATCTGGAGCGAATTTGCTCCGCGCTGCACCTCGAGCCGCACGACACTTCCTTCCCTCTGAAGCCGAAGCCGCAGCATGGCAGGGTCGACGCGCTCGGCGATCTCTCCATCGATGCGGATGACGCGATCCCCGACCTGCAATCCAGCCTCGGCCGCTGGCGTCTCGGGATTGACCCAGCGAACCACGAGTGCGCCGCCGGTGCGGGTCAACGTCGCCCCGGACATGTCGGCCTCGAACGGGTGTTCGAAATCCGCTCCAGGTTCGAAGCGTATCTGGTGATGGGAGTAGTCGAACGTGACGCGGCAACGGCCCAGCAGTTGACCGCCGATGTTGCCGAGCGAGCCGGGCGCGCTGATGCGCCCCGCCCCCGAATCGGGCATGACAACGGTAGGCTTCGAGAAGCGGAGGCTGCCGAGCGCGAACGACTCGGCGCGCCCGACGCGGTTCCTCAGCTCGCCGCCCACTCCACGGCCGATCGCGACGAGCGTGCGCGGAAACGCCGTCGCGAGTTTCTCGCGTTCAACCACGTCGGGCGCGAGCAGGATGGCCAGCGACGAGCCGGTGTCGATCACGAACCGTCCGCGGAGCGGCGCGCGGCCGGGCAGGGTCAGCACTCCCTCCACATACGGATGATTCTCCACCAGGGTCATCGGCACCGCGACGCCCGGGAGATCCCTCGGTGCATGCTTCGCATCCCAAACGTCCATCACGCCGGCGGCGTAGTCGAAGCGCACGACGCACGACTGAAACAGCTCGTAACCCAGGATGACCTGCATCGGACGGCCGCTCTGCGCGCCGAGCGCGCTCAGGTCGATCGCACCCATGGCCCGTGGACGGAGCGAGAGCCCGCCGATCTCGATCGTCGCGTCTTCGACCGTGGTGCTGTGTTGCGGGCCGCCCGCGCCCAGCGCCTCGTGCTGGCCGGACGTTCGGAGCGATAGGCTGCGAGACAGCGTCGCGTCGATGACGCTCGCGGAGGCTCCCGTATCGACGACGATCCAAACGGAATCCGATCCGTTCACGCGACCGCGCACCCAGACATGCTGGCTGCGCAGGTCGAAGGGAATGCGTGCATGCCCATCCCGATCGAACTTCAAGCGCGCGGCGCGGGGGGCCGCCTCGCCTTGCCTGCAGGCCACGAGCGCGAACAGCGTGACCGCGACGGCGAGCACGCCGGGCGGAAGGATGCGGTCGAGGAGCGTTCTCATGCCGGTGAACGTAGACGACCGCAAGCCGAGGCGTGAACATCCAAAGACCAGCGCGGCGAGTGCCGACCCGAGCGCGGGTTCGGGCTCACGTGCGATGCGAATGGGTCGGCCGAACCTCGGCAACCATCGACCTCGATGTCATCCGACCTTCTCCACGACCACGGGCTCCGTCGGACGCGCCGCCTCGCGCGCCGCGAGCACTCGGAGCCGGTAGGCGACCCACACGGCCCCGGCGAGCAGCACGGCGGCGCAAAACGTCGTCGCGATCGGTGCGCTGAATCGTTGCGCGATCACACCCGACGCGAGCGCGCCGAGCGGCGCGGTGCCGATGAACATGAAGGTGTAGAGGCTCATGATCCGGCCGCGGAATCGGTCGTCCGTGGTGAGCTGGAGCAAGGTATTCGTTGTCGCCACGTACAGAATGAGTCCGAAGCCGGCGAAGAAACCCATCACCAGCGTCACCGGGAGCACTCGGGACCATGCGAAGCCGAGCATGCCGGCGCCCGCGAGCGACAGACCCACGAGCAGATTGCGCCGCAGACCCCAGCGATCGAGCGAGCGGGTCATGATCACTGCCGAGAACAACGAGCCGAGTCCGAACGCCGACACCATCATCCCGTAGCCGCCCGGGCCGGCGGCGAGGATCTCGCGGGCGTAGACCGGCAGCAGCACCATGTATTGAAAGCCGAGGCCCGCCGTGACGCCGAGCAGCAGCAGCAGATTCCGGATCGGGTGCACGCTCAGGGCGTAGCGCACACCGTCGGTCAAATAGTGCAGCGCGTCTTTGCCAGCGCCCTCGACGATCAGGGGTTTGGTGTCCAGACGCGCGAGCATCGCGAGCACGGCGACGTAGGAGGCCGCGTTGATCCAGAAGCACGGCCCTTCGCCCGCCACCGCCACCACCACTCCGGCCACGGCTGGGCCGAGAACGCGAGCGGAATTGAACGCGGCCGAGTTCAGCGCGATCGCGTTCGACAGATCCTCTTTGCCGACCATCTCGATCAGGAACGACTGCCGAGCCGGCAGGTCGAACGCGCTGATGGTTCCGAACGCGAACGCGAGCACCAGCACCATCCAGGGCTGGACGGTGGCGGTGCTGACCAGGACGGCTAAAACGACCGCCTGCAACAACGCCAGCATCTGCGTCACGACGATCAGGCGCCGCTTGTCCATGCGATCGGCGATCACGCCCGCCCACAGCGAGAACAGCATCACCGGGAGGAACTGCGCGAAGCCGAGGAGCCCGAGCATGAGCGCCGAGTCGGTGAGCCGGTGCATGAGCCAGCCCTGGGCGACGGTCTGCATCCAAGTGCCGACCAGGGATACGAGCTGACCGAGCCAGAAGAGTCGGAAGTTGCGGTGCTGGAGGGCGCGAAAACGGTTGCGGAGGTTTTCGCGGGCGAGGCTCGACGACATGGAGCCCGCACGCTAGCACGCGATCTGTGCGCGCGCTAGCGAACGCGCGGCGGCGCCGCGCTCAGGTAGAGATCTCCCTCGAGATGCTGGAACCAGACGCTGTCGCGAACGCGCATCCCGGCGTAGCTCAGCAGCACCAGCGTCGCGCGCGCCCCTCCCGCCGACGTCTCGAGGCGCGGACGCGGGCCGGCATCCATCGGCGCCCCGCGCGTCCGCGCGAGGACGGCGAGCGTATCGGCCGCGAACTCGAGCGCCGTGCCGCCGCTGATGAGCCTCAGCACCCGCCCCTGGCGACTCTGCGCCAACTCCCACTTCTCGCCCGCGATCTCGAACCTCTGCGGCATCGCTCCGAGCAATCGCACGTGATAGTCGAAGCCGGTGACCGGCATCGGGGTCGCGATCGCGCCACCGTGATACGAGAAGTGGTTGGACTGCTCGCCTTCCCAGCGTGAGACGTATTTCATCCCGAGCTTCGTCATGATCTCGGACGCGCGTTGCTGCGCGCGCCCATGGATCTCGCGACCGCTCCGGGTCGTATCCGGGCGTGTCGCGAGCAGCCCGTCCGGCAGCACGCCGCTCAACGAGCGTTCCCCGTGGGTTCCGATCAGGTACTCGAGCGTCGAGCTCAGGTCGCGGCGGACGGCGAACGGCGCCGCCGCTTTGGCAGCGCCACCCGGCTGCACCTCCGCGCGCTCGAGCAGCGTGCGCAAACGTCCAACCTGGCTCTGGCGCGAGACGGAATACGCGCCGAGCGGTCCGAACGCGGTCAGGAACGCGATCACGCACAACGTCATCGGGATGACGCGAATGCCGGTGTTGCGGCGCACGATGAACGTTACGGCGATGCCCGCGAGCCATAGCGAGAGCACCGCCATGAAGTAGCGATCTTCGGTGATGCCGTACTGCTCGATGCGCTTGCCGATCGCCATCAGGAGCATGCCGATCGCAGGCAGCATCGCGATGTAGAACCAGCGCCCGTAGCCCCGCACCCAACGATTCTCTTCACGCTCGCGAATGGGATGAACCAGCAGCAACGAGAGAATGCCGACGCCGGCGACGCTCGAGACCAGGTAGCCGATCCAGCCGCTCGGCCACTGGCCGGTGATCAGGATGCGACCGAGGTAGGCGGTGAGAATGGCGAGGTAGATCACGACCAGTGGCAGCAGGATGAACTGAGCGAACACCTTGAGTCCGGGCGGATAGTCGCGCCGCTCCTCGAGCGCCGGAAGGTCGCGCGGCACGCCGGCGAGAAAGAACCAAGTGTTGAAGACGAACGCGATCGTGATCCACAGCCGCGAGTACACCACTTCCGCAACGCTCACCTTGAACAGCTTGTCGATCGCGACCAGTGCGATCACGAGGCCGAGGAACAGAACGCTCGAATAGACCGCCGACAGGCAGAACCGCAGGAACAGGATGCGGTTGAACTGCCAGAACCCGTTCGGCTCGCGCCCGCGCAGGAACGGAAGGAACGCCACCAGCAGGTGGAAGCCGATGCTGAGCTGGGCGTAACGGCGCACCTGAACCGCTGGCGTCCAGCCCGGCCAGGCGAAACCGAACGCGACCAGTATCGCGATCGCCAGACCATGGAGCACGATCGCGACGGGCCGCGAGCGGATGCGTTCGCACGCGACCGCGACCGCCGTGAGCAGCGAGAATCCGAG
>DASQFU010000141.1:0-32110 GCA_035632955.1 Candidatus Limnocylindria bacterium
GGCGGGCGCGGGCACGCCCACCGCCTCGCGCATCTGCCGCACGGCGACGGTGAACGCGGCCAGCCAAGCGGCCGCGACGACGACGAGCAGCGCGACCTCTCGCGACTCCGCCAGCGCGCGCGCCGTGTCGAACCACAGCGCCGATCCCGGCGTGCCGGGCACTCCCGCGAGCGAGAACAACGCGAACAGACCGACGACCGTCGCCCCGGGGTGGCGCCGGAAGAGCGGCGCACCCAGCGTCGCCGCGCCGCCGGCCGATGAAACGGGAAGGAAACGCGCCAGTGTGCTGGCGCCGGTCAACGCCAGCGTGAGGTGTGCGCCCCACGCCGCGATCGCCTGCGCGTTCGGTGGCCTTCCGGTCGCGAGGGCCGCGAGCAGCAGCGCTCCATTGAGGCTCGCCAGCGTTCCCGCCCGGCGCTCGGGCCGCCGCTGGACCAGCAACGTGAGAGCGCCGCCAACGAACGCGACCAACGCCGCGATCCACAGCAACGATCCGGAAAGCAACGCCGCCGGTTGGAACGCCGACACGCCCTCCAATCGCGCCAGCAGCCACGACGCGCCGGCGAGCTGGAGCGCGGCAACGCCGAGCGGCGCCAGCCACGGGCGCACACCCTGGAAAACGTCGGCGATCCAGAAATGGAACGGCGCCCCGCCGAGCAGCACCAGGCCGACCAGCAACGAGAGCGGCAGCGCCGTGCTCCAGAGGAAGCGTGGATCGAGGCCGAGCCGCAGCACCGCCCACTGCTCCTGCACCACCGGCGTTCCGGTGGCGAGCGTCAGGAGCTGAAGCCCGGCGAACGAGAGCGCCATCGCCCCTCCCATCACCCACAGCAGCTTGATCGCGCACTCGGCGTGCAGCGTCTCGCTCGAATCGCGCGCCATCGCGGCGACCACCAGGCCGATCACGAGCGGCGCGCGATACGGCTCGCCGCCGCCGCCAAGCCCCGCGAGCGCCGCCAGTGCTGCGAGCACGACCAGCGCGATCACGCTCGGGCCGCGGCGCTCGAGGCTCAGCAACGAGGCACCGGCCATCCACGCCGCGATCGCGGTCCACGCGGGTGGCGCGAGCAACGCCTCGGTCGTCATCGCGTTCATCCCAGCAGGGGAAGCACGAGCGCCAGCACGGTCAGGCCGACCAGGAACAGCAGATACTCCTGAGCGTCGCCGGTGTGAAGATCGCGCGTCGGCGCGATCAGCGCGAGCCCGATCCGCGCAACCAAACGCACCAGGCGTTGCTCGAGCGTGACGACGCCGTGGAACGTTCCACGCGCGAGGGCGCGCAGACGGGGTCCGGCGTTCTCGACCCACGATTCGAGCCGAACCACCCCCCGCCGGTTGCGGAGCCACGCGAGCAGGCCGCCGATCAGCGCCGGTGCGAGCGCGAGAATCGACGTCGGCCACGAAGCTTCGAAGCCGGTCCACCACGCGACCAGCAACGCCACCGGCCCCGCGACCAGCGTCATCGTCGCGGCGAGTTGCGTCACCGGGATCGCCGGCTCGCGGCGCACGACGGCGCGGCGCTCGGGCAGATTGACGGTGCGGCGCACGACGGTCCATGCCACCAGTGCGGTCGCCACGCCGGCGACCACCGCCCACGCGGGATGCGCGAGCCGCGGGTGCCCGAATCCGAGCGCCTGGATGAGCGGCCACGAGAGCGCTGCCGATGCGGTCCACCCCGAGGCGCGCCACAGCCGGCTCGCCGCGGGGGAGCGGCGCGGCGCCGAACCGCGCAGCTCGCCCGCCAGCAACGCGGCGCGACCGCCGCACGCGCCGAGCCAGAGCAGCATCGAGACCTCGAGGCTCACCTCGCGCATCGCGACGAGTGCCGCGGCGAGCGCGCAGTCGGCGACGGCGAGCCAGCGCAGGCTCGCGACGATCCGCAGCCGTCCGAACGCGCGCAGGCTCGCGAGCAACGCGGTGACGAGCACCAGCACGAGGACCGCGTTGCGCACCGGCGGCACGCTGGTCCACTGCGCGACGTGCCGCCACAGCACGAGAAATCCCGCCGCCGGTAGCAACACCGGCAGCCAGGGGCCGATCACCGGCCCCGGCCGATCCGAGAACAATCGCGCGAGCGGCAGCGCCGCGAGCAGCTCGAGCCCGGCCCAGGCCACGGCCAGCGCCTCGGTCCACGTGATCAATGGCGAGAGATTGCCGGGCCCCGCAAGCACGCCGGGCGGAAGCGTCGCGGCCAGCGCTTCGAAGGCGCACGCCAGCCACAGCGCGAGCGCGGGGCGGCGAATCCAGGTCCAGCGCGGAATCTGCTCGGCGCGATCTTCGGCGACCCTCGCCCACCACCAGAACGCCGCGGCCAGCGTCTCGAGCCCGAGCGCTCCCGCCAGCAGGCTCGGCCAGCACACGAGCCCGAAGCCGATCACGCACAGGACTGCTCCCATGAGCTTCGCGTTCGCGCCCGGGAACCGTCGCTCGCCGACCTCTGTGGCCGGGTGAGCGTCGAGGGGTTCAGTCGTGGAGGTCATGGGCGTCGCTGATCCATGCGGATCCGGTGTGAAGCTCACGATTGCTGGCGATGCGCACCGCGAGCACGACCGCGAGCGCGGTGCCGAGCAGGACCGCGCCTTGGACCGGGAGCGTCGCGGGCACCTGGGCGCCGCGGGCGACACCGTCCAGGACCTGGAGGCCGAGTCCCAGTGCCGCGAACGCGAGCGTCGCGCGACGCCCGTGACGGCGCAGCATCAAGTGGAGGAGCCCGAGGCCGACGATCAGGACGCCGAGGGAGGCACGGCGCCCATCCTCGGGCCCGAGATCCTGCCGGGCCACGGCTGCGACCAGGAGCGCCAGCACCGAGAGCGCCAAGAGAAAGCCGACGGCGCCCGTTTCGAGCGTCCCGCGCGTGGCCGCGAGCGGCCGCGATGCCGCCGAGACCTTGACGACGCCCGCCTGCCAGGCGACCAGAAGCCAGAGCGCGACCCAGCCCCCAGCGATCAGTGCGGAGGTGCCGAGCTCGCGCAGCCAGGGGATCGCGAGCGCAAGCAGGAACGCCGTCCATCGGGCGACCCGGCGTCCCGGCAGAAACACCGCGGCCGCCAGGAACACCGCCGGCGCGAGCAGGCGGACCAGATCGAAGAGCGAAAGCTCGGTCCAGGAATCGAGGAAGCGCACGAGCCCTCCCCGCCGACGCGCCCGGCAGGGTTTTGCCTGCGTGACGAGCGGCTCTCTAAGTCGTCAGGTAGCGCGATTCGGCCGACTTCAACGCCGCCATGAACTCTGCCGGACTGCCGGCATCGCGCAGCGTCCGGCGCACCGACTCTTCCTTGAGCAGGCGCGAGATATTGGCCAGAACCTTGACGTGCGGAGTGCCGACGTTCTCGGGCGAAACCAGGAGTATGAAGATGTGCGCGGGCTCACCGTCCACGGAGTCGAACTCGACGCCCGCCGACGACACGCCGCAGGCCGCAAGCATGCGGTCGACCGAGCGGGCCTTGCCGTGGGGGATGGCGATCCCATTGCCGATCCCGGTCGACATCATGGCTTCCCGGCGCAGGACGCGGTCGAGGATCTCGCCCTGGCTCGACAGCCCGTGGGCGGACTCCATCAGCTCGACCAGCTCGGCGACCGCGTCCCGCTTGGACGTGGCCTCGAGCTTGGACGTCACCGCCTGGGTCGTGAGTAGTTCCGAGAGCATCATCAGGGTTGGCTCCGGTGCAGCAATACGCGACAGGACAACGAGTTGTAACCTAGAGACGCGGCCGCCAGAGGTCAAGCTCTTTCCCCCGGACATCGACCTGCCGTCACACTTGGTCCGCTTGGCGGTAGACTGTGCGAGCCTGAGCAACCCGGTTCGCGTCGATCATTGGCCGAAACACCAGGTGGCGCACAGCGAGGGAGAGACGATGAAGAAGCTCATGACGATCCTGGCGCTCACGGCCACGTTGAGTCTCTCGAGAGCGGCCGCCGGCGATCCCGAGATCGACGTCCGCTATTACAACGGAGTGCCGCGCGTCGCGATCGAAGGCGACTACGCGCAGACGCGCTACACGGTGTGGCGGAGCCAGCAGGCCGCCGGTCCATACGCTGCCGTGTCGAACCGAGATGTTTTGTGTCTCGGGAGCTGCTTCTTCGACGACTACGATGCGGCGCCCGGGGCGTCTTACTGGTACCGATTCGACCTGATCCTCGCCGACGGCAGCCTGGCGAGCTTCGGACCGTATCCGGTGGAGATCTCGGGGGCCCTCGCCCGCACCATCGGCGCGCGCGTGATGCCGAACCCCTCGCGCGGCCCGGCCGTGCTCGAGCTGGTGCTGAACAGCAGCGACCAGCCGGTGGCCGGCGAGGCTGCGCTGTTCGACCTCCAGGGGCGGCGGATCGCGACCATGTTTCGCGGGCCCGTCTCGCGAGGCACGACGCGGGTGGCTTGGAACGGCCGCCGTGACGACGGCGCCGATCTCGCGGCGGGATCGTACTTCCTCCGATTCACCGCCGGCGCTCACCAGTCGATCACTCGGATCTCCCGGGCGCACTGATCCACTCCCGAACCTCGACGGGATTAGAAACGGCCACTCGTAAAGGGTGGCCGTTCGCTCTTTGGGCGCGCGATCGATCGCGTCGAGCGGGCGCTCGTCCGCGAATCCCTGTGCTAAACTGTTCGCCGTCCGCGCCTGGGAGTCGCCCTCCACCCCAAGCCTTTGCTCTCGCGCTTCCCCCCCAATCCCAGGGCCTGCGGACAGGGCAAAGGGCTTCCCTGCAGGGAGGCGGGAACCGCCCATGAAGCGCCAGCCGATCACGTTCCAGGAGCTGCTCGAAAGAGTCCTCCCGCTCGAGGAGTTGCCGCCCGCCGATCGACTGCGCGTGCTTCGGGCGCTGCGCAACGGCGTCTCCGGCGAGCTCGAACGCGTGGCCTTGCAGGCGATCGAGCAGCTCGAAGCACGGGGAGCGCTGCGGCGGTTGCCCCCAGGCGCGAATGGCGACCGATCAGTGCGCTTCCAGCCACGCGACACCCTGGAAGTCATCACGCTCCAGCTTCCCGGACGGCGGCAGGAAGACGGGATCATCGCCGTGCCCCGCGCGCAGCTCCCCTCGCGCGCGGCGGCGGGCCTCGATCAGGTGCGCCGGCTGCTGCGACTCGAGGATCCGCTGCTGAACTCCGACCCGCGGACGGACGAGACGCGCGGCAGCCTTCTCGACCAGCTCGGCTTCGCCGGCCGCGAACTGCTGGGGGCGAGTCAGGTGCATTTCTTCCCGGTCGAGCCGCCGCCCGCGGGCCAGGCGGATCGGCCGCTCGATCCGGACTTGGCGCGTGAGGCCATCGCGCATCCGAATCTGATCTTCTATTCCCCGGACGCCTGGGCGAGCCGGCGGCTGGAAGTGGCCGCGCGCCGGCACGGCGCCCGCGCCGTGCTGGCGGTCGGCGTGATCTCGAGCGAAGGAACGCCGCTCGGACATCTCGAGGTCTGGCACGCCAAGCCCGAGCCTTTCGGCTCCGAGGACCTCGCACGCGCGGCGCTGCTCGCCGAATACAGCGGCGGCGTTCTGGAGCGCGCGGCCCGGATCGAGAAGCTGGTGTACATCGACACGCTGACCGGTGTCTATAACCGCTCGTACTTCGATCTTCAGGCCCGGAACGAGATGGCGCGCGCAGGGCGCGAACAGGCGTCGATGGCGCTGTGCATCGCCGACATCGACGACTTCAAATCGTTCAACACCGCGTTCGGCTACGAAGCCGGCAATCAAGTGCTGGCGCAGGTGGCGCAATCGCTGCGGCGCGGGGTGCGCCCGTTCGACACGGTCGCGCGCTGGGGCGGCGAGGAGTTCGCGGTCCTGCTCACCTCACCGGTGCACGCCGAGGACGTGCTCGCGATCTGCGAGCGACTTCGCAGCGCGGTCGAGCGCATGCCGCTCCAGCTCGAAGGGCTCGACCGACAGAGTCACCGAGTCGGCGTCACCGTCAGCCTCGGCGTGGCGCTGTTTCCCGAGCATGCGGCCGACGCACCGGACCTCTGGCGCGTCGCCAATCAGGCGCTGCTCGAGGCCAAACGCCCGCCGAAGAACCGGGTGGTCTTCCACACCCCCGGCCGTCCCGGAGAGCCCGCTTCGCAGCGTTGATGCCTACGGCTGCGTGCTGAGGTCCAGGATGCCGGCGGGACTGACCTGATCGCTGGTCAGCGTGGTAACCCGCAGCACGTTGCTCAAGGCCGAGACGTTGTTTGCGTCGTCCCGCGTCTTGATCGCGAAGTGGTACTGCGTGCCGGCGGCGAGCCCGATCATGATGTAGGTCTGCAACGTTCCGGCCGGACCGGGAATCGGCTGGACCGGCACCGGCAGCGCCGAGCCGAAATTCCCGTTGTCGATCGGCTGGATCTGCCACCGGAGATCGTAAGAGCTCGCAACCCCGGAGCTGCCGTCGTCGCCGGGCGCCGTCCAGCGCAGCACCAGGTTGTTATCGGCGATCTGGGTCGCGATCAGATCGCTGATCGGGGCGGGTGGAGTCACGTCCGGGCCGGACGCCGCGAAAGGGTACGCGCCGGCATCGACACCTCCCTGGCCGAGACCGATCGCGATCGAGCCGGTGCGCAGATGCGGGTCGAAGGTCGTGAACGTCGAATCCACGAACCGCGGCGAGCCCCACTTCGAGTTCCCGTCCTTGCCGGTCGCGTTGAACCACGGTTGCCCGGTGCCCGGACGGCTGCACTGGCCGAACAGGATCGACATGGTGGAGGGATCCACGCCGGCCGGGCCCTTGCGCGCGAAGAACAGGTTGTTGTTCTCCGTGAACCCGCTGGTGGCGCCGTGGAGCAGGATGCCGCCGCCGCCGCTGCACGCGGTCACCGAGTCGGCGTACACGATGTTGTTGAAGATTTCCGTGGTGCCCGGAAAGATCGAGCCCTCGAACCGGATCGGACGATTGCGGCCGGAATAGAACGTATTGTTCCGGAGCTTGCAGTTGATCACATCTCCCAGGAACCACAATGCGTAGTCGTACTTGGAAGCGAACACCGAGTTCTCGATCGTGCTGTTGACCAGGTTGTCCTGGGTCCACGAGTACGACGTCGTCTTGTAGAAACAACCCGTCCACCGGTTGCCTGTGCACTTACCGACCAGGATCGGACTGCCCGCGTTGACCAGGCGCCCGCCCATGATCGTATTGCTCTGAACGCCGCACAGCATCGTGTCGCGCTCGAACAGGTTGTTCACGGACGAGTCGCGCATCGCGAACGCCACCCACGGGTTGCCGCCGCCGAGGCTGTTGGTGGCCTCGAAGGTCCAGCGGTTGTCGCGCAGCACGTTGGCATGTGACCCGTACAGGTAACGTCCCTGCACGTCGCTGTTGGTGCCGGTGAACATGCCGCTGAAGCGATTGGAGTCGATCACGCAGAACGACGTGTAGCCGCGGATCACGAACCCCTTCCAGGTGATGGTGCCGAAGTCGACGACGTTGCCCCGGAGGGTGTCGGACTCGCTGTTGGCGATGGCGGGGAAGCTGGAGAGCCCGTGATCCAGCTCGAATGCGACGCCGCCGCTGAAGGAGTTGCGCGCGACCATCGAGCGCTTCGCGCCGCGAAACGCGACGCCGCCGCGGATGGTGCAGTAGGCGACCGAATCGTTACGGGCCGCGCTGCTCTCGTTGAGGTATTGGAGGGTCAGCGCCCCACCCGGGGGAGTGCTGATCCCCTTGACCGTGATGTAGGTCTTGGCGATGTCCACGTAGGACACCTGCGCCGCGGTCGGATTGGAGAGGCTGCCGACGTAGGTGATGCGTGCGCCGGCCGTCCCGTTGGACGACGGATTGATCGGGTGACTGTAGGCGCCGGGACTGATGATGCAGACGTCACCCGCCCTCAGCGCGGCGTTCGCCTTGTTGATCGTGGCCCAGGCGCTGCCCGGCGAGGTGCCGGGGTTCGAGTCGCTGCCGCTCGGGCTGACGTAATAGGTCGCGGCCTCAGCCGATGCGAAGCAGAAGATTCCCGCGAGCATGATCGCGGGTGCGGCCAGGCGCCCTCGAGACGCCCAGGTTCTGGAGTTCTGACGGTAGTGCATGAGTCCTCGCTGACGACTCGGTCCTCGAGGGGGGCGAGGTGGGCCGCTGGGCATTGCAGAGTTTGTGCCGGAACGGCCTGGGACATCCGGCCTGCGACAGGCCGGCAGACTACCCGTAACGACGGGTTCGTGAAAGGACTTAGGCTGGCCCCAGAGCGGGGTCTTCGGGCGGTTCGACTGCGGACTGCACGATGCGCGTCTTCTTATGCGCATGTTGGATGTCTGGTTCCAAAGATCTCCGCAGGATTTTTGGCCGGCACGCCATGACCGCAGGCTGAAGACAGCGAAGACGACGGCGGCGCTTTGGCGTCGGCCGCTTGGGCGAGGCCCCGACGCCACGTAAGCTGCGCCTCCGGCAACGCAGCGGCTTGGCGCGGACGGAACGAATCGAGGGGGAAGATCGGCATGTACTCGTGGGCAGCGCGAAGTCTCTATTGGGCGGCCCAGACACTTCGGGGAGAGCCGGTCGCGCGCATCCTGGCCGATCTGGAGGAGAGTCAGCATTGGCCCCCCGCTCGGCTCGCCTCACAGCAGTGGGAGTGCCAGCTCGCGCTCGCGCGCCATGCCTTCGAGACCGTGCCGTTCTACCGCGAGCGCTGGTCGGCCGCCGGCCTCGACCCCGGCACGCTCCGCTCGCCGGAGGACTGGGCGCGCCTGCCCCCACTCGAGAAGCACGAGGTGCGCGCGCAGGGCGCCGAGCTGATCTCGAGCCGGGCGCCGGCTGGTCTGAGAGCGACCACCTCGGGAACCTCGGGGACACCGGTCGCGGTGTTGCGCAGTCACCTCTCGTGGGCGCACGCGCACGCCAACGTGTTCCGGGGCTGGCATTGGCATGGCATCGAGGTCGGCGACCCTTACGCCTATTTCTGGGGCCTGGCACTCGACCCCGAAGGCCGCCGCCAGGCCGCGGCGCGTGACGGGTTCTTCAATCGCACGCGACTCTCGGCGTTCGACATCACCCCCGACACCGCGCGCGCGTTCCATCAGCGACTGCTCCGCTGGCGTACGCGCTTCGCGTTCGGCTACCCCTCGGCCGTCACCCAGTTCGCCGACGAGATCGCGGCACTCGGGCTCGACGGCAAGGCGCTCGGCTGGAAGGCCGCGATCACGACCGCCGAAGTGCTCAAGCCCTGGCAGCGCGAGCGCATCGAGCGCACGTTCGGCTGTCCGGCGGTGGACAGCTATGGCAGCGCCGAGATCGGCGTCGCCGCGTTCGCGTGCCGCGCGGGGAGCTTGCACGTTCCGGTCGAATCGGTGGTCGTGGACCGAGTTCCGCTCGAAGGCGGCCGCCACGAAGTGCTGCTCACCGACCTGCACAACTACAGCCAGCCGATCATTCGTTACCGGATCGGCGACCTGGTCGACGAAGCACCGCTGTCGTGCCCCTGCGGGCGCACGCTGCCGCTGCTGGGCCCGATTCAGGGTCGCGCCGGCGACCATCTGACGCTTCCCGACGGCCGCACCATCAACGGCCTGCTCCCCTATTACATCTTCCGGCACCACGCGAAGTCCGAGAAGGTCCGCGAGTACCAGTTCGTGCAGTTCGCGAACGGACGGATCGAGCTGCGGGTGATCGCGGGCCCTGGCTGGAGCGATGGGGCGCACGACGAGATCGAAGGAGAGGTGACGAAGGGATTGGGCGTGCCGGTCGAGCTCAAGCTGGTCCCGCGAATCCAGCGAGTCGGGCGCGGCAAGCATCGCGATTTCGTTCGCGCCGAAGACCTCGGCGAGTGACGGCGCCGGCGGTTACGCCGCCCCGAAATCACGAGCCGGGTGGCCGCCCTCGCATTTTCGATCCGCCGCGCCGCACGTAGGCGACGATGTCGGGGATCTCCAGCGCCGGGAACAGGCGCGCCCCAATCCCGCGCGGGAACACGATGCGGGAATAGGCCCCGGCCGCCGAGCGATCCTCCAGCACCGCGAGCCACCGGCGCTGCGCCTCGGGCTCCCGCTCGAACGCATAGCGGTCGATCGACGAGGTCAGCACCAGGTCTCCGACCGGACCGCGCGGCCGGTCGCGGAGCGAGTCCGCATCGACGCGAACCACCTTGAGCCGCCTCGGCACGCGCGCCTGATAATGCGGATTCCCTCCGATCTCGACCACCGCATCGGCCGTCAAGTGGGCGCGAATCCAGCGCTCCATCTCGTAGCGCGGATCGTTCAGCATCACCCAGCTCAGCAGCGGCCCGCCCGCGAGGGCGAGCGCGACGGCCGCCGCGCCGAGGGCGCGCACGCGGAGCGGATGCTGCGCCCATGCCTCGAAGGCCGCGCGATAGCCGCGGACCGCGAGCGGCACCGCGAGCAATAGGAACGGCAGCAGGAAGCGCTCGTAGACGTAGCCGATCGTGGCGAGGAAACCGATCGCGTAGGCGAAGCACGCACAGGTCCTCAGACCGAGGCCGGCCCATGACACTCGGAGCAGCAGCGCGAGCGCGACGCCGGCGAGGATCGGAAACCCGAGCACGCTCGGCAGCATTTGCAACGAGCGCCCGTAGAGCGCGGCCATGCCGGCGAAGGTGGCGGGAAAGTCGCGCGCGTACCTGGCAGGTCCGAGGATGAATGCGTGGTGGATCAGCCAACTCTCGAGCGCGTAGGGCAGCCGCCAGACCGCGACGTAGGTCGCGGCCGCCGCCAGCAGCAACGCTCCGACCGCGCGCAGGCCGCCCTCCTCACGCCCCGGCAACCGCCACGCCCGAGCGAGCGCGAAGACGATCACGGTGATGGCGATCGGCGCCACCTGCTCCTTGGTGCAGATGGCCACGACCGCCGCGACCACGGCCCAGCACAAGCGCGCGAGCGACCGACCGGTCTCGGCGAGATGGACCGCCAGCCATCCCCAGAACAGATAGTGGAGATCGACGTTCGACGTTCGGGCGTAGAACGCGAACACCGGCGAGCCGAGCAGCGCGATCGGCGCCAGCCACGAGTAGCCCTGGTCGCGCTCGCGGCGCGCCGCCAGCACGGCGAGCGTCATGGCCAAGGCGAACGTGACGAGATGGGCCGCGACGACCAGCGCGGCCATGGAGAGCTCCGGGTGATCGAAGCCCCACGGGTACTGGGTGGAGGGCTGACCGAGCTCGCCCGTCAACTTCAGCGGGACCAGCACCAGGACGTAGGCCCCTGCGAACAGATAGTAAGGAACCGGCCCGTAGGTGAAGAAGAAGTCGGGCGCGAACCGCCGCGCCATCGCGCGCAGCACCTCGGAGGGGGCGATGCTGTTGTCCCAGGCGAACTGGCCTTCCGCGCCCCACCAGATCGGGAGGAGAAGCGTGACGGCCAACACCGCCAAGGCCAGCAGCTCCCCTGGCGGACGGCGCTGAGGCATGGGTTCCTGGCCCCGGGGGGTTGGAGTGGGCTCGCGCACATCGCGTGCGTCGGCCGACACTCCATCACGCGACTCACCGCGTCAAGCTTGCGCCGTCCTGGTCTCCGGCGCCGAGCTTGACCGCGAGGTGATCGCCCTCGCTTGCAATCGATCTGCTTGAAGCCTTCGGGTGCTTTGCGGCAGACTCCCGGCTTCGCAAGCCGCGCGCGAGCCTCGCTTCGCCGTCGGCGTCCAACACGATTGGGTCTGCACGCTTCGGCACGGTTCGCCCCAAGATCTCCAAGGATGGAGCCCACATGAGCTCGACCCTCGAGACCCGGACGTCTCGAACCTCGACCCGCTCACTGCTCCCGATCGTCGCGCTGCTGGCCGCCTGGAGCGCGTACTTCATCACGTACATTCTGGCGCAGCGACCGCCCCGCCTGCTGACCCGCACCTTCGACGACGCGTGTTACTACCTCAAGATCGCGCAAAACGCCGCGAACGGGCTCGGGCTGACGTTCGACGGGATGGCGCCGACGAACGGCTTCCAACCGCTCTGGCTCTACCTTCTGGTCCCGATCATCCGGTTCGTTGACGGCTCTCCCGAGCGCATCTTCAAGCTCTCGCTCGTGCTCCAGGTGCTGATCATGGCCACGGCCGCGGTGCTCCTCTACACCGGCCTTGGCAAGATCTTCTCGGGGCGCGTGGTGCTCGTGAGCGCGCTGTTCTTCGTCCCGGCGGTGTTCTATCCGTCCGTGAACGGAATGGAATCGTCGATCTTGATCCTGTGCATGGTCGTGTTGTTCCTGTTCGGCCTCCACAACCGCGTCTTCGAGCAGGACCGCGCCGTCACGGCGTTGGGATTCGGATTGCTGCTCGGTCTCACGCACCTCGCACGGCTCGACACGCTGTTTCTCTCGATCGCGATCGGCGTGGTGTGCCTTTGGGCAGCGCTTCGCGACCGCGCCCGAGCCGCGACCCACCTGAGGCGCCTGCTGTGGATCGGGTTCGGGTGCGCGCTGGTCGTGATGCCGTACCTGATCTACAACTACCGGAGCTTCGGGGCGTTCGTGCCGATCAGCGGGATCCTCAAGTCGAGCTTCCCGCACGTCGTCGTGAGCGGCACGTTGCTCGAGAAGTTCGGTGTGCGCCATCTCGCCTACCTCGCCCTCGCGGCGCTCGTCCTGATCGGCTTTCTGTTCCGGCGCCGCTGGGGCTGGATGCTTCCAGCGCATCCCTATGTGGCCGCCGCCCTGGCCGCCACGGCGCTCGCGATGTTGATGCACGCCACCCAGTCGACGTTGTTCATGAAATGGGCGGCGTTTCGCTGGCACTTCGCCTGGTACGGACTGGTCGCCGCGGTGGCTCTGCTGGCGCCGCTCGAGGCACTGCTCGCGTCCCGGACCGCCGCGCTCCGAAAGCTGGCGACGCCGCTCGCGATCCTCGTGCTGGCCGCCGGGACGGCCGAGATCTATCGCAAGGATTCACGGGACTTCGGATACGACTGGCACGCGGCGATGTTCGACGCTGCGACCTGGGCGCGAAACCACACGCCCAAGGACGCCGTGCTCGCGATGCCCGACGCCGGCTTCGTCAGCTTCTTCAGCGGGCGACGCGTCGTGAATCTCGACGGCCTGGTGAACGACCTGACCTACCAGGAATATCTGCGGCAGGGTCGGCTCGGCGACTACCTGGACGCTCGCGGAGTGCAGTACCTGATCGTTCACGACTTCGGCGCCGATCTCGATCTCGCTCGCTACGAATCGGCTCCGATCAAGCTCATCAGCTACAAGTACGAGACCTGGAGCGAGCCGGTGATCGTGCGGCAGTCAGACGAAGTCTTCCGCTCCCCGGTCTACCCGTACGGCCGGCACCGTGTGATGCTCGCGATCTGGCGGCGGAACGCCGATCCGCCGGCGGCGCGCGTCACCGAACCGATGCCGCCTGCGGGGTCGCGACCCGGAACGTGAACTCGCCGCGCTCGACGTCGACGACCACCGTGTGACCGGATTTGAAGTCGCCGCGCAGGAGCTGAAGCGCGAGCGGATTCTGTAGCCGGCGCTGGATCGTGCGCTTGAGCGGCCGCGCGCCGAAGTGGGGGTCGTAGCCTTCCTCAGCGAGCGCGTCGCGAGCCGCGTCGCTCAGCTCCAGGTCGATGCCGCGCTCCGCCAGCATGCGGCGCAATCCCTCGACGTGCAGGTCCACGATGCGCCGGATGTCGGCGCGCGTGAGCCCGTGGAACACGACGACCTCGTCGACTCGATTCAGAAACTCCGGCCGGAAATGCTCGCGCACCGACTCCATGACCCGCCGCTCCATCTCCTCGCGCTGATCCGCGCCGAGCTCGAGGATCCACTGCGAGCCGAGGTTCGAGGTCATGATCACGAGCGTGTTCTTGAAATCCACGGTCCGTCCCTGACCGTCGGTGAGCCGGCCGTCGTCGAGGAGCTGTAGCAGGACGTTGAGCACATCGGGGTGCGCTTTCTCGATTTCGTCGAGCAGAATCACCGAATAGGGGCGCCGCCGCACCGCCTCGGTCAATGCGCCGCCTTCTTCGAAGCCGACGTAGCCGGGGGGTGCGCCGATCATGCGTGCGACCGCGTGCTTCTCCTGGTACTCGGACATGTCGATGCGCACCATCGCGCGCTCGTCGTCGAACAGGAACTCGGCCAGCGCGCGAGCCAGCTCGGTCTTGCCGACGCCGGTCGGCCCGAGGAACAGGAATGATCCGATCGGCCGCTTGGGATCCTGGAGACCCGCGCGCGCGCGGCGCACGGCCTCGGAGACCAGCCCGACCGCCTCGTCCTGGCCGACCACGCGCTGGTGCAGGCGGTCTTCCATGTGAATCAGCTTCTCGATTTCGCCTTCCATCAGCCGCGAGACCGGAACGCCGGTCCACTTGGCCACGACTTGGGCGATGTCCTCCTCGTCCACCTCTTCCTTCAGCATACGGCGTTCGAGCTGGATCTTCGCGAGCCGGGCGTTCTCCTGCTCGAGCTGGCGCTCGATTTGCAACCGGTGCCCGTAACGCAGCTCGGCCACGCGCGCGAGATCCCCGGCGCGCTCGGCATTCTGCTCTTCGAGCTTGAGGCGTTCCCGCTCGGCCTTGAGCTCGCGGATCTTCGTCACCACTTCCTTCTCCTTCTTCCAGTGACCTTCGAGCTCCGCGATCTCCTTGCGCACCCGCTCCAGCTCGTCATTGAGCCGCTCGAGGCGCTCCTGGCTGCCCAGGTCGGTCTCCTTCTGGAGCGCCTGCCGCTCGATCTCGAGCTGCCGGGCGCGACGCATCGGCTCGTCCAGCTCGACCGGCAGCGAATCGATCTCCATCCGCAACCGTGACGCCGATTCGTCGATCAGGTCGATCGCCTTGTCCGGGAGCTTGCGATCGGCGATGTAGCGGCTCGACAGCATCGCGGCGGCCACCAGAGCGGCGTCCTTGATGCGAATGCCGTGATGCACTTCGTAACGCTCCTTGAGCCCGCGCAGGATCGCGATCGTGTCCTCGACCGACGGCTCGCCGACCAGCACCGGCTGGAAGCGGCGCTCGAGCGCCGCGTCCTTCTCGATGTGCTTGCGATACTCGTCCAAGGTCGTCGCGCCGACGCAATGCAGCTCGCCCCGCGCCAGCGCGGGCTTGAGCAGGTTCGAGGCGTCGACGGCGCCCTCCGCTCCGCCGGCTCCGACCAGGGTGTGGAGCTCGTCGATGAACAGGACGATGTTCGCCTCGGCGGCGGTGACTTCCTTGAGCACGGCCTTGAGCCGGTCCTCGAACTCGCCTCTGAACTTACTGCCGGCGACCAGCGCGCCGATGTCGAGCGCGATCACGCGTTGGTTGCGCAGGCTCTCGGGGATGTCGCCGGAGACGATCCGCTGCGCGAGCCCCTCGACGATCGCGGTCTTGCCCACCCCCGGATCTCCGATCAGCACCGGATTGTTCTTGGTGCGCCGGGCCAGCACCTGGACGACGCGGCGGATCTCGTCGTCGCGGCCGATCACGGGATCGAGCTTGCCCTGGCGGGCGAGCGCGGTGAGGTCGCGCCCATAGCGGGTCAGCGCCTGGTACTTGTCGTCGGGGTTCGCATCGGTGACTCGGTGCCCGCCGCGGACCTGAGCCATCGCTTTGAGCACCGCGTCCGGCTTGACGCCTGCGCGCGCCAGCACGCGCGTCGCCTCGCCGCCCGATTCGGGTGCGGCCAGCGCCATCAAGAGGTGCTCGACGCTGACGAACTCGTCCTTGAGCTGCGTCGCCGAAGCTTCCGCGCTCTCGAGGGTGCCGCGCAGAGCGTCACCGAGATAGAGCGCGCCGCCCTGCACTCGCGGCAGCCGGCCGAGGGCCTGGCGACTGGTCCCGAGCAGCGGCTCGCGCGGGACGCCGAGCTTCTCGAGCAGGGACGCGATCGTGCCCTCGGGCTCTTCGAGCAACGCCGCGAGCATGTGCTCCGGCTGGAGCTCCTGGTGCCCATGCTCGCGGGCCAGTCGCTGCGCGCGCTCGAGCGCTTCCTGGGATTTGACGGTGAAGTGGTCGAGCTTCATGGGTCGCGCATTATCGCAGCAAGTATTTCCGGCCAAACCAATATTTTCCCGAACCCGACTTCATCGTGGGCCGAGCGCCGCCGCTTCCTCGGCGATGCCCTCGGAAAACGAGCGCGGGCGGTAGCTCAAGTCGCGTTGCGCAGGACCGATGTCGACGGCCTTGGACTCCGCCAGCCGCAGCACCTGCTCTCCGCGCACGGGACAGGGTAGTCGCAAGGCGCGCAGCGTGAGCACCGCTCGGTGGCTCGGCGCGAGCGGCACCGGAATGATCCACGCCCGGCGCCCGAGCGCCTCGGCGCTGGTCCGGATCAGCTCGCTCAGCGACAGCGGCTCGGGGCCGCCGACGTCGTACTCGCGGCGCGCCGATCCCGGACGTTCGAGCGCCGCCTGGATCGCCGCGACCAGATCGTCGACGTGCACCGGCTGTTGAGGCGTCTCGCCTCCTCCCGGCACCGGCACGAGCGGGGAGCGCTGCAGCCAGCGCAGGAGTCGCGCGAGGTTCCGATCGGCGAGCGTGCCGTAGATCATCGTCGGACGCAGGATCACGTAGCCGATGCCGGAAGCGCGCAGCGCCGCTTCGCCGATCCTCTTGGCGTCGGCGCCCGGGCTCTCGAGCCGCGTGTGGACGCCGGTCGAGCCGACGAACACTCCGCGGCGCACGCCCGCCGCCTCGAGCGCCGGCAGGAAGCGGGGCACCTGCGCCATGCCCGAGAGATGGATCACAGCGTCCAGGTCCGCGAAGACGCCGCCAACGGTGGAAGGGTCTTCCAGGTCCGCGCGCCGCACTTCGGCGCCGAGCGCTTCCAGTCGGCCGGCGTCGCGGCCGGGACGGACGATCGCGACGATCCGCGTCGCTCGTTCCCGGAGCTTCGGCAATAAGTGCGACGCGACGTAACCCAGGGCGCCGGTGACGCCGACGCGTTGCGGCGGCTCGCGCTCGGCCTCGTGACCGACTGGAGGGGACTCCATGGGCTCGTGCTTTCTCCCGGCCTCGGGTACCTTCACGCGCGCTCCGCGTCGCATTCGATGGCTCACGCACGCATGTGCTCGCCGCGGCATCATGCCGCGCGATCGCGCACGCTGACAAGGACCGGGAGAACGCCCTGATGAGCGCCACTGGAATCGACCCCGCTCCGGTCGAGCAGCGCCTGCTGGCCGCCGAGCGCGCCATCCGGAGGTTGCGCGCGCTCGCGTGGTTCCTGATCGTGGGCTTCGCCGTGCTGCTCGCCTGGCAGCTCGCACCCCGGACCGGAAGCGTCTCCGCCCAAGGGTTCGAGCTGCGCGACCGCGCGTGGCGGCGGCGCGGATCTCTGACGCTGCGTGACGACGGCTCGCCGGCGTTGCGGCTCGACAACGCCAGCGGCCGCGCGCGCGCGATGCTGAACGTCCGCAACGACGGTTCAGTGGTGCTCCGGCTCAGCGACGAGCACGGCCACAACCGCGCGATCCTGGCTCTGGAAGCCGACGGCCGGCCGCGTCTTCAGTTCACCGACCGGGACGGCCGGACGCTATGTGCACTGGAGGTGGGCGAGGGAAACGAGCCCCGCATGACGTTGCGGGACAGCAGCCGGCGCGTGGTGTGGACGGCACCTTGAGCGCCGTCGCGTACCTCCGCGACGCCTACGGCGCCTAGGCGGCGGAATCCAGGTAGGGAATCAGCAGCGGCACGACGCGGCGCGCGAGATCCGGATACTGCATCGCGAACTGCACCGCTTCACGCAAGCCCTGCCAGTTCAGCGAGCCCTCATCGAGATGCTTCGCCAGCTCGATCAATGCGGCGCGCGCGCCGGCCCGCTGCCCTTCCGGAACCCCGAGACGCGACACTTCGCCGGCGAGAGCGACGAGGGCGATCGCCGTCGGTGACAGCGCCGGCGGCTCGCTCGGCCTGGGATCGCGCTTCACTGGTCGCGCCTCGGACTGGAGCACGGGCGAGGTGCGCAGGAACTCGTCGGCCGCCTCGCGCCGTTCCCGCTCGCTGGCGGGTGGCGTGGACGGCGCGGGCGTGGGCAGCGCTGGCGTGGGCGTTGCGGGCGTGGCCGAGTTCACCCGAGTTTCCGTGCGAGTGACGGCCGGAGCTTCGGGCTCCGGAATCTGGAACTCAGGCGGGGCGACGGGCTCGGCAGGAGCCTTCCGCGCCGATCGGGTCGGCGGACGGATCGTCACCTTGCTGATCACAGGAGCCGGCGACGACGGCAGCGGCGCGGAGGTGGATGCATCTGCGGGCGACGTGACCGAAGGGCTGTCCTCGAATCCCAGCATGTCCTTCAGGCGTGGCTTGGATGGCGTTTTGCGCACCCACGGCCCGAATCTCACGCCCTTGCGCCGTTCGGCGCGAGGAGCGGAACGTTCCTTCAGATGCTCGGACGGCTCGCGGTGCGCCACCTTCGACGACGACGGCGCCGATGCCGGGACCAGAGCCGCCTCGCCCTCGCGCGGGAGATCGACGAGCGGAAAATCGTCCTCGGCGGTTCCCATCACCGCATCGTGGTGGATCGGCGGCCCCGCTTCGGGCAAGCCGTAAGAAGCGATCTCGGTTACCAGCGATTTCAGATAGACCGCGGCTTCAGCGCACCCTCGCTCGTAGAACTCGCGCGTGAGCTTCTCGCTCATCCGGTTCGACGGCGAGCTGAACGGCACCCGGCGAAAACGATCGGACTTCGTGGGATCGCCGGGCCACAGGAGCTGAATCAGCGTCAGGGAGCTCTGGCGCCACGCTTTGAACCGCGGATCGCGCGTGCTCGCGTTACGCAGCTCGCCGAGATCCGCGATCAGGCGCTCGATATGCTCTCGAGCTCGCGCCGTTTCCTGCGCACTCATGCGCCCTCCCGCGACCGAAGACGAGACCTGAAGCGCGGCCGCGATCGCAGCGACTCACCAGTCGGAGAAGCGCTCCTCGCGCCACGGATCGGCGTCGTTGTGATAGCCGTTCTGTTCCCAGAAACCCGGACGGTCCTGACCCAGGAGCTCGACACGCCGCACCCACTTGACGCTCTTCCAGAAATAGCGACGCGGCACGACCAGACGGACCGGCCAGCCGTGCTCCGGCGCCAGCTCCTTACCGTCGTGTCGGTCTGCAAACAAAACGTCATCCTGCATCAGCTCCGCGAGCGGCAGATTGGCCGTGTAACCCTGCTCCGCATGGACCAGCGCGAACCGAGCGTCCGCGTGGACCGCGACGTGGCGCATGATTTCCCTGAACGCCACGCCTTCCCACGAATTGTCGAAGCGGCTCCACCGCGTGACGCAATGAATGTCGCTCCGCACCCTGACGCGCGGCAGCGCGCGAAACTCCTCGCAGCTCCAGCGACCCGGGCGGTCGACGAGTCCATCCACCCGCAGGTCCCAGGTGCTCGTGTCCACGCGCGGCACCGAGCCGTAGTGCAGCACCGGCCACTTGTCCGTCCGGATCTGGCCCGGGGGCAAGCGCGGGTCATCCATCGGGCTCTCAACGGTATCGGCAGGATCGGGCTCGGGGTTCATGCGGGCGTTTCGGTTCACGGCGCGGCTACCTGGCAGTGGCCTGAGACCGGCTCGCTGAAGCCGGGACTTCCGGGATCAGAACTCAGTCGAGACGCTGCCGACCAGCGAGATCCCGGGTTCGTCCAGTGATCCCAGCGGCTGGCGGTAGGCCCGATCGGTGACGTTCCTCACGCCGAGCAGCAGCCGATGGCTCCCCACGATGCGCACGCCCGCGAACACGTCGCCGACCAGCCACTCCTTCTTGAAGTCGGTGAGCTGCCCGACGCCGGGCGTGGGCAGCGGCAGGCGGTTCGTGCGCCAGGAGTACCGCGCGCTCGGCTCGATCCAGAACCGCTGCCGGACGTCGGTGAAGCGCACGCCGAGCGAGCCCTTGAAGGGGGGCACACCGGTGAGCGGCGCGGTCTCGGCGCTGGCACCGTACAGCGTTCGAATCGCTTCCGAGCTGGTGATGTCACCGACCGCTCCGGCCACGGCGGCACGCGCAGACCAGCGCGGCAGGAAACGCCATTCACCTTCGGCCTCACCGCCCCAGATCCGCGCCTGCGCGATGTTCGTGTACTGGAAGCTCGGCTGCCCCGAAGCCTGCGGCGGCGACGGAACCGGAATGGCGTCGATCAGCCCTTCGTACGTCGAGTAGAACAGGTTGCCCGAGATCGCGAGCGCGCCCGGTCCCCAGCGCATGCCGGCGTCATACGAGACGCTGCGCTCGGGCTCGAGCCCAGGATTCCCGATCACGAAGCCGACCGACGCGGGTCCTTCGAAGAACAGATCCTGGGCGTTCGGCTGGCGATAGCCGGTCGCGACGTTCGCCGACAGGTGCAGGTCCTGGATCGGCGCGAACACCAATCCGATCGAGCCCGAGAGCGCATCGTCGTCGACTTTCTGCGGCTGGAAGTAGCTATCGGTGCTCCCGGGCGCCCCCGAACGGGGCGCCGCGAGGCCGAAGTCGGTCCGGTACCGGTAGTGCGTGTAGCGTCCGCCGGCGCTCAGCGTCCATTGCGGATGCAGATACCATTCGCTCTGCACGAACCCGCCGTAGTTGTCGAACCGCCCGTCCGGCACCGAGGCCGTGGTGCGCACCGCGGTCGCAGGCGAGCCTCCCGGGCCCGGGACCGGGTTGCCGCCGGCATCGTAGTAGGTGCGGAGGCGCACGTTGTCGCCGTCGGTGACGTCGCGCAGCGCATCGAGCCCGGCGCTCAGCCGGTAGCGCGGCGTCTTGACGGTCGTGAGCTGGGTTTGAAATCCATACGTGTCGAGGTCGAGATAGCGATCCTGAAGCGTCGTCGCCGACTGCGCACCGGTGCGCGGCGGCACGCCGAACGCGCTGAACATCGATGCCGCAAGCTGCTGGTCGGAGAAGAAATCGCGCCGCTCCTGCTGCCAGTAGATCTTGGCCATCGTGCCCGCGAGCCACGAGCTCCGGTAACCGTGATCCAGCGTGAGGTGTGTGAGATCGCGGTCGTAGAACGCGAACTCGAAGTCCTGCATGGCGCCCGGGGTCTCGAACGACAGGCCCGGAATGCCGATGTTGCTGCCGCGGTAGATCTGATAGCCGGCCTTGAGCGACGTCTTCTCGGTGAAGTCGTAACGCACGTTGGCGAGCGCGTTGTAGTCGCTGAATCCGGAATTGCGCACTTCCCCGTCGGGTGAATCGAAGTTCTCGGCCCGGCGGGCGCCGCTGGAGATGAACGCGGACCAACGACCGATCTGCGGCATCAGCTCGAGATAGCCGGTGCGCTGGCGGTCCACGGTGCTGCCGCCGAGAGTCGCGGAGCCGCGGAAGCTGTGCCCGTGCTCGGCGAACGGGCCCTGGCGGGTGATGATGTTGATCACTCCGCCGAGCGCGTCCGAGCCGTAAGCGACCGATCCGGGTCCGCGCACGACCTCGATGCGCTCGACTTGTGAGGCGTCGACCAGGGAGGGGTGGGGTCCGTTTCCGCGCGCGCTGTTGATCGGGCTCCCGTCCATCAGCACCAGGACGCGCTGCCCCGAGAGCCCGCGCACCACCGGACGTTGCTCCCACGGACTGTCCTTGCTGTTGTCCACTCCCGGCAGCAACTGAAACGCGTCGCCGATCACGGTCGGCGCCAGCTCGCGGAGCTGGCCGCGCAGCACGAACGACAGCGCCTGCGGCGATTCGTAGTACGCGCGAGGGAAGCGCGCGCCGGTGACCAGCACCTCGTCCAGGAACTTCACCGGCCGGATCGAGTCGGGGGCGGACGATCGGCCCTGCGCGTTCGCCGAGGTGAACAGCGTCGTCGAGACGAGCATGAGCGCCAGGGCGGCCGAGACCGAACCACCCGATCGGGCGCTCGAGGCGCTCGCAAGAGACGACGGACGGAGCACGGGGTGTGTCCTCCTTGGAATACGAAGATGCGGACGGCCACGGCCGCCCGGGTTCACGGCGTTCAACATGCGACTGCGATCGGTGCTTCTCGGGTCGCGAGCGAGCCGAGATGGCGGCGTTGCTCTCGTCCCTCCACGCGCCAGCGCACCTGATGATCCGGTTGCGGTGCGCGCGTGTAGCGAGCGATCAGGATCATGGCTTCGTTCAACGAGGACTCGTCCCGCGGCCCGCACACCAGCGCCGGGGGGCCGTTGAAGCCGTCGGGCTCGATCAGCCAACGATCGTCTCGCGCGAATGTCGCGAGCTGGAGATTCTCCTCCCGGTTTCGCCCCAGCACGATCTTGAGATCGGGACGAACCCGAAAGTGCCGCCCGACTCGCAGCAGCGCGACGTCCTCCATCGAGGTCTGCTCTTCGCTGCGGTGATCGAACAGATCACGGAGCTTGACCGAGAAGTGGGCATCGGTGAGCAGGCAGCCGCCGCCCGGCGACTGATAGTGACGGAGTCCGAGACGCCGGGCGAGCTCGAGCTGATCTTGGCGGCCACGGCCATCGATTCCCAGCAACCGTGACCGGTCCACCCATCCGAGTCGCTCCGGCTCGGTCTCCGGCAGCACGAGCGCCGAGAGCGGCCGCAAGATCCACCCCGCCAGATCCGCCTCACGATCGATCAGCGCCATCGGACCTCTCCGCTGCGACATCGGTCGTTGCCCGACCACCTCGCCGGTGAACAAGAAGTCCGCGTCCAGGTCCTCGAGCCATTGCCGGGCCGCGCGAAACATGAACACGCGGCAGTCGATGCACGGATTCATGTTCTTGCCGTACCCCCAGCGCGGTGAGCGCAGCAGCCGCAGGTACTGCTCTCCCTTCGGCTGCACCTCGAGGCGAATCCCGAGATCGCGCGCCACGTCATGCACGTCGCTGCGACACGCGGTCGGCGATGCGAGATGAAGTCCGATCACTTCCAGCCGCTGATCGAGCAAGAGCTTGGCCGCGAGCGCGCTGTCGAGCCCGCCGGAAAGCAGACCGAGCGCGCGAACCGGAGACATGGAGTGGAGCCTCGTTAGGAAAGACTGGGGAAGCCGGAACTCCGTGAGCCAAACGGACAACCGGTACCAGCCACGCCGGAGGGTGTCAAGACCGCGCGCGCGTTGCGTTTCGCGACGCCCGCGCGGCAAGCGGGAGAGCCGGAATCGCACTTCGGAGCGACTGCATTCTGCAATCGACTCAAGGCGCAATTCCCATGCGCCGACAACCAGGGTGACGCCGAGTTCGGCCGGCAGGTGCGGGCTGGACCCGAGCCCCGAAATGGGTGGCTGCACGACGCTCCACCCTTGCCCTTTCTCGCTTCGGGAGGTAGTTCATCATGTTGCGCGACCTCGCGCGGCTTCCGTTCGTCCTGCCGCCCCTCATGCTCCTACCCGGATCGCCTCGACACTTTTCGCCCGCGGCCGGCAGTGGCCGCTCCCGAGCCGCAGCGACCACCGTCGACGGCATGAGCAGTCTGTTCGAAGACTCCGGCGATCCGCTGCTCGTGATCGACTCCTTGCTGCACGTCACCGAATGCAATCCGGCAGCGGCGCGCTTTCTGTGCACGACGCGCGAGAAGCTCAAGGGCGCACCGGTCCTCGAAATCGATCTGCTCGCGCGCCTGCTCACGGCCGCCAGTGTTCCGCAGCGGCTCAAGAGCGAGCGCTCCCCGGTCGTCGACGAAGTCGCCGTCACCGACGCCGAGGGCCAGGCGCTGCAGTGCCGCATCGAGGCGCTGGCGCTGCGAGACGGCCGGACGCTGCTGCATCTCACCGACACCACCCAGTCGCTGCGTGCGCGCGCCGCGCTCAAGGCGGCCGAGCATCTGCATCGCGCGATCTTCGATGCGCTGCCCGAGGTGTGCTGGACCATGGCACTCCCCGAAGAGCGCCTGCTGGAAGTGAGCCCGGCCGTCGAACGTCTGTTCGGCTACCAGCCCGCCGACTTCCGCCACAAGCCCGAGCTCTGGGATGAGCTGGTGCATCCGGCCGATCGCGAGCGCGTGCGTGCGGAGTTGCGGGCCGGACTCTCGGCGGCGCGGCCGTTCGAGATTCATTTCACGGGGCTGCACCGTGACCACCGCGATCTGCCGCATCTCGTCAATCGGGTCGTGCCGGTCGTGGACGAACAGGGATGGACCGACCGTTGCGAAGGCTTCATCGAAGACCTGGGCGCGCACCGTTCGCTGGAGACCAGCCTGCGTGCGACGCGTGCCAATCTTCGTCACACCCTCGAATCGGTGTCCTCAGGCGTGCTCGTCGTCTACCCGGACACGCACGGCCCTCAGGTCGTCGCCTGCAACCGGCACCTGGCCGACATGCTGCACCTCGACGAGCCGATTCGCCCGGGCACGCCGCTCGCGCAAACGCATCCGGAGCTGCGATCCCTCGTCTATGGTGCGGGGACGGAATCGGAATTCGACCGCCGACTCCTCTCGGACGAGGTCCGCGACGAAACCGCCGAGCTGTCGAACCCGCACCGGGTGTTGCGCCGCTACACCGGGCCGGTGCGCGACGAGCACGGCATGATCGTCGGTCGGATCCTCACGGTCGAGAACGTGACGTCCTCCTGGCTCATGCAGCGCCGTCTCACCCACGCTCAGAAGATGGAGAGCATGGGCCGGCTCGCCGGTGGCGCCGCGCACGACTTCAACAACCTGCTGGGAACGATTCTCGGATTCTCGTCGCTGCTGCTCGAGCAGACGCCGGCGGGCGACCCACGGCGCGAGCCGCTGGAGCAGATCGCGCAGTCCGCCGAGCGCGCGTCCAATCTGACGGCGGCGCTGCTGACGTTCTCGCGCAGCGCGCGCTTCGAGCGCCTACCGGTGAACCTCAACCGGATCGTCGAAGACAGTTATCAGATCGTGCGCAGCATGCTCGACCCGTCGGTCGCGGTTCAGATGCGCCTGGAACCGGCGCTGCCGATGCTGCAGGGAGACGCGCTGCTGCTCCAGCAGGTGGTCGTCAATCTGGTGCAGGAGCTGCGCGAGCGGCTGCTGGCCGGCGGCACGCTGCACCTGTCGACCCGCGTCTTCGACCAGGCCCGGCCGGCCGAGGAGCAGGATCTCGAACCGAAGCCCCAGCGCATGGTGGCGCTCGAGATCCAGGCGGGCGGGCAGAGTCCGGACGTGCGGTCGTTGGGCGTTCCCCCGACCGGTTCCTCCGAAGGCGCCGCCGGGCTCGCGCTGACGATCGTCGAAGACATCGCGCGCGCGCACGGCGGCTACGTCGTCGCGCATGCGAGCAGCGACACGGCGCTCTACGACGTCGTGTTCCCCGCCGAGCCGCACGAAGAGACGCCGCTCATGACTCCGGAGCCGGCCACGGCTCGCGGGCACGAGACGATTCTGTTCGTGGACGACGAGCCCGGGTTGCGAGCGCTGGCCAAGGCCGGGCTGCGCCAGCGCGGTTTCGACGTCGTCACCGTCGAGAGCGGAGAGCAAGCGCTCGACATCTTGCGTAAGGGCGATCAAGCGGTAGACGTGGTGCTGCTCGACCTGTCGATGCCCGGACTCTCGGGCGAGAAAGTGCTGCGGGCGATCCGCGGCTTCCAGCCCGACCTGCCGGTCATCATCGCCAGCGGCTATGCCACCGTCCAAAGCCAGTCCGCGTGGGTGGCGGCCGGCGCGAGTGGCTTCCTGGCGAAGCCGTATCGCATCCAGGACGTTGCGCTGAAGCTGCGCGAAGTGCTCGATCGGGCGCACGGAGCGACGAAGTAGACGCGAGGTCTCGCGCACAGCACGTGCGGCGGGATGACGCCTCCATACCGGCACTTGCGTGGCTTACACGCGCTCGCTACGGTGCCACGGTGTCGATCCCGCCGTTCAGCATCTTCTCGGCCGTGAGCGAGCTGTTCGTCACTGCCGGCGTGTTCTTCGTCGTGCGGCGTAACTGGACCCGTCGCTCCTTCCCGTTCGGCGTATTCCTCGCGGTCGCCCTGTTCGAGCTGCTGGTCAACGTGCTCTACATGGCGAACCGAGCGAGCCGAGCCGCGGCCGGGCACGACCCGATCCCGACGTGGATGAAGGCGATGTTCGCCGCCCACGGCACCCTGTCGCTGCTCGCGTACCTGGCGTTCGTGATCCTCGCCGTGTTCGCCTACCAGGATCAGCGTGCGGGACGTTTCTTCTTCCGCGAGCATCCCGCCCTCACCTGGACATTCCTCGCCATCTGGACCGTGAGCATCGTCTCCGGTGAAGCGATCTTCGCGCTGCGCTACCTCGTCTGATCCGTGAGCCAGCCCGCCGCGCGGGACCTCGCGGAGGCGCGGGGCCTGCGCCTGCGTGCACCGTTGCTCCTGGCTCTGGGTGCGTTGCTCGCGTTCGAGGCCGCGGGCGGCATCGTCATCTTCTGCGCGCGGCTGGTAACGGGAACGACGCCCGGCGAATCGCTGCACGTGATCGCGGGTGTCGCGCTGACCGGAATCTATGCGGCCTATCAGGTGCGCCATTGGAACCGCGTCGCGCCGTTTCGACCGCGGCTCGACTACCTGCTCGGCGTGATCGCCTCGCTCTCTCTCGCCGCGACCCAGGCGACGGGACTGTGGCTCGCGCTCTCGTGGTGGCGGGATCGCGTCGCCCAACCGGTTCCGGGCGAGGTAAGCTATCCGGCGGCGCTGACGGCGTTGCACAACATCGGCAGCGTCGCCGTGTGGACGTTCGTGAGCGCCCATTTCGGCGCGGTCCTGATGCGCGACCGTCGTCGCGAGTCGTGACCGCGCCTCGAGGAGCCCGCATGTCGGAAACGTCGACCCTGGTCACCGCCGAGCATTTCGAGTACATCGCCCGCCTCACCACGAGCGAGGACGACTTCCTGCGCCGGCTGAAGGATGCCGCCGACGCGGCCGGCATTCCTCCGATCTGGATCGCCCCGGAGCAGGCGAGCTTCGTCCAGATCCTGCTCCGGCTCGGCCGGGCAACCGAAGTGATCGAGATCGGCACGCTCGCGGGTTATTCGGCAATCGTGATGGCCCGAGCGTTGCCGGCGGGCGGGCGCGTGCGCACGATCGAGATCTCCCCGCAATACGCCGATTTCGCCGAGCGGTGGGTGGCCAAGTCGGATGTCGCGGGCAAGGTCCAGGTGCTGCGTGGCGCGGGCATGGACGTCTTGCCTGGGTTCGAGAGCCAATCCGCGGACGCCGCGTTCCTGGATGCGGACAAGCAGAGTTACCCGCTCTACCTCAGGGAATGCCTGCGCATCGTTCGCACCGGTGGCCTGATCCTGGTCGACAACGCGTTCGCGTTCGGCGAGTTGTTCTCCGACCAGCCTCAGGATCCCGAGACCAATGCGGTGCGCACCTTCAACGAACAGATGTCGAAGGTCGAAGCGCTGCAGAGCGTGATCGTGCCGCTCGGCGACGGTCTGTGGGTCGGGGTCAAGCGCTAGCGAGCCGCACTACAACCAGCTGCCGAGTCGTGCGCTGACGCTCGCGACTCCGCCGAGCAACGCCGCCGTTACGAGCATGATCCAGCCGGCCTTGGGATGTGCGGGCGCGCACCATCCTTTGCCCGTCGCCCGCCCGACGAACCCGAACAACATGACGAACCAAGGGAACATCCACGCCATCTGTCGCGTGTCCCGTACCCAGGCGGCGGGATCGGGCGTCGTCACCGTGCTGACCAGCAGCGACAACGCCAGGATCCCCGCGGCGCCGTACAGGCTCCAGCGGGGGTATGGCGAGACGCGCGAAACCACTGTCGCCATGAGCAGCGTTCCGAGTCCACTGACCATCGCCGAGGCGCGAATCGCCCCCAGGCTCGGAGACGGCCCGCGCGCAGTCATCATGCCGACGATCACGGTCGCCATCAGAATCGCCAACGCGATCCACATGGCATTCCTGCGCTCCCGCTTGGTGACCAACGCCTCGTTCATGCTCCCCTCCTCGCGTGACCCGGTCCGCCTTCCGGATTTCCGGTGCCGTCAGGGTCGAAGATCTCCTCGATGCGCATCCCGAACAGCGCCGCGATGCGAAACGCCAGCGGCAGGCTCGGGTCGTACTTTCCAGTCTCGATCGCGTTCACCGTTTGCCGTGACACCTTGAGCCTTCCGCCGAGATCGGCCTGCGACCAACCGCGCTCGGTCCGCAGAACCCGGACCCGGTTGGTCATCGATAACGCCGGCTGGCGACCGAGATCCCGATTCCCCACAGAAGCACCATCACCGGCCATCCCCATTCTCCCCAGTCCACCGCCGGCAGCCCCGCGTTCTCGAGCATCTCGTAGGCAGAGAACGCCGCCCCCGAAATCGCGAACGCCGCGGCGATCGCTTCGAGATGAATGCGTTGTTTGAGCTCGTCGAGCTTTCGGATCGCGGCCACGGTGTAGACAACCAACCAGGCCACCAACCCTGCCTGGGCTGCGCCGACGATCAGGCGCAGCGGCGAGCCGCGCTCGAGACCCTTGCCCACGAGCGCGAGCGCGATCACGAGCACCGCGCCACCGACCACCCATTGCAGGTAGCGACGGTCGAAACAGCGAAAGGGACTCTGGTCGTTCGGTTCGCTCATGTTCGAGGCTCCGGCTTGGGGTCGAGGCGTTCACTGCAGGACTCGGATCGCCCGTCGCAGCAAGGGGCACTGTAAAGCGTGCTTGACTGAATGTCAAGGTAGCTTTACACGCCTCTACGGCGACCCGCCGGCGCGGGTGGTCAGGGGGTTGCGAGGGTCAGACGGCGAGCCAGCGCGCGAGCCAGCCCTGCACTTCCCGGTACCAGAGCAGCGAGTTGCGCGGCTTGAGAACCCAGTGGTTCTCGTCCGGGAAGTAGACGAGCCGTGCCGGAACGCCCTTGGCTTTGAGCATGCCGTAGCACTCCAGGCCTTGGGCCGCAGGCACGCGGTAGTCGCGCTCGCCGTGGATCACGAGCATCGGCGTGTTCATGCCGGACGCGAAACGGGCCGGGTTCCAGCGGTCGATGGCTTCGATTCCGTCCCACGGCTCGCCGCCGAAGGACTGCGCCCGCCCCTGGGTCACGTCGCTCGCGTACTGCGAGAGCGTGTCGTACACACCCGCGTGATTGACGATGCACTTGAAGCGGTCGGTGTGCGAGGCGATCCACGCCGAAAGATACCCTCCGTACGATCCTCCGGCCGCCGCCATGCGCGACTCGTCCACGAGCCCCTGCGCGATCAGTAGATCCGTCGCCTTCATGACGTCCTGGAATGGGCGATCACCCCACGCGCCCTGGATCCGCTTCGCGAAATCCTGGCCCCACGAGGTCGAGCCCTGGAAGTTGACCAGCGCCGCAACGTAGCCGGCCGAGGCAAAGAGCTGCGCGTTCCAGCGGAAGTGAAACGCGTCGGGCGTGATGCCGTGTGGCCCGCCGTGAATGACCTGAACCAGGGGGTAGCGCTTCCCCGGCTGATCGCCCGGCGGCAGCACGACGTACATCTGCACCGTCTCGCCGTAGGCGCCTTCGAACTGGATCTCGCGCACTTCTCCGAGCGACACGTTCGCGAGTGCGGACTCGGTGAAGCGCGTCAGACGCGTGGGCGCGCCGCCCACCGGCAACGAAACGTGCAGCTCCGGGGCGTCCGACAGCGTTTGCAGCGTGAAGTAGACCCGCCCATCGTGTCCGGGAACGACCGAGGCGACGGTTCCGCCTCGCACGCGCTCGCGGGGCGACTCCTTGCCCTGGAGCGTGTACAGGCTCACGCGACCACCGTCTTCGACTTCGACGAACAGCGTTCCATCTGGCCCGAACTCCCAATGCGTCGGCGACAGCGTCCAGTCGTCGAGCCAGGGCTCGTGCCGGCCGGTCGCGCGATCGAACCGCATCAGCCGTACGCGGTCGGCGTAGAAGTACGGATCCTGCTGCATGCCGTAGACGATCGCTCGGCCGTCCGGCGTGTAGCGCGGGCGCACGTCGTCGGCGGGATGGTCGGCCGTGAGGCAGGTGACGGCCGGCTCTCCCGTGGTCGGCGCGACGAAGATCGCGGAGCGCAGCAACGAGCGCTCGGATTCGAATCGGATCCCGGCGAACGTCACCTCGCGGCCGTCCGGCGAGATCGCGTACTGGCCCGACGGCTCCATCCAGTCGAGCCACAGCTCCGCGCGCGGCGTCAGGTCCCGCACCGCGCGAGACGCGAGGTCGATCGCGAACAGATGAGGAACCTCACCGGTCGTGAGCCAGTTGTCCCAGAAGCGGAACACGCGGTCCTCGGTCACATGCGCCTTGACGGGATCCTTGAGCCGGCGCTCGACCTCCGTGCGCGTCGCCTCCGGGGTCCAGTGCCCTTTGATCAGCGGCGATACGAACACGAGCCCGGCCCCATCGGGCAGCCACTTGGGGTCGTAGACGCCGAGTGGCAGATCGGTCAGCTTCTCGGATTCACCGCCATCGACCGGCATGACGTGGAGCTGCCCCTTGCCGTCGTCGCCCTTGCGCACGAACGCCAAACGCGATCCGTCCGGAGAGAACACCGGCTCGAGACTCGAGACGTCGGGTGAGGTGAGCGGCCGCGGGTTGCCGGCCGGCCCCTTCTCGTTGCCGCCGCGCAGCGGCACCAGCCAGATCCGGCCGCGTCCGACGTTCTTCTCGAGATCGTAGGTCGTGACGGAGACGGCGACCGAGGCGCCATCCGGAGCGGGGGTGGGCGCGCCGACCCTTGGGATCGCCCAGAGATCCTCGGCGGTCAGTGTGCGCGTGCCGCGACGCGCCGGGTAGAGCGTGGTCGAGGGGGTCGTCATAACGGTCATGGCTCGGCTCCTGGAGGATGTGGCGTGCGCCCGGAGCGCGCATTCTAGCAGCGGACCGCGGGCCTGTCAGGACTGCGGGCGCAACGCTCGAGGCGGATTCGGGCGATAGAAGTGAAACCCGTCGGCCGTTCCCGCCGCGCGGTAACGGCGGCGGATCGCATCGACGATCGGCTCGCCCAGGTGGAAGTTCCGATACCAGTAAGCGCCCGAGTCGAGGTCGGTCATGAGCACGACCAGATCGTAACGAGCCTCGTCCAGATCCCGGACCACTCGCACGGCGCGCGGGTCGCCTTTGAGCACGAGCGAGCGCAACGCCCCTGGATCGGCGATCGCCGGCGTGCGTCCGGCGGCGAGCGCCAGCAGCCCGTCTTCGGTGAAGACGCGACCCGGCTCGTCGCGCACCGCCGCGAGAACTTCCGGACGCCGGTTGGCGGGATTCGGCGTGTGCCGGATCACGGGAACCAGATCACGCCACGAAGCGGACAGCACGCCGACGACGAGCACGAGCATCGGCAGAGGGCCGCCGCGACCGATCCGCCCCGCGACCCACGTCCCTCCGAGCATGGCGCCGTACGCCGTCAGCTCGTCCAGGTGATTGTGGCCCGCGCCGTAGTTCGTCATGACGAACAACGCGAGCGCGCCCGACGCGATGCCGTAGGGTGCGAGCGGCGTGGCCCGCATCGCGGGGCGTGCCAGCATTGCGAGCGCGAGTGCCGCGATCACCGCCAGCTCGGAGAAGTTCGCGACGTAGCGGACGATCTCGGCCGGACCGCGCGCCAGGCTCCAGGTGCAGGGCGTGGCGGTGACGAGCTCGCGGATGGCGCTCACGTACCAGGTCGGTCCGCCGGCCGGAAACGTGAGCGCGACCCACACCAGCGCGGCGGCGGTGAAGCGCACCGCGAAACGGACCAACCGCCCGGGCCGACGGCCGGCGATCGCCCACATCAGCACCGCGAGCGGCACGCTGACCGAGGTTGCCTTGGTCAGGAACGCTCCCGCCGCCAGCGCCGGAGCGCCCCAACCCTCGAGCTCTTGGTCTCGCATCCAGAGCGCCAGGCTGCCGATCGAGAGCCCGGCGGCCAGCAGATCCGCGCGACCACCGAGCGTCGATGATTGAAAGAAGTACGTGGAGAGCAGCAGCGCGACCGCGAGCACGCTGCCGCGCCACCCTCGCCCCAACGCACGCGCCCCGAATCCGACCGCGATCAGCAGCGCCAGTCCGCCGAGAACCGATGCGGTCCGGAGCGCGTCTTTCCACTCGAGACCGAGCCGATGGAGCCCGGACACCAGGATCGGAAACGGAGGGAAATAGAACGTCGCGAGAAACGTCTCGCCTTCGCGGCCGCCCGGGACCCGACCTTCGCGAACGGCCTGCGCGAGCGTCGCGACCGCACCGGACGCCGGATTCATGTCGAAATACGTCGGCCACGCGAGCACCAGCGTGACGCTCCAGGAAGCGAGCGCGACCGCGAACAGGAGTGCGGTGACCGGCGTGGCGCGCGAGCTCGCAGTCATAAATCGCATCCTAGCATCCGCGTTCGCCGGGCGGGCCCGGCTGGCGTGCTACACTGCCGAGCGACTGCGGTCGGTGGGATCCGGCATCCCGGGTGCCGGGCCTGGGCGCCCGGGCGGGCCCCGCGGGTCCGGCCGGTGCGAGGGAGCAGCGACCAATGACCATGATCGAACGCGATCGCGATCAAGAGCTCCACCGCCTCAATCTTCTGAGC
>DASQFU010000142.1:0-25894 GCA_035632955.1 Candidatus Limnocylindria bacterium
GGCTGCCCGAAGGACGCCGACGGTGACGGGGTGTGCGACGGCCTCGACCAGTGCCCGGCCACGGGCCCCGGCCTCAAGGTCGATCCCGCGGGCTGCCCGATCGAGCTGATCGAGCGCGAGACCGAGCTGCTCGACACTGGAATGATCCGGCTGCAGGACGTGAACTTCGCGACCGCCAAGGCGGACATCCTGCCGGAGAGCCACGCGCCGCTCGACGTCGTGGGCGCGGTGCTCGGCAAATGGCCACAGCTCCGGATCGAGATCGGCGGGCATACCGACTCGCGCGGCTCGAACGCGTACAACCAGCGTTTGAGCGAAGCGCGGGCGGGATCGGTGCTCGCTTACCTGCGCCAGAAATATCCGAACCTCGAGGCGACGCAGTTCTCGGTGCGCGGCTACGGAGAGTCGCGGCCGCTGGTGCCCGACACGAACGACCTCAACATGGCGAAGAACCGGCGCGTGGAGTTCGTGGTGCAGAACAAGGACGTACTGAAGCGCGAGGTGGAGCGCCGGCGGCTGCTGCCGAAGGAAGTGATCGCGCCGCACCCGGCGCCGCTCGACACGCTGCCGCAGCCGATCCCAGCCCGGCCCGACTCGACGCGATAAGGCGAACGCAGGCCCTACGTCCGCTGTTTCTTCTTCTCCGCGGCGGGGAACAGCACGTTGTTGAGGATCAGCCGGTATCCCGGCGAGTGCCGGTACTTGGCGAGATCGGTCGGCGGGTCGCCGACCATGTGCTGGTAGTCCTCGGGGTCGTGCCCGCCGAGGAACGTGAAGGTGCCGCGGCCGAACTGGCCGTGCAGATACTTGACCTCATCGGTCCCCTCGACCTCCCCGAGCACGACCGCGCTGCTGCGCAGCTTCGGCCGCCGGAATCCCGTGGTTTGACCGAGGAACTCCGGCACGGCGTTGACGTGATTCTGGATCAGCATGGTCGGCACGGGATCGTTCTTGGCCGAGAAATCGAACAGCCCGAAGTAACTGTTCGCGCCGCGCGCGGCGGCTTCCTGTGTGACGTCGATGTCGGAGAACTTGTAGAGGTAGGGGTCGAGCTCGAGCCGGAAATCCTTGAACGCGAGCGTGCGCTCGTAGTCGAGCTTGCGGTTGGAGAGCGGATCGGCCGGATCGCCATCGTAGACCGCCTCGACGATGTCGACGCCCGAGGCCGCGAGGGCGATGTCGTACGTGTCAGTGGCCGAGCACATGCCGAACATGAAGCCGCCGCGCCCGACGTAGTCCTTGATGGTCTCGGCCACCGCGGCCTTGAGGTGGGTGACCTTGGCGAAGCCGAGCTTCTTCGCCATCGCCTTCTGAACCGTCTCTTCTTCCTGGTACCACGGAAACGAATGGTAGGCCGCGTAGAACTTTCCGTGCTGGGCGGTGAAGTCCTCGTGATGCAAATGGAGCCAGTCGTACTTGGACAGCTCGCCTTTCAGCACTTCCTCGTCCCAGAGCTTCGTGTAGGGCACATCCGCATATTCGAGCGCGAGCGTGACGGCGTCGTCCCAGGGCGGGGTGTTCGGTGGGATGTAGACGGCGACGCGCGGCGCCTTTTCGAGCACCACGGCCTCCATGTTGTTGTCCGCGATCTCGGCTCGAATCGCGGCCTCCTGGCCGCCGCCGATGCGCTCGAACGAGACGCCGCGCACGTTGGCCTCGCGCTCGGTTGCAGGATCCTCGGCGAGCAGGAACGAGCCGCCGCGGTAGTTGAGAAGCCAATCCGCCTTCTGGCCACGCGTCAGCGTCCAGTAGGCGAGGCCGTAAGCCTTCAAGTGATCGGTCTGGCTTTCGTCCATTGCGACCAGGAGCTTGGCCTCGGCGGGAGCCGGCTGGCCGATCGCGCAAGCGCCGAGACCGGCGCCGATCCAGAGCGCGATCGGGAGCGCCTCGATGATCTCGGCGTACGAGCGCCCGCGCGCCTGGTTGGAGTCGGCGCCGCGGTGAGCCGACTCGCGATCGGCGGCGCCGTTGGTCGAGCCCGCCGCTCCCGATCCGCCGGCCGTCGTGCCGCCGTTGGAAGACGTTGTCCGCCCGCCGCGCAGGAGCAGTCGTGCGATCACCATGGCAAACATGGCGATCATCGCCAGCGCCAACGCCGTGACCAGACCGCCCACGAGCCCGAGCGCGCCCAGCCGGCCGACCCTGATGGTGCGCCGGCCCAACGGATTCACGTGCGCGAAACGCCGCATCGCTCTCACGCCTCCTAGAAGCGCCGCTCCCGGCGCAGGATCTCCACTTGCCGCCGGACCTCCGGCGCATTCCACGCCTTCGGATAGCGGGCCAGGCATTCCTCGTACTGCTCGAGCGCCTTCGCGTCATCCTTGAGACGCAGCCGGTACAGATCGCCGGCGCGCTGGCGCGCGAGCGAGGCCAGCCGGTCCTGTGAAGACGTTTCGGCCACGGCCAGCAGCGGCTCGAGCGCCGCCTTCGGATCGCCGAGGCCGTCCTGGAGCGCCGACAACTCCAGCGCCGCGACCGCCCACAACGGCGTGTGCGGCAGCGAGCGGTAGAGCGACTCTGCTAAAACGACCGCCCGCTTCGCCTCGCCTCTCCAGCGCTCGTATGCCAGCCGGCCGAACAGCGGCAGGGCTTCCTTCGGCGTCCCGTCCTCGATCAGGTAGATGCGCTCCAGGGCCGCCCCGGTGTAGGTCCCTTGCGGAGTCGTCGCGATCCGCTGGTAAGCGGCGAGCGCCGAGTCGACATGCCCCGCGAAGAAGCGCCCTTCAGCGAGGTAAAACGTCGCCTCCGGCAGCGTGAGCGCCAGCGTCTCCAGGCCCGCGAGCGCGCGCTCGGGCGGACCTTCGCGCAGCTCGTTCAAAGCCCGCTCGAGCGCGACCTCGGGGACCGCGCCCGGCTCGCCTCCGAGGCCGCCGATCAGCTCACGCGCCTGTCCGGTCTGGCCACCCTGCCGCAGGGCGCGCACGACCGGGAGCAACACGTCCCGGTCCCAACGTTCAGACGGCACGTTGCGCAGCGCCTGCGCGACTTGAGCGGCGCCGGCAGCCTGGGTGCCGCGCCGCCCGTGGAGCTGCCATGCCCGCCGTGCCCCGAGCAAGCGGTCGCGCAGCTCCCGGCGGTCGTCACCCGCGAGATTCACGAGTGACGCGATTGCTCCCAGGCTGTCGCGGGTGACGCTCGATTGCAGCAGCTCGTCGGCGAATGCCCAGCGCAGCGAGATTCCGGGGACCTGATCGGCCCGCGAGAGCAACTCGATGGCGTCGGTTGGAGCGCCGTGGCGGTACTCGAGTCGCGCGGCTGCTCGCAGCAGGTCGAACCGGCGAGGCCGGCGCTCCACCGCACGGCGGACCAGCTCGCGCACCGCGCGCGGATCGAACCCGGCGAGCCGATCGAGTGCGGGGCCGGCCCATTCCCACTCGCCGGGTGACGCGGTCCATGCTTCGAGCGCGACTTGAGCGGCTTCACGGTGATGTTTCTGCTGCTCGAGCGCGTGCACGAGCTCCGGCGCCAGCAGCAGCGAATCGCGCGTCGCCGCGCGCTCCGCCCGCGCCAGCGTCTCGATCGAGCGCCACGACTCCTGCTCCAGGTAGAGACCGGCTAGCTCGTCGAGCACGAGCGGGTGATGAGGCGTCTTGGCGAGCAGCTCGGTGAGCACGGCACGCCCGCGGTCGTAGAGCCCGGTGTCGCGGAACCCCCGGGCGCGCTGCAGCTCGGCGATCGCGGCGGCGTCGAGCGGCGGGATCGGGCGTTGGGCTCGTGCGCCCGCCCTGGCCGGCGGCTGCAGGAGCAGCGTGCGGATCTCGGGGGCGCGCTCGGGGTTTCCGCCCTGGGCGCCGACCATCCTGGCCATCACGAGTCCGGCGGCCGCGAGCACGGCCGCGCAGGCTCCGCGCCTCAACGGCTGCTCCCGTTCAGGGACTTGAGATAGGCCTCGACGAACGCCCGGTACTGGGCCGGGTAGCGGTCGGCTTCGGCCTTGAGCAGATCGAGGCGCAGCCGGTCGCTTTCGCGCAACAGGTCGGCCGGCAGCTCCGGCGGGGTCGAGCGCGCCACGTCCTCGCCGGGACGCGATTCCCGCTGCGGATCGAAATCGCGGCGGTTGAGCGAACGCTGCGCGTCGAGCAGTCGGGAGAGGATGCGCTGCTGCTTCTGCTCGAGCGTGCCGTCGACCGCGCCGCTGCGCAGCACCTCCTCGACTTCCTTCATCTCGCGCTGCGTCTGGTCGAGACGGCCGAGCAGCTTCCGGCGAGCTTCCTCGGTCTTCTGGACTTCCTCGAGCTGCTGGCGGATGCGCGCCTGCTCGTCGGCCATCCGCTCGAGCTCTCCGCGATCTCCGGACGAGAGCCTCATCTGCTCGCTCAGCCGCTGTGCCAGGCTCTTGCTGCGCTGGTTGAGCTGCCCCTGGCGCTCGCCGAGCTGCCCCATCATCTGCCGTTGCCCGGGCTTCGGTCCCGGCTCGCCGGTTCCTTGGCCCTGGCACATCGAACTCTCCGAAGCGCGCAACTCGAGCACCGCCTCGTTGAGCGATTCGCTCGCGCGCCGTCCCGACTCGTCGCCGCCGGCGCGGTTGCCGCCGCCCATCTCGCGCCCGGACTGCGAGAGCTGGTTGATCGCGCGCCCCAGGGCCTGAGCGAGCTGCGGACTGATGAACGGGGTCTGGCGCGAGAGCGTGAACAGCGAGTCGGCGACGCGCGACGTGCCTTCGGAGAGATCAGTCTGCCGGTTGGCGCGTGATTCGAGCGGCTCGCCGGTCTTCAGATTCTGCTCGGCCGAGCGCTGTAACGACACCAGGTCCTGTGCGGCGCGCCGCAGCGCGGCCAGGTCGAGCTGCTCCTGCTCCTGCTGGTGCGACTTCGCCACCTGCCGCATCCGCTTCGCCGCACGCTCCAGGCTCTGGCTCGCCCGGCTCCCGGACTTCTGCGCTTGTTGCTTCTGGTTCTGCTGCGACGATTCCGCCGCCTCGCGCTGCGCCGGCGCCGCTTCCGACTTCATCTCCTCGGACGCCTTCTCCATGGATTCGCGCTCGTCCTGCTGCTCCATTTCGCCCGCGGCTTCCCTCGTTTCCTGGGCGAGCTGCTCGCTCTCCTCGGCGGCGCGCTGCTGCTGCTCCGACAGTGCCTCCTGGTCGCGGCTCTTCTCCTCCTGGCTGCGCGGGCTCTCCTTGTCGCGCTTCGGCTCTGCGCCTGCGTGCTCGCGGTTGAGCGCGTCCTGCTGTGCCTTGAGCTCTTCGGCGCGCTGCGCGAGCGATTGCAGGCGCTCTTCTTCGCGCAGCCTCTTCAGCAGCTCGATCGTGCGCTGCAGGTTGGCGAGCATCTCCTGATTCTCCTGCCGCCAGCGCGGCAGCTCCTGCTCGAGCGGGTTGCGATCGAGCTGTTCCATCGCCTCCTGCATACGACGCATCGCTTCCTTGAACTCCTGCGATTGCACCTGCTGGACCAGCTCCCCGAGCTCGCGGAGCTTCCGCATCAGCTCCTGATCGAACGCCTGCCGCTCGGCCGCCTGGTCGATGCTCTGCTGCAGGTCGCGGGCCGCTTCGTCGATCTGCTGGCCGAGCTGAGCCTGCCGCTCCAGCGCGGTCTTGAGCTCCTCGCTGCGCTGGTACGCCTGGGGAGACTGCGGCGCCGCGCGCTGGGACGGCTGGCGCCCGAGCTTGTCCAACGACTTCTGCAGCTCCTTGGCCTGGTCGGCCACCTTCTCGAGGGTCGTGAGCGCGGCGTTCTGCCGCTCATCGACGTTGTCGTAGAGATCCGCGAGCGAGGGGAAGCGCAGCTCGAACGTCGGGCTCTCGGTGCGGCCCCGCCCACGAATCGCGTTGTCGTCGAACAGCACGAAGCGGAACGTCGCGGTCTCGCCCGGCAGCATCGCGAGCACCGAGGCGTCCCACCGGGACGCGACGCGCGCCTCGCGCGGCCGGGCCTCGAAGCGGGCGAGCGGAAGCTCGGCCCAGGGCGCCGCCGGGTCCTTGCGGTATTCGAGCTTGAGCTCGGTGAGCCCGAGATCGTCCTGGCCGAGCGCTTCGAGCGGCACTTGCTGGCCCGCCGGCAGGTCCATGTCGCCCTCCGGCAGCCGCACCACCAGCACCGGCGGAGCATCGTCCACCGGCGTGATGCGATAGCGCGAACGGCTCTCCCCGCCCGACGCGACGGCGTGCAGCTCGTACTGGCCGGCGCGCGCGACCGGCACGTCGCCCTGCCAGCGGCGCGGGGTGACGGGCGTCCAGCGGCGCGCCCGGCCATCGGGCAGCGTCGCGTTCAGCGCCGTCAGGTCGCGGTCGAAGGTCACGACCAGGCGCGCGGTGGTGCCGGCGAGGGCCGTGAGATCGCCGCGGGTCGCGGTGCCGCGCTGCACGGGCAGACGCGCGTACGAGGGCGCGCGATACTCCATCTCGAAGCTCACGGGCGCCGGTTCGCCGGCGAGCGAGATGCGGTAGCGAGGACTCGTGACGGCGGCCACGCGCACCTGATAGTCCTGATCGCGCGTGAGCTGGACGAGATCGAATCGCCACAGCCGCCCGCCGTCCGCGAGCGGTCCCTCGGCGACGGCGGTGACCGCCGCCTGGCCGGATCGCAGCAGCCGCGGCGCGCGCTCCGTGCCCCAGATCCGTGCGCGGACGGCGAGTGCCGCGCCCGGGCTGAGCTTGACCGAGCCCGGCTCGACCTCGAGCCGCACCGGCGGGGCCGCGGACGACGGATCCCAGAGGGTCGCCCACGAGCGGGCCGTCGGCAGCGGTGCCAGCAACGCAGCCGCCGCCAGCCCGGCCGCCGCTGCGGCGGTCGCGAGGCCGGGGCGCTTGGCGCCGACCGCGGGCGTCAGCCTCGCGAGCGGCGCCTCTTCGAGCCGGCGTTTCGTTTCGGCTGCCAGCGCACCGGCGAGCTCACGGGAGCCGTGCTCCGGAGGCCGGCGCTCGAGCTCGAGCGCGTTGCGCAGCCAGGAGCGCAGCTCGGGGAAGCGGCTCTCGGCCAGCTGCAGGTAGGCATCGAGCCGCAGCACGCGGCGCAGGAAGCCGGCGACGCCGGCCCCGATCGCGAGCATACACAGGCCCAAAACGACCGCCAGCCGTAGCCAGGCGCTGCCTTCATTGACCGGCAGCGCCAGCCCGGCCAGCACCATCACCGCGATGGCCGCGATGCAGCCGGCGGCCGCACGCAGTGCGTGTCGCGTCACCAGCGCCCGGCGGTAGGCGCGGTGCCATCGATTCAGAACCGGATCGAGGGTCTTGTCGGGCACGCGGTGGCTCATGAGTTCTAGGCGGCGGCCCGAGGGGAACGGAGGGCTCAGTGGGTGAGGGCGTAGTGCACGATATTCAGCGCCATGCGCAGCGCAGACTCACGCTTCTCCGGGGGATCTCGGTGGACTTCCGCGTCTTCCAGGCCGTCCCCCAGGTCGGTGTCGTGCGTATAGAATACAACCAGCCTTCCCCCCTGAACAATCCCGAAGGCTTTCGCCGGACCGCCGGAATGCTCATGAATCTTCGGCAGCCCCGCCGGAAAATCGTAAAGTCCGTGAAAAATCGGGTGCGAGAACGGGAGCTCGACGAACGAAGCGTCCGGGAACACGCGCCGCATCTCGCGCCGCAACGACTCGTCGATTCCGAAGTCATCGTCCACCCACAGGAACCCGCCCGAGGTCAGGTAGCGGCGCAGGTTCTGCACCTCGGTCGGCGTGAGCTTGATGTTCCCGTGTCCGCAGGCGAACACGAACGGGTACTGGAACAGCGCGGCCGCGCCGGGCTCGACGATCGCCTCGCGGTCTCCGGCCACCGGAATGCTCGTGCGATCGCGCACGCCGCGCAGCAGGTTCACCAAGGAGCCGCGATCCTCGTACCAATCCCCGCCCCCGCCATACTTGAGCCGCGCGATCCCGAACTCGCGCACGCCGGGAGCGGTGGCCTGGGCGAGCGCGAGGGCGGGCGTCGCGAGCAGCCCGATCAGAATCAGCGTGAACGCCGCGAACGACATCTTTCCTCCGCGTGGCTGGGTCAGGCCCGGCGGCAGGATGGCCGAGCGCAGCGATGTTCGCGGAGCGCGGCGGCCGGGTCAACCGGCCGCGACGGGATCAGGGCAGGCGCAGGGCCGCGCGGGGAACGATGCGAAGGTCGGGCAGCATCGGTTCGATGGCGCGCGCGGAGATTCCGGCGCGTGAAGCGCCTTGCCGGTTAGGGCCCGGATCGAGGTCCGCGGTCGGCGACACGACGACGCCGCCGATCGGGTAGACGATGTACGTTTCGTCGGCGAAGAGCTGGACCGCCACATCGGAATTCTCGCCGGTGTAGGCGAGCAACTCCCCGGAAGAGCCGACCGCCGAGACGCGCACCACGTATTGGAAGTTGAAAAACGTCTGGCGGCGATGGAGGACCCTCGTTCCTGGCGGGCCCGCGGTCCCGAGCTGATACGAGGTGAAAGGCGCGGGGACATAGGCGACCAGCAAGTCGGTCGCCTTGTCGGCGTAGATCGGCGCCGGCGCTCCGCTCAAGGCGCGCTCGTTGAACGTGCGCAGATCGGCGCGAAGTTGATAGACCTGGAGCCAGTAGCCGGCGGCGCCGGCGACCGGCAACCACTCGATCGTGAACAGCGAGTCGCTCGGGAAGCGCTCCCCTTCGTAGTGGACCGTGTCGACGTCCGCGAGCACGACGTCGGCGACGTTCGTGAGCGGAGAGCTCGGCGTGACCGCATCGGCGACGACGCCGCGGCCGACGTACGTCACGCTCGGCCAGGACGCCGGTGTGGTGTCGAAGAAGGTGTAGAGCTCGCTCTGCGAATCGACCCACTGCTTCTTCTCGGTCAGCCGGAAATCGCGGATCTGCTGGAAGCCGCCGTTGCCGGTACGCCGGAACACCTGATACGCGGCGGCCGGCGTGTAGTCGAAGATCATGCCGCGGACCACGCCCGGCCCGAAGGTATAGAAGTCCCGGACCTCGAGCAGGTAGTCCCCGTTGCTCGGCCCCGACTCCAACGTGTCGCGATACACGTACCCCTGGTTCGGGAGATCGGCGAACACGACCAGCTGCGAGGGCGACGGCACGCCCTCGACGGTGGTGAAGGACGGGTCCACGCTCGTGATCCGCTCGGCGCAGCCGAGCGCGCCGAAGACGGCGAAGGCGCCGATCATTACCAGCGCCGTCCACCGGCGCGAAATCACGTGTGCCGAACCCATGCGATGCATCAGCGCAACGATCTCCTCATCGGCCGGCGAGTCCTACTCGGCTTGAATGCCCTTGCGGCGGTCGAGCCAGATCCAGATGTCGAGCGCCAGCGCGCTCGCGAGCAGAATAGACGAATACGTTCCGATCAGCATACCCACCGTGATCGCCAGCGAGAAGTCGCGCAGCACCTCTCCGCCCCAGAACAGCAGCGCGAGCGCCGTCAGCAGGACCGTGATGTTGGTGACGATCGTGCGCGACAGCGTCTCGTTGACGGCGATGTCCATCATCCGGGAGTGCTTCTCCTTGCGCAGCGCCTTGTGGCGCTCGCGGATCCGGTCGAAGACGACGATCTTGTCGTTGATGGAGAAACCGGCGGTGGTGAGCAGGGCCGCCAACACCGTCAACGAGACCTCGCGGTTCGTGAAGCACAACACGCCCAGGGTCAGGAACACGTCGTGGAACAGGGCGACGACGGCGCCGAGCGCGAATTTGAACTCGTAGCGGAACCCGACGTAAAGCAAAATCGCCCCGAGGCTCGTGAGGATCGCCCAGATCGCTTTCTCGCGCAGGTCGCTACCGACTTTCGGCCCGACGCTCTCCGTGCGGCGGTGCTCGACCGTGACCCCGGGGAATCGCGACGCGATCGTCTGCTGGATGGTTTGGAATGGGTCCTGCTGGTTACCGACCGGCAGCCGCAGCATGTACTCGTTGCGGGCTTCGCCGGCCAGTTGCTGCAGCTCGTATCCCTGGAATCCCGCCTGATTGAGCGCCGCGCGCACCTGGTCGGCCGGGAGCACCTGGCTGAAGCGAATCTGCACCAGCGTCCCGCCCGTGAAATCCACGCTGTAGTTCGGTCCACCGTTCACGACCAGCCAGATCGCCGTCGCCAGGACCAGCGCGGCGGAGATCAGGTAGGCGGTGCGGCGGAACCTCATGAACTTGATGTCGGTGCCGACCAGCAGCTGGATCATGGACGTCGCCTTGTTGGTCTCACGCCTCGCGCTTCGCGAGCGCGAGGCGGTAGGGGGTCAGATGCTCAGTCGCTCGACCTTACGGCGGCTGAGCATGTAATCGAAGATCATGCGCGTGAACAGAACGGCGGTGAAGACGTTGGCGACCAGGCCGATGATCATGGTCACCGCGAAACCCTTGATCGGTCCGGTGCCGAACTGGAACAGGAACACGCAGCTCAGGATCACCGTCAGGTTGGAATCGAAGATCGTGCGGAAGGCCCGGTTGTAGCCGAGGTCCACCGCCTGGCGCACGGTCTTCTTGGTGCGCAGTTCCTCACGGATGCGCTCGAAGATCAGCACGTTCGCGTCGACCGCCATGCCGATCGAGAGCACGAGCCCGGCGATGCCGGGCAGCGTGAGCGTCGCGCCGAAGCCGGCGAGGGAGGCGATCACGTACAGCACGTTGAGGATCAGCGCCGCGACCGCGATCACGCCTGAGAGCTGGTAGTAGATCGACATGAAGACCACGACCATCACGGTGCCGACCAGACCCGCCGTCAATCCCTGCTGGATCGAGTCGCTGCCGAGCGAGGGCCCGACTGAGCGCTCTTCGAGGATCTTGACCGGCGCCGGCAGTGCGCCCGCGCGCAGCACGATCGCCAGATCGCGCGACGCCTCGACGTCGAAGCTGCCGGTGATCGACGCTTCGCCGGAGGGAATCGACTCGCGGATGATCGGCGCCGACGACACCTTTCCGTCGAGCACGATCGCCATGAAGCGACCGACGTTGCTGCCGGTGACCCGCGAGAAGTCGGAGCGGCCCTTGGGCGTCATCGTCACGCTCACGCCCCAGGCGCTGGGATCCGTTTGGCTCAAGCCGACCCGAGCCTCGGCGGTGGCGATCGAGCCGCCGGTCATCTCGGGCTGCCGCTTGACCACGTACAGCGAGCGCCCGGACACTCCCTTGAGCCCCTGCTCCTCGTCGCTCCACAACAGCTCGGTGTCGGCCGGGAGAATCGAATCGAGTCCGGGCGTTGCCAGCAGTTGCCGGACGACCGGAATGTCCTGATCGCGGATGAACCCGGAGTTGCCGGCATCGAGGAAATGGCCGGTGAGCGGCATGCGGCGCAGCGACGTGTCGACGCGGGCGCTGGCGCCGCGCGCGGCGAGGTAGGCGTCGAGGCGATCGAACAGCGCCTTGGTCTCTTCCGGAGTGCGCACCATCTTGAACTCGAGCAAGGCGGTCTTGCCGAGCAGCTCGCGCGCGCGCTCGCGATCGGTGAGGCCCGGGAGCTGAATCGCGATCCGGTCCTCGCCTTCACGCTGCACCAGGGGCTCGGCGACGCCGAACTGATCGATGCGGTTACGGATGATCTCCATCGCGCGGTCGGTCGCGTCTTCGGCCTCGGCGGCGTTCAATCGCGAACGATCGACCTCGAGCACCAGGTGCATGCCGCCCTGGAGGTCGAGGCCGAGATGGACGGCCTTCTTGCGCAGATCGGAGAGCTCGGAAGGGGGCAAGGCCTCCCGCTGCTGGGGAGTCATGCTGTAGTAGCGGTAGCTCGGGTAGAGGTACCAGAACGACAAACCCGTCGCGACCACCACGGCGGCCAGCTTCCACTGGTCGGCACGCGTCATCAGCTCCCCCAAACGTTCAATCGCCGGGCGGCCCGATCTTCGGAGCCGTCCCGGCGTCAGCAGCGAGAATGAAGTGCGGCAGTGTACGAGCCGCCCCCGGGAGTGTCAACGCGCCAAGCCCGCCGGTGATGCGTTCCGAGAGACGCGGCCCCGACCGCATTTCGGGCCGGGTTCGACGCCTTCGGTGGATCGGCAGGAGCCGGGACAGGGGCCGGTTGGCAGCCGGCCCCGAACGGTCGTCGAGTACGTGTGCTCGGTGGGTCGGGGTGAGGATCGAGCTGCGGATTGGTGGTGGGATCCCGGTCCGGAGGTCGCTCGATACACACTCGCAAGCTCGGTTCCAAGCCGTCGGGGACGCCCGCCGGCAGGTTATTCGAGACGTTGCGCACATGCGCGCGACCACAGCGCGACGACCGCGTCGACAGTGCGACCGCGTCATTGACACCCCCTAGAGCGGTTCCTATACTCCCGCGCTCATCGCACCGGGCGTTCACCGGTTCCCTACGTGGAACAGGAGTCTCCATCGCATGATCGCACGCGTTCGCTGGGTGGGCATCGCGTCCCTGGCGGTGCTCGCGGCCGCCTCGCCGTGCCTTGCGGCCGACCCCACCGGAATGGCGCCCGGTCGCGGCGGAGTCGGAGGTCTGCTCGGCGGATCGTACTTCGCCTTCTCCGACGACTACTCCGCCGGCGCGCAACCGCGGTTGGTGTTCGCCGGCAACTTCCGCTACGTGGCCAGTCCGTGGTTCCGGCTGCAGTTCAGTCCCGGGTTCACCTGGGCCGCGTACTCGAATACCGAATCGGTTCCGTTCCCGGACCCGAACTTCCCGGGCGACACGAGCAAGGATCGCTACCTCACGCTGTTGGTGCCGCTGTCGTTTCAGGGCCAGTTCCTCGTGCAGCGGGGATCGTGGCACTACCATCTCGGTGCCGGTCCCGGTCTCTATCGCGTGTGGGTGGAGAACCGCCGCAAGGTCTTGAAGGATCCGGACACGAAGGATCTGCATCGTGGCATCTATTGGGGCGCCACCGGCCAGATCGGCGTCGAGCGCTTCCTCAAGGCGCTGACGTCGACCAGCATCGAGGTCTCGGTGGCCGGACACATGGTGGTGGCGGAGCGCGACGAGCAGTTTCCGTCGGGTTTCAACAGCAACCTCGGGGTCGTGGAGCTGCGGGTCGGAACCAACTACTACTTCGGTCTGGATCGGGAGAAGAAGACCGAGTCGCCGCCGCTGCCGGCCCCATGAGTCGAGCCGGCGCCCGCGACACCGCGACCCGGCCACGGGAGACCCGCGCGGCATGAGCGATCGCGTCCAGTGGAGCGACAAGGTCGGCCCCGAGGCCCTGACCTTCGACGACGTGCTGCTGGCGCCGCGGCTCTCGGAAGTCCACCCGCGCGACGTCGATACGCGCACCCGCTTCTCCCGCCGCATTCGCCTCAACATTCCGGTCGTCAGCGCCGCAATGGACACCGTCACCGAGTCGGAGCTGGCGATCGCGATCGCGCGCGAAGGAGGCATAGGGGTTCTGCACAAGAATCTCTCCATCGCCGATCAGAGCGCCCAGGTGGATCGCGTCAAGCGCTCCGAGAGCGGCATGATCGTCGACCCGTTCACGCTCGGACCGGACGCGTCGCTGCGCGAGGCGCACGGGATCATGGATCGCTACCACATCTCGGGCGTGCCGATCACCGAGTCGGGGAAGCTGGTCGGGATTCTGACCAACCGCGACCTGCGCTTCGAGGACAATCTTGACCGTAAGGTGTCCGAAGTGATGACGCGCGAGCGCCTGATCACCGCCCCGGTCGGCACCACGCTCGAGCAGGCGCGCGCGATCCTCGCGCGGCATCGGATCGAGAAACTTCCGGTCGTCGACGCGGACGGCACGCTGCGCGGGCTGATCACCGTCAAGGACATCGAGAAGCGCATCAAGCATCCGGGCGCGTGCAAGGACGAGCTCGGCCGCCTGCGCGTGGCGGCGGCGGTCGGCGCCGGCGGCGACTACTACGAGCGCGCCGCCGAGCTGGTCAAGGCCGGCGTCGACGCGCTGGTCGTCGACAGCGCGCATGCGCATTCCCGCGGGGTGCTGCAGGCCGCCGAGCGGCTGCGCGCCGAGTATCCGGCGGTCGACCTGGTGGTCGGCAACGTCGGCACTGCGGAAGGCGCGCGGGCGCTGAGCGCGCTCGGCGTCGACGGGATCAAGGTCGGCATGGGCCCTGGCGCGATCTGCACCACCCGGGTCGTGACGGGCGCGGGAATGGCGCAAATCACGGCGGTGCTCGAGGCGGCAAAGGGCGCGGCCGAGTTCGACGTGCCGATCATCGCCGATGGCGGGATCAAGTATTCGGGCGACGTCGTCAAGGCGCTGGCCGCGGGAGCGCACTCGGTCATGATCGGCAGCCTGTTCGCGGGCACCGAGGAGAGCCCGGGAGAGGTTGTGCTCTACGAAGGACGCTCGTACAAAGTGTATCGCGGCATGGGATCGCTCTCGGCGATGGCGTCGGCGAAGGGCAGCCGCGAGCGCTATTTCCAGGAGAGCACCGACGAGCTTTCGAAGCTCGTGCCGGAGGGTATCGAGGGCCGGGTTCCGTTCAAAGGGTCGATCGCGCAGTCGTTGTTCCAGATCGTCGGCGGCCTGCGCGCCGGCATGGGCTATTGCGGCGTGCCGACGATCGACGAGCTGCGCACCCGGACGCGCTTCGTCCGCGTCAGCGGCGCCGGCTTGCGCGAGAGCCATCCGCACGACGTCACGATCACGCAGGAAGCCCCGAACTACGAGATCCCGCGGCGCTGAGGCTCGGGACTCATACGAAAGGGCCGGGCAGAGCGCCCGGCCCCTCCGCGGTTTCTCGATCGCGGCGATTACCGCATCACCGCGAGCCTCTGCGTCTTCACGCCTCTGCCGACGACTCCAGCGTGATGAAGTAAACGCCGGGCGCGACGTCGCCCGAGCGGTCGGTGGTTCCATCCCAGCGGCGCGTGTGCTCGCCGGGCGGCAGCATGCCTTCGTGCAGCGTCCGCACTCGTCGACCCGTGGCGTCGACGATCGCGAGCCGTACGTACTCGAGCCGGCCAAGGCGGAACATGATCGACGACCCGGCCGCCGCAGGATTCGGAGTCGGCGCTCCGAGGAACAGAGCCGCCACCGCGATCTCGCGGCGTCCGGAGGTCATTCCCATCGCCTCGCTCTGCCCCGAGCGCTCCATGACCTGGAGCCGATAGAAGTAGTCACGTGACTTTTCATCGAGGGGCCCCTTTCCATCCGGAGGTGGAAGGGGATCGACACCGCAAGGAAACTCGCGTCGTGCGTGCGCACCTAGACGATTAGATGGGATCGCCTCGAGGCGCGGACAGCCGAAAGGGACGTCCGAACGATTCGCCTGCCCGGGCGTTCAGGGCGGAAACGGCCGGCCTCAAACAGCGAAACCCGGTCCGTGGACCGGGTCACTCGCCGTTCGGAAGAAGGGGCGGAGGTAGGTCGCCCCTCGTTCGCGCCCGCGCTCGGCTCGAGGCAGGCGCGACGCTGGTTCAGCGCTTGGGCAGCTCGAACTTGAAGTCGGGGTTCAACTGGCGGATCTCGCTCACCACCCGCTCGAGATTCTCTTCGGTTTCGGGCGAAGGCTGGGCTTTCCACAGACTGTAGAGCTCGAGCAGCTCGTCCTGCTTGAGGCGCAGCAGCTCTTTCTGGGTGTCTTCGTTGATCGAGCGCTCGAGGTGATACACCTCGCCGTTCGAGAATCGCTTCATCAGATCGAGGTACTCGCCGCGCATGTGGGACAAAATGCGCAGGTACTTGTCGAATCCGACCGAAAGCTTCTCGAGCACTTCGGTCACGGCCGCGTTGCGCCGGTGCACCTGCTGGCTGTACGAGTACGCGAAGTGGTAGTACGTCTTGCCGCGACCGATGTAGGCCTCTTCGCTCGGTTGCGCCTTGGCGCGGGCGCCGGCGGGGCCCATCGGGTTGTCGAAGATGCCGATCGAGACCAACAGGAAGTCGGCGTTGGTCTTGTAGATCAGGTACTTGAGGCGCGAGTCGCTGGAGTTGGACAGGCGCCGGAACACGTCGGTGTCGTACTTGGAGAGGAACTTCTTCGACTGCTCCACGTACTCGGGGTTCACGAACGAGTGGAGCAGGTGGGCGAGGTAGACGTTGACGTCCTCGTCGTAGAAATCCTGATTCGAGACCAGGCCCGTCTCCATGCGGCTGTAGAGCAGGCAGTTGATCATGAAGTAGTACGTCGGCTGTAGATTCCGACTGGTCTCTTTGAGGTCGACGTAGTGACGTGGATTCATCGTTCCCTCAGTCCGCGCGCGTCCGACCTTCGTAGGCCGTCGGGCGCCATTTCATTCCCTCGAGAGCGTGGATTCCGCATCGTTCGTGCCATGGACCCAAAGCGGGCGTCTGGGCGCCGCTTGAAGAGATTGGCGAGTACGCTGGGGCGCTCGGGGGGGTCTGGAATCGTCGCATTGACCGACAGTTCGCGTGGGATGGCCCAGAGCATGGGGGCTCTTGCCCCGACGAACGTCGCCAGCCGCGACGAGTTCCGTCCACCGCGACGGATTGAAGCCGCGGCCTCGGGCCATGCGAAATTCGCAATGAATTTGTTACCAAGGAAAAGAACTTGATAACCGCCGAGGCACGACCGTGCGGCGGCGCAGCAAGATAGCCTCGCCTCACTTTTTTTGCCTGACCCGTCGCGTCCTGCACGGACGCGGGCTGGCGAAAGTCGTACAGTCGCGAGCGATGCCCCTCTCGGCCTCGACCTGATTTCGAGACGTTCGGGGCATATCCCTTGCGACCCCGAGACCAGACTTCGCATCTCCGCTAACGCATCCCGGATCCCGCCCACCCCAATGACCACGCCGCCTCTCGGTGAGACGTCCTTTTCCCAATCCGACACTCCTCTAGGGCTACGACTGCGTCTGTGGATCGGATGCCTGGGTGGCGCGCTCGTGTCCGCCGCCGGAATGTGGGTGATCCTCGGGTTGCAGTCGCAGCCGGACGCCGGCGTCGCGGCTCCGGCGATGATGGCGTGGCTCGCCGGCGCAGCCTTGCTCGGGATCGTCGTCGGCGGGGCGCTGGCGCTGTGGTTGAACGCTCGGATCGTGATTCACGTGCGCGGGCTCGTGCGCGGCGTGGCGACCGGCCAGGTGTCCGAGCTGCGCGGCCTGCCTGCAGGGGCGGGCTGGGGCGAGCTCTCCGAGCTCACGCAGCAGATCCAGCTCCTTATCATGCAGCACCGCCAGGCGGTGCGCGCGACCGAAGAGCTCGGCGTCGTGCGGCAGAGACTGGCGCTGCTGCGCGAGTCGCTCGAGCGCTGGGTCGAAACCGAGCGCTGGAATCCCGTGCGTGGGGAATCGGGGCTGCTGGCTCCTCCGGTGGAGCTGCTCAATCGCGGGCTCGGCCGACTCGAGGACGTGCGCGAGCAGAATCAGGAGGCGGTCCGCAAAGTGTCGAGCGAGCTCGGTCGTGCGCTGAACGATGCGCGTGAGTCGGCCGAGCAGGCGGAGAGCGGCTTCGTCGGCGCCACCGCTCTCCTGACCACGGTCCGGGAGCTGCAGCGCCTCTCGAGCGAGCTCGAGAACGCGGCCACCAGTCGTGCTCCAGAGCCGGACCGGGACGATACGACGTCGTACCGGCAGGCGGCGCGCGCCGCGATCGAAGAGCTGGTCACGACCTCCGCGGACTGCGTCGAGCACCTGGCGAGCGGACTGCTGCGCGTGCAGGAAGTCGTCGATCACGTGCAGATCCTCGGTAACCGCGCGACCTTGATCGCGCTCGACGCGGCCCTCGGATCCAGCAATGCCACGCATGTCCCCGGCGCTTCCGGACAAGCCGAGGAGCTGCGGCGCCTGGCGCAGGAAGTGCGCCGTGCGACCGATGCGGTGACGCGCCTCTCCGGTGACGTCGAGATGCGCGTCGCGGTCGCCGTCGAGCGCATGCGCGCCGTGCGGGACCGGGTCGGGCTCAAGCTCGATTTGCTGCCGCAGCCGCCGGACGAGGCGGCGGGCAGCAGCCGCGACCTGGATCGCTTGCTCGCGCGGGTCCACGAGATGATTCAGGACGCCGCACAGAAAGGCGAGCGGCTGTCGACTTCGGCGGAACGCGTCTCGCGCGCGGCCGAGCGGCTGGTGCGCGGACTCGAAGAGGAGACCGCGGAAGTCAGCGGCCTGCTGGTGCGTCTCTCGCCGCCGGAGCCCAGCGCCGTCGAGACGCCGGAGCCCGAGCGTCCCTCCACGCTGCGGCTGATCGGCGGCGACGAGCTGCTCGGCGAAACGCCGCGCGCCCGCCGCGAGGAACGGCCATGAATCCAGAACGCGAGACGCCGCGGGTGGTGACGCTGCCGACCGGCGCGGTGCCGATCGCCGAGGCGTTGCGCGACCTGCTCGTGGCCGGCGGCACGGCACGCCGTGCGCCCGGCGGACACATCTCGGTCGCGGTCGCGGCGGCGGTTCGAGCCGCCGTGGAATGGCTCACCGATGACGGCGGCCCGGTTCGCCCGCCGCGTCTCTCGGACGACGACGGCGTGCTCGAGCTCACGTTCGATCAGGTTGCGCACGCCGGCGTCGTCGCGGCCTCCGAAGTGCTCGAGAGCGCCGACGCCAATCTCGGCCCCGGCGCGAACGGCAATGGGACCTGGGTCATCCGCGCGCCGGTGCTCGCCGAGCGCGAGACCTTCCTCATGGTGGAACAAGGAACTCTTGGTTTGGCGGTGCCGTGGCACGCGGTCGTCCGGGTGCGATTGATCCCGACTGAAGCGATCGACTCTACGGCCCGCCGCCATCGTTATCCGGTGCTCGCGCCTTATGTGGAGCCCGTGCGCGAGTTCTCGGAACGCCCCGCTGTGCTGATCGGGCTCGGACTCAAGCGCGGCTTGCTGGTCGCGGACCGACTGATCTGGCGCATGTCCGCCGAGAAGTCGACCGTGGCCGGAGCCGGGCCGGTGCCTGGGCTCCATCGCCAGGTGCGGAGCGACGAAGGCGAGAGCTACTGGATCGTGGACCCACGGCACGTGCTTCATCCGGTCGCGCCGCCGTCGCTCGACGAGTTGTGGGTCTCCTCCACGGTCCGGCGCGAGGGCAAGCCCCACGTCGCCGCTCCCAACGCGGCGCCGGCGCCGCCGAAGCGATCTGCTGCGAAGGCGCACACTCCGCCCGAGCTGTTCGTGCTGCGCCCCGAAGACGTCGAGCCGGTCGGTGAGGAGGCTGGCGTTGGTGCGACCACGGAGCCGGCCTCAGCGCCGCCGGATGAGCTTGCGCCCGCGAGACCAGAGGAGCCTTCACGACCTCGCCCCACGGGCAGCGCCTTCGAGCACGGCACGCTCGATCCCTGCGCGATCGATCCCCGCGCCGCGAGCACTCCGACAGCCTCTTCCCACGCCGCGGATTTCCACGCGGCGGATGCCGATGCCGCAGCTCCGCGCCGGACCGATCCCAGCCCGGTCGCGTCTGCTCCCGGCGCGCGGGAAGCCCTGGTGGCGGAAGATTCGTTGACGGCGCGCATCTTCCTCTCCCGACTCCTTGCGCAGAGAGGGTTCCGCGTTCACGCCGTGGCGAGCGCCGCCGAGTTGCGTCGCGCGCTCACGCGCCAGCGCTGGACTCTGGTGTGCGCCGACATCGAGCTACCGGACGAACGGGGCACGGAGTTCCTGCGCCCGCTCGCCGAGCAGGCCAAGAGCGCCGGGCATTCGTTGGTGGCGCTGGTGCGCGACGGGGCGGACGCCGAAGCGGCACGCGCAGCCGGCATCACCCACGCGCTCCGCAAGCCCTTCGAGCTCGAGGCGCTCGACCGGCTGCTGAGCCGCGCCGGCATTCAGGAGCGGCCATGAAGCGCGGCGTGATCGCCCCGGCCGCGGCGCCGTCGATTCTGGTCGTCGACGACGACCGGCGCGTCGTCGAGCTGCTCCAGATCGCGCTTCACGCGCACGGCTTCCGCGTGCTGACCGCCGGCGACGGCGACGAGGCGCTGCGGCGCGCGATCTCCGAGCGGCCGGACCTGGTCGTTCTCGACGTGCGACTGCCGCGCAAGAGCGGGCTCGAGGTGTGCGAAACGTTGCGCCAGGACCCTGAGGATCCCACCGTCCCGATCGTCCTGGTCTCGGCGGCCGCGGAGACCGAAGCGCGTCTCCAGGGGCTCGCGCGCGGCGCCGACGACTACCTCACCAAGCCGTTCTCCCCGAAAGAGCTGATCGCGCGGATCAAACGCCTGCTGATCCGCGCCGGCGAAGCGCGCGAAGCGCGGGAGCGGAGCCGCACCGCGGAGCTGGAGCTGAATCGTGCGCGCGAGGAAGTGCAGCGCGCCCATCACGACCTGCGACGGGAGCAGCGGCTGCGCGAGCTGACCGTCGGCTTCGGGCGCGACCTGCACCGCACGCTCGACACGGATGATCTCGCGAGCCGCCTGCTGCTCGCCGCGCAATGCCATCTCGGCGTCCAGGCGGTCGGCCTGCTTCGCCGCGGGCGTGACGGCGAGGCGCTGGCGCCCGCCGCCGTTCGCGGGGCCGGCTACGAGCGCATCGCCGCGCTCGCCGTGCGCGCCGAAGGGGATCTCGCGGCCGTGCTGCTCGGTCTCGGACGACCGGTTCGGCGCGACGAGCTCGAACGGCTGCCTGAGCTGAGGGCCGAGCTCGGGCCGTTCGTCGCACACGGGTTCACGATGATGGCGCCGCTGTGCGGGCCGGAAGGATTGGAAGGCGTGCTGGTCGCGGACGAGCGGCCGGACGCGCGCGCGCTCAGCCCGCTCGAAGTCGAGGTGCTGACCACGCTGTGCGAGATCGCGGCGGCGGCGCTCACGAACGCGCGCCGCGCCTGGGCGCAAACCGACAGTCTCGTGGCGGCATTGGCGGCGCGCGCCCGGGTCGCCGAGCCGGCCGACTCGAACTGCGCGCGGCAGGAAGCGCGGACGTGGGTCACCGACGCGGCCGTCGTGCTCATGCTGCCGCCGCGCGAGCGCGCACTGCTCGGCGCCGGAGTCACGCTGGGTCCGTGGCTGTGCTCGGACGCCGGAAGCGCGGCGCTCGCCGGGGCGGTTGCGGACGATCCCACCGGCTTGATCGCCGAGCTCGCGGCGCTGTCTCAAGCGGCCGCCGGCATCGAGTCCGAACCCGAGCCGGCGCCAAACCGCCGGCGTACGGCGGCGTTGCTCGGCGCCGCGCTACGCTACCTCGGGGCGCGCGGCCGCGGCGCCTCGGCACCGGAAGCGAATGCGGAAACCTTGGCCGGCGGGGCGTTCGAGTCGGCCGTCGCCGAAGCGCTGCTACGCGCCGCGCGTGACGGCGAGGCCGTCGCCGAGCGCGCCGACTGAAGAGCCGCGCCGGGGCCTTCGGCCCGCGCTACGGCTTATCGACTCCGCCGAAATCGACACGCGGCACCTGCCGCGCCTCGGGCGGGATCTCGTAGTAAGGCGATTCCTTGAAGTTGAAGATTCCCGCGTAGAGGTTGGTCGGGAACCGCTTCACGAGCACGTTGTAGTCGCGGACGACGTCGTTGTATCGCTTGCGCTCGGTCGCCAGCCGGTTCTCCGTGCCGGCCAGCTCGTCCATCAACTGAACGAACGCCTCGCTGCTGCGTAGCTGGGGATAGTTCTCGACCACGACCAGCAGGCGTCCGAGCGCCGTGTCCATCGCCTGACCGGCCGCGATCTGCTCCTCGCGGGTCCGGGCGCCGGACATCCGGGCGCGCGCGTCGGCGATCGCGCCGAACACGGCCTGCTCCTGCCTCGCGGTTCCCTTGACGGTCTCCACCAGGTTCAGGATCAGGTCGCTCCGCCGCTGGAGTTGGTTGTCGACCTGTGCCCAATGCTGATTCACGGACTCGCGGGTCGTGACCAGCCGGTTGTAGTTGCCGACCAGGCAGCCGCCGACCCCGATCAGCAGCAGAGCGACCACCGCGAGAACGATCAGACCACCACGCTTCATCCTGACGCCTCCTTATAAGTGCTGCGAGCAGTCCTGCGCCCTTCTGCTCCGCGACGCGGGAGGGAGCGGCACAAGCTACCACTTCCCTCCGCCGCCACCGCCACCGCTCGCGCCGCCGCCGAATCCCCCGAACGAGCCACCACCACCACCGCCGAATCCACCACCAAATCCACCGCCGAAACCACCGCCGAAGCCGCCACCCCAGCCGCCCCAGCCACCATCGTTGAACCAGCCTCGCCGCCGGCGCTGCCTCCGTCTTCCGACCGCAATGCCGAGGACGATCCAGATCCCGAGCGCCAACAGCAGCACTGCCCACGCCGGAAGACGCTGGGACGTGGTGTCGCGGTCGTAACGTAGCTCGCGCCCGTCCCACTCGAGCGTGACGCCCTGCTCTTTCGCGATCCGGCGGGCGCATTCCAGCACGCCGGCGACGATCCCGCCACCGTAGTCCCCGGTGCGGAAGCGCGGTGCCATCAGTTCGCGAAAGATGCGCGACTGCAGTCCGTCGGGCAGCGTGCCTTCGAGGCCATAACCGGTTTCGAAGCGCACCTCACGCTCCTCGAGCGCCACCAGCATCAGCAGGCCGTTGTCCTTGCCCTGCGCGCCGAGCCCCCAACGCTCGAACACACGTGTCTTGTAATCGCTCGGAAGCATCGGCGCCGTGGTGCGCATGGTGAGGACCGAGAACTCGACACCGGTCTTGCGCCGCATCTGATCCAGGAACGCTTCGAGCTTGGCCCGCGTCGCCTCGTCGATCACGCCGGCGACGTCGTTGACGAAACCAACCGGCGCCGGCACCGCCGGCTCGTCCTCGGCCGCCACGACGACGGCGTTCAGCGCGCGCGGAGTGCCTCGGTCCGGTTCCGGTTCGGCCGCAAGCGTGACGCTCTCGGGCGGCGCGCCGATCGCGGGAGGGGAAGGGGCCCAGACGGCGAGCAGCAGCCCCGCCATCATCCACCCTTTCCAGCTCGGGAGCTGCGGGCGCGCCGCGGCGCGCCGCGGGCTCATGGAACGCGCATCTCGTCGATCGCGGTGACCAGGCGCTCGACCTCGACCAGGAACTTTCGGTAGAGGTCGATCAGATCGGCGCCGGTGTAGCGGCGCTCGGTGTAGCGCACCAGGTAGGCGCCGATCAGCGCTTCGGCGTCGAGCCGGTAGATGTCGGCGATGCGCTCGATGACGTGGGGGGCGTCGGCTGGCGGATCCTCGCCGTTCAGCCGCAACAACGTGCGGAACAGCGTGGCGAAGCTGCTGGCGCTGGCTCGCAACACGGGCTCGAGCTGATCCGGATGCTTCGCGCGGGCGATGTACGCCTGGCGGAGCTGGATGAACTTTCCGCGCAGCTCGTGCTCGCACTGGAGCCGCAGATACGTGGGCGGCACCTCCAGCGCTGCGAGAACATCCTGGCCTTCGATCAGGAGATGCGCTTCCTGGATCTCCAGCCACTCGACGGGAAAAGTGTCCAGCGACTTCTCGATCTGCCGCTGCGTCATGAACAGCGGATCGAAATGCGGCGGCTTGCGCGTGTCGGGAATCGCGCGCGCGAGCGCGTCGAGGACGTCGGGACCGAGCGCGCGAGAAACCAGCAGCACGTTGACGTGCGACCGCTTCGGATCGAATCCCTGAGTGAGGACGCTGCCGGTGAGATAGCACGCCAGGAACTCTGAGCCGAGCGCGCCGCGCGCGGCTTCGAGCCAATGACGCGTCGCCGCCAGAATCTCGTGCGAGGGCTCGATGCGCGAAGCCGTGCGAATCGCCATGACGAGCGGAACGCTATCGGCTCGCCGGAGCAGGGTCAAGCCGGTCCAGCGTGGTGTAGGATCGGCACGTGGACGACGGTGCCGCACTGTCGCGCCACCCGGGCGCGGGCTGGAGGGCGATTGCACGAAGTCGTGATCATCGGCGGCGGACCCGCGGGTCTCACGGTCGGCATGTACTGTCGGATGCGGAAGATGTCGGCATTGATCGTCGACGCAGGCCGCGTCGGGGGCCAGCTCATCTCGCTCTATGGCGACAAGCCGGTGCACGATTGGCCCGGGTACCATCACATCATCGCCAACGAGCTGGCCGGACACTTGATCGATCACGCCCGCCTGCTCGAGGTCGAGATGGTCGGCAACCAGAAGGTGCTCGACTTGCGCCGCGTCGAAGCCGACGCTGGATTCGAGCTGCTGGCACAGGACGTCGTGACTCGAGAACAGCACCGCTATCCGGCCCAGGCGGTCGTCGTGGCGATCGGCGGCGGCGCGTTCGAGCCGCGCCGGCTCAAAGTGCCCGGCGAGGCAGAGCTGTCGGAGGATGCGCTCACCTACCGGATGCCGGACAAATCCAAGGTCGCGGGTAAACGTGTCGTCGTGGTCGGGGGTGGCGATTCGGGGCTCGAGAGCGCTCAATCCGCGCACGAGGCTGGCGCGCACGTGACCATGCTCCAAGTGCTCGACCGCTTCACCGGCATGGAGACCAACATCGACCTCGTCAATCAGATGGAGATTCCGCGCCACTTCAACACGCGGGTGCGCGAGCTTGTCGCCGAGGCCGGCGCGCTCCGGGCCGTGGTTGCGCAGACCAAGGGCGCTCCCGAGCCCTTGCGGCTGGAGTGCGACTATCTGGTTGTCAACATCGGGGCCGCGGTCAACCTCGACGCGGTCAAGCGCTGGGGCATCGCGACCGAAGGCAATCACATCACCGTGGACTCGGCGATGCGGACCTCGGTCGAGGGGATCTTCGCGTGCGGGGACATCGCGACCTACGAGAGCAAGTACAAGCTGCTCATCACCGCCTCGAGCGAGGGAGCCGTGGCCGCGAATTCGGCCTACGTGCACGTGCGCAAACCGGCCCGACTGACGATGGGCGAGCTGTACACGTGAGCTATTCTCGACAGGCGTCGGGCCGTGGGTCGGCCGTAAAGGAAGGAATGCAGTGAGTAACGTCGTCAACGACTTCAGCATTCAGGTCGCGACGGTCAACGGCTCGGGCAGCCAGACCGCCAACACCGTGCTGCTGCGCGCCATCTTTCAGATGGGGATTCCGGTCGGCGGCAAGAACCTGTTTCCGTCCAACATCGCCGGCCTGCCGACCTGGTTCACCATCCGGGTCAGCCGCGACGGTTACCTGGCGCGACGCAAGGACGCCGATCTGCTGGTGGTGATGAACCCGGAGACCGCGGCGGCCGACGTTGCCGGCATGGGGACGGGCGGCGTGATCGTGCTCAACGATCAGATCCAGGTGCCGGCGATCCCCGACGACCGGTTCGTCTACGCCGTGCCGATGAAGCGGCTGATCGAGCCGATCACGACCGACGTCCGGCTCCGGCGTCTCGTGATCAACATGATCTACGTCGGCGTGCTCGCCGAGCTGCTCGGCATCTCGGAAGCGGAGATCGAACGCGCGCTGGACGCGCAGCTCGGTCACAAGCCCAAGGCGCTCGCGCTCAATCATCAGGCGGTGCGCGCCGGCTGGGAGTGGGCGCGCCAGCATGCGAACAAGCGCGATCCGTTCCGCCTCGAGCCCATGAACGCGACGCAGGGAAAGATCCTGATCGACGGCAACACCGCCGGCGCGCTCGGCGCGATGTTCGGCGGCGTCACGGTCGTGACGTGGTATCCGATCACGCCCTCATCCAGCTTGATCGAAGCGTTGACCGGCTATCTCGAGCGATTCCGCAAGGACCCCGCGACCGGCAAGGCCACGTATGCCGTGATCCAGGCGGAAGACGAGATCGCGGCGATCGGCATGGTGCTCGGCGCCGGCTGGGCGGGAGCGCGCGCGATGACGTCGAGCTCAGGCCCCGGAATCTCGCTGATGACCGAGTTCGCGGGCTACGGCTACTACGCGGAGATTCCGGCCGTGATCTGGGACATCCAGCGCATCGGTCCGAGCACCGGACTGCCGACGCGCACGTCGCAAGCCGACATCTCGTTCGTGCACTCGCTCTCGCATGGCGACACGCGCCATCCGATCCTGCTGCCGAGCTCGGTGCGCGACTGCTTCGACTTCGGGCTCCTGGCGTTCGATCTTGCGGAGCGCCTGCAGACGCCGGTGTTCGTGCTCTCCGATCTCGACCTCGGCATGAACAACTGGATGAGCGATCCGTTCCCTTACCCCGAGCAACCGTGGGATCGGGGCAAAGTGCTGAGCGACGAAGCGCTCGCGAAGCTGCCGTCGTTCGAGCGCTACCGGGACGTCGATGGCGACGGCATTCCTTATCGCACGCTTCCCGGCGTTCGCGACCCCAAGGGCGTCTACTTCACGCGCGGCTCGGGGCACGACGAGCAGGCGCGCTACACC
>DASQFU010000143.1:0-2818 GCA_035632955.1 Candidatus Limnocylindria bacterium
GGTCAGTATTGCCGGCGTGCTCCTCCTCGCCGGCGGGCTGATCGGCCTCATCATGATCCTCGGGCGTTCGTCGTACGTGACGCGCGCCAACGAGTTCATCGGACAGCCGCTTCAGTTCAGCCACGCGCACCACGTGGGAGACGACGGCATCGATTGCCGGTACTGCCATACGTCGGTCGAGACCTCCTCGTTTGCCGGTATCCCGCCGACCAAGACCTGCATGAACTGTCACTCGCAGTTATGGGCCAACAGCCCGATCCTCGAGCCGGTGCGCGCGAGCTTCCGCGACGACCGCTCGCTGCGCTGGATTCGCGTGCACGACCTGCCGGACTTCGTCTACTTCAACCACAGTATTCACGTGAAAAAGGGGATGGGGTGCGAGACGTGCCACGGCCGGGTCGACCAGATGCCGTTGATGCTCCAGGAAAATTCACTCCAGATGGAGTGGTGCCTCGGATGCCACCGCTCGCCGGAGCAGTTTGTCCGCCCTCGCAGCGAGATCTTTACGATGGGCTATCGTCCATCGGTTCCGCAGTCGGTGCTCGGTCCACGACTCGTGCAGGAGTACGGCATTCAGAGCCTGACGAACTGCTCGACGTGCCATCGGTAAGCCGCTCATGACGACGGGACACAACATCGACGCGCTGCGGGCGAAGCTGGACAACACCCGCGGCCGGGAATACTGGCGAAGTCTCGAGTCGCTGGCGGAAACGCCGGAGTTCAAGGAATTCCTTCACCGCGAGTTCCCGCAAAACGCGTCGGAGTGGCTCGACCCCGTCGGCCGCCGCAATTTCCTCAAGCTGATGGGCGCCTCGCTCGCGCTGGCGGGCGTCAGCGCGTGCACCCGGCAGCCGAACGAGGAGCTCGTGCCGTACGTGCGCCAGCCGGAGGAGCTCGTGCCCGGCAAGCCGCTGTTCTACGCGACCGCGATGCCGATGAGTGGGGCGGGAATGGGGCTCCTCGTCGAGAGCCACGAAGGGCGCCCGACGAAAATCGAGGGGAATCCGGATCATCCTTCCAGCCGCGGCGCAACCGACGTCTTTGCGCAGGCGGCGATTCTTGGTCTCTACGACCCCGATCGGTCACAGACCCTGACCAATCTCGGCGACATTCGTTCCTTTGGGACCTTTGCCGGCGCGGCGCAGTCGATGCTCGCCAGCCAGCAGCCCTCACAGGGCGTCGGGTTCCGGATACTGACGGAGACGGTCGCCTCGCCTACGCTGGCAGCCCAGCTCCGCGGCTTGCTCGCGCAGTATCCGCGCGCCAAGTGGGTCCAGTGGGAGCCGGTCGGCCGCCACAATGCGCGCGAGGGAAGCCGGCTCGCCTTCGGCGAGTACGCGGACGCGCAGTATGCCATCGAAAAGGCCACGGTCATTCTGTCGCTCGACGCGGACTTTCTCTGCACCGGCGCCGCCGGCCTCAAACACGCCCGCGCGTTTGCCTCGCGGCGGAGGGTCGACGGGGACCGTGCGCAGGCCAATCGCCTCTACGCGGTTGAAAGCACGCCGACCAACACCGGGTCGAGGGCCGATCACCGCCTGCCGCTGCGCCCCTCGGAAGTCGAAGGCTTCGCACGTGCCCTCGCGGCGCAGCTCGGCGTCGGTGGTGCCGCCGTGCCACCGGTTCCCGAGGCGGCCAGCCGGTGGATGCCTCTGCTGGTGAAGGATCTGCAGGCCCATCGGGGACAGAGCGTCGTGATTGCGGGCGATGGCCAGTCGCCGATTGTCCATGCGCTGGCGCACGCGATGAACGATGCGCTCGGCAATGTGGGCGCCACCGTCGTGTACACGCAGACGGCGGAGGCGCAGCCGATGAATCAGCTCGCCGGGCTGCAGGAACTGGTGGGCGAGATGTGGGCGGGCACCGTCGAGTTTCTGCTGATCCTCGGCGGCAACCCGGTGTACACGGCACCCGCGGATCTCAACGTCGCTGCCGCCATGCAGCGGGTGCCGGTGCGCGCGCATCTCGGCCTGTATGAGGATGAAACGTCCGCGTTGTGCCAGTGGCACATCCCGGAGGCGCACTTCCTGGAAGCCTGGAGCGACGTGCGTTCGGACGATGGCACCGTCACGATCATCCAGCCGCTGATCGCGCCGCTCTACGGCGGCAAATCCGCCCACGAAGTCATCGCCGCCATCGGGGATCGGGAACGCCCCGGGTACGAGCTCGTGCGGGAACACTGGTCCCGCGAAACGGGCCTCTCGATGCAACCGCCCCCGGCACCTCCCGCACCGACAAGCGGGAGAGGGCTTGCACCGACGACCCCGTCTCCGATCGCACCGACAAACCCGTCCCAGATCGCACCGGTGGAGGCGCCTGCGCCTCCACCCATTGCCGCAGCGCCGGTGCCGCTACTGTCGCCGTTCGACCGGGAGTGGCGCAGGTGGCTGCACGACGGCCTCGTGCCGAACACGGCATTCGCGCCAAAAACCCTGGCGGTGCAGGCCAACGTCGCGGCTCCGGTTGCTGGAGGCCCCGCGCAAACAGCCTCCGGACTGGAAATCGTCTTCCGTGCGGACCCGAGCGTCTACGACGGGCGCTTCGCGAACAACGCGTGGCTGCAGGAGCTGCCGAAATCGCTCACGAAATTGACCTGGGACAATGCCGCGCTAGTATCTCCGGCCACCGCCGCGCGGCTGGCGCTCATCAGCGGCGACGTCGTCGAGCTCAGACAGGGCGGCCGGACGATCCGGATTCCGGTCTGGCTGGCGCCCGGACAGGCACCCGACACGCTCACGCTGCATCTCGGCTACGGGCGCACGCGCGCCGGCCGCGCCGGCAACGGTACCGGCTTCAACGTGAACCCCCTTCGGACGAC
>DASQFU010000144.1:0-18616 GCA_035632955.1 Candidatus Limnocylindria bacterium
GCCAGTGTAGCCCCGCGCCGATTTGAGCCCCCAGGCGCGCGTGGCCGGGTCGTTCTTCACGCCGCTCGCTGTCAGCACGCTGCGCAGGAACAGGCTGCTCTTGACCTGCTCGCGCATCAGGTCGGCTTGCGATTCGGAGCCGCGCGAGCTGCCGATGATGCCGCTCAGGTTGCCCGAGATCGGCTGCGCCGTCTCGAGCACCATCGTGACCGAGCTGAAGTACACGGGTTTGAGCAGGAACGCCGCGGAGATGCCGGCGATCACCGCCACCGCCCAGGGCAGGAACAGCAGCAGCTTGCGCCGCAGCAGCACGCGGAAGATCTCGCGCACGTCGATGATGGTCGGGGGACGACTGTCGTTCATGTTCATCGATTTCTGAGGATGTCCTGGACCAGGATCAGGTTCGCGACATCGCCGGCCACCGTCAACATGCTCTGCAGACCCGCCCAGGCACGCCCGAACTGCGCCGCGCCACTGGTGCCCACGAACACCACGTCGCCTTCCTTGACCACGTACGGCGCGCGGCCGCTGCGATTGAGGCCAGCGCGCAGATTGACCGTCACCACCGACGCCCGTCCGTCATCGGTCGTGATGACCCGCACGCTCGTAAGATCGCCGCTGCGGGTGAAGCCGCCCGCGAGCGCCAGGACCTGCCAGAGACTCTGGCCGCCGCCGACCGGATAGACGCCGGGCCGGGTGACCTCGCCGAGCACCCCGACGCCGCTGGTCACGATCGTGCCTCCGAACCCCGCGACGCCGGCCAGCCCCATCGGCACGACCACGGTGTCACCCGGCTTGAGCTCCGGCAGTTGCGCCTGCCCGTCGCGGATCGCTGCCGCCACGTCCGCGAACAGGCTCTTTCGTCCGGGGCCTTCGCGCCGGATGACCTCGACCCGCGTCAGGTCCGCGTTCGGCACCGCGCCGCCCGCCTGACCGATCACTTCGATCAGGCTCGGCATGGTCTCGAACCCGTAGCGGCCCGGGGTCGCCACCGCCCCGGTGACGTAAACGCTGCGGCTCATGAACCGTGTCACCGTCACGGTGACGGCGGTGGTCTGGCGCAGGTAGCTCGATAGCCGGTCGGCGAGCCGCTCTCCGAGCGCCTTGGGAGTGAGGCCCGCGGCCTTGATCTCGCCGAGCGGCGGGAAGGTGACGTTGCCCTGAGAGCTCACCGTCACGGTGCGCTCGAGCTCGGGATGGAGGTAGACGGACACCGTCAGGACGTCCTCGATCCCGAGCACGTACTGCGTCTGTGCCCTGGCTGGAGCCGGCGCGAGGCCCAGGATCACGACCAGCGCGAGCGTGGACCATATCGAGTGTTGGCGCTTCATTGCGTCACTCCTTTGACGACGTCCGGGTCCGGCTTGACCACGCCGGGGTCCGGCCGAGGGGCCTCCCGCACCGGCATGCCTTCGCGTGGCCGGCGCGTCACCACGCCGAAGGTCCGGCCGAGCGTGCGGATATCCAGCAGCAGCGAGCGATTGTCGATGTAATAGAGGTCGTAGTGTACCCGACGCACGACCCCGTCGGCGTCGGAGTCGGCGCACTCCGAAACCTGAGCGAGCCCGGTGACTCCAGGTAGCACGCCGAACCGGCGCGCGTAGTCGGGAACCAGGCCCTGCCACCGCAGCACCAGCTCCTGCTTCTCGGGCTTCGGCCCGACCAGCGTCATCTCGCGGCGCAGCACGTTCATCAGGTACGGGATCTTGTCCAGCCGCCGCCGCCCGATCCAGCGACTGAACGGGCCGAGATCGGTGCGGAATCGCGCGCATTCGAACGGCTGGCCGAGCAAATCCTGCGTACGGCGCTCCGAGGCGCGCCGGTCGATGCGCGCTCCGGCGCCGAGGGTGCGGCGCTGCTGGCCGCGACGCGTCATGCCGATCCGAGTCTCATGGGTCAGGATGTCAGAGACGCCGCGGCGCCGTGCTTCGAACCCGAGCAGGATCCAGAGCGGCCACGACAGCGCGAGCAGCGCGGCGGCGACCACGGTGTCCAGCGCTCTGCGCACGACTTCCCGGTGGTCCCGCGCCGGCTTGGGTGCAGGCGCCGGCGGTTCGGCGGCGGCGGGAAGCTCGACCACGGGGGTCGCGGGCGCGACCTCGTAAGGCGCGTGCTGAGGCTCGAGGTATTCCGGGACCAGCCGATGCAGGCTGCGTTTGATCTCGCTCGCCTCGCCGACCCGCGACAGCCGCTCCAGATCCGCGACTTCGGCGAGCAGCTCGCTCTCCTGCCGGGCATCCAGATCCCAGACCAGAATGCGTTCGTGCCTGGTGATGCGCGTCTGTTCGCCCGCCGAATGGAGCTCTTCATAGAGCTTCTCGCCGGGACGTAGCCCGGTGAAGACGATCTCCACCTCTTCGCCCTCGCGCATTCCAGCGAGCCGGATGAGCTGGCGCGCGAGATCGAGGATTCGCACCTGCTCGCCCATGTCGAGCAGGAACACCTCGCCCCCGCGTCCCATGGCGCCGGCTTGCAGGACCAAACGCACGGATTCGGGGATCGTCATGAAGTAGCGGCGTGCTTCGGGGTGCGTCACCGTCACCGGCCCGCCGCGCTCGAGCTGGCGGCGGAACAGTGGAATCACGGATCCATCGCTGCCGAGCACGTTGCCGAAGCGGACCGCGACGAACTGCGTCTGGCTGTGCTGATTGCGGCTTTGGAGCAGCATCTCGCACACGCGCTTCGAAGCGCCCATGACGCTGGTCGGGTTGACCGCCTTGTCGGTCGAGATCAGCACGAACTTCCGCACGCCGTGGCGGTCGGCGGTCTGCACCAGGTTGCGAGTGCCGACGATGTTGTTGAGCACCGCCTCGCGCGGGCTCGACTCCAGCAGCGGCACGTGCTTGTGGGCGGCGGCGTGGAACACCACGGTCGGCCGGTAACGCTTGAACCACAGCTCCAGGCCGTCGGCGTCCTGAATGTCGGCCACGACCGCGTGAACGGGCAGGCCCGGGATCTGGGCCATCAGCTCGTGATGCACATAGTAGAGTCCGTTCTCCGCGTGATCGAGCAGCACCAGCTCGCTGGGGCCAAACTCGGCCACCTGACGCGCCAGCTCGGAGCCGATCGATCCACCGGCCCCCGTGACCAATACCCGTTCGCCCCGCAGCAGGCCCGCGACCTCGTCGAGATTGAGGTGCACCGGCTGGCGGCCCAGCAGGTCCTCGATCTGGATGTCGCGCATCTGCAGCAGGGCAGGCTTGTTCTGCTGAAGATCGGAAAGTCCGGGCAGCGTCTTGATGCGCACGTTCGCCTGACTGCAGAATCGGGCAATTTCGCGCACCACCCGCGCCGGTAGGCTGGCGGCCGAGACGATCACCATCTCGGCCCGCACCTCCGTCAGGACGCGCGGCAGGTCGGCGATCGTTCCGCACACCTTGACGCCTTCGACCAGATGCCCGGTGAGCCGGGCGTCCTCGTCGATGAATGCGACCGGTGTCAGCGCCTCGGGTCCGGCAAGACGGCGACGCATTTCCTGGATGAGGTGGACGCCGGGGTTATCGGCGCCGATCACCACCGTCCGCAGCGCGCGGCGCGGCGCGGGCCCGAGCACTCCGTCCCGTGAGACCCGCCATGCGAACCGGACGCCGCCGACCAGCAGGAGCTGCCACGCCCAAACCATGGCGATCAGGCTGCGCGGGAACAGCACGTCCGGCGTGAACAGCGCGATCGCGACCATGCCGAGCGCCGACAGCGTCACGCCCTTGAAGACCTGGAACAGGGTGACCGTGCTCGCGTAACGCCACAGGCCGTGGAACAGCCCGGCCAATTGGTAGCCGGCCAGTGAGAGAACGGTGAAAACCGGCGCGACCTTGAGATAGCCGACCCAGAAACGGCCCGGCACGTCTCCCTCGAAGCGGAGCACGAGGGAAATGACGAAACTCAAGTTCACGAGAGCGGCATAGCCGATCGTGAGGAATAGGAAGCGCGGCGTTCTCTTCAGACCCATCCTTGTCGTCCTGGCAAGCTCCGGACCGCTCCCCCCAGTCGGCGCTATGGGCGTGGTGGGACCCGACAGGGCTCACGCCGGCAAGGGAGAAGCAGCGGATCTCTGCGGCCTTAGGATTGGCGTCTTGCGCTCGTGCTGCTCAACAACCCGGGAAAGGACACGTCCCCTCCCCGAGGTCTCGAACTCCGGCCCGACGCCCGTGCACCGGTTATCGACCGGATGCCGGCGCACGTCTTGGGTTATGTGGGCCAACTTTTCCCTGGGTGAGACAGCCCAGGTGGGCGCTTCGTCGGCGACATTCTAAGAGGATGTGGAAAGTCGAGTCAAGGATTGTGGCTAAATAGCTTAGGCGAACGCCGCTGCGTGCGATTCGCGCGCACTTGCGTGCGAAGCGATGTGGCCCCGACGGGTGAAGGGGAATCAACGCGAGTTGGTAGCGCTACGGGGATTCGAACCCCGGTCTGATGGCTGAGAACCACCTGTCCTAGACCCCTAGACGATAGCGCCACACGCGGAATCGGAACGCGCGGGCTCGCTTCCCGAAACGGGCCGGAAGCTAGCCACCGAATCCCGCAGCGTCAAGGGAACACGAGCGCGGGCCGCGCATCCCTCGAAGGTTGGCTGCCCGGCAAGGATTCGAACCTCGACTAACTGGTCCAGAGCCAGTCGTGCTACCGTTACACCACCGGGCACTCGAGCGGCGCGGGAATCTATCAAAGCCCCTTATCCTCAGGCAAGCCGCCCTGCCCGCACCTCTTCCGACCAGCGCGCGGCCGCTTGGCGCACTCGTTCGACGGCGCGCTCGCGCCCGAGCAACCACAGAGTCTCGAAGATTCCAAAGCTCACGCACTCGCCGGTCACGGCGACCCGCGCGGGCGCGACGACGTCTCCGAGCTTGAGACCGCGCTCGGCCGCCAACGCCCGCATCTCCCGCTCGAGGCTCGCGAGCGAGTACTCTGCATCGCTCTCCAGCCGGTCGGCCAGCGCCTCGAGCACGGAGCCGAGGTCCGGCCGGTCGCGAACGGATGCCCACGCTTCGAGGACGATCGTCACCAGATCGCTCACCAGAAACGCGACGTAACGCTCGGCATCCGCCAGCGTCTTCAAACGATCCCCGATCGCGCGCACCAGGACCGCCCGCCATTCGGGCGTGCGGTCCGCGAGCGAGATCCCGCGCCCGGCCAGAAACGCCTCCACCCGGCGAATGCGCTCGGCTTCGTCCAGGCGCTTGAGGTGCTGCCCGTTCATCCACTCCAGTTTTTCGAGGTTGAAGAACGCAGGGTTCGCTTTGACGCGCTCGAGCTCGAACAGCCGCTCGAGCTCGGCGAGCGTGAACAGCTCGCGCTCGCCGTCGTAGGCCCAGCCGAGCAGGGCGAGGAAGTTCGCCATCGCTTCGGGCAGATATCCGAGATCCTGGAACGCGGCGACGGAGGTCGCGCCGTGGCGCTTCGAGAGCCGCGTGCCGTCCGCGCCGAGGATCATCGACGCATGCGCGAACACCGGCGGCGCGAGACCGAGCGCTTGGAACAGCAGGATCTGGCGCGGCGTGTTGGAGATGTGATCGTCGCCACGGATGACGTGGCTGATGGCCATCTCGTGGTCGTCCACGACGCACGCGAAGTTGTAGGTCGGGTGCCCATCCGAGCGCAGCAGGACGAAGTCGTCGAGCACGTCGTTTTGGAACGCCACGCGCCCGCGCACGACGTCGTCCCATGCCGTCTCCCCCGCCACCGGAAGCGTGAAGCGGATCGCGGTCGGCCGTCCTTCGCCTGCGAGTCGCACGCGCGCGTCGTCATCGAGTCGCCGGCAGCGCCCGTCGTAGCGCGGCGACTCGCCGCTCGCGATCTGCGCCGTGCGCCGCGCCTCCAGCTCCTCGGGCGTGCAGTAACACGCGTACGCGTTCCCGGCCGCCAGCAACCGATCCGCGCAGGCGCGGTAACGCGCCAAGCGTTGCGATTGGAAGTAGGGACCGTGCCCGCCCCCGATCTCCGGGCCTTCGTCCCAGGCCAGTCCGAGCCACCGCAAGCTGTCGAGAATCCCGCGCACCGATTCCTCGGTCGAGCGTTGCGCGTCGGTGTCCTCGATCCGCAGCACGAACACGCCGCCCGCGCGGCGGGCGAAGAGATAGTTGTAGAGTGCGGTGCGGGCTCCGCCGACGTGGAGATGGCCGGTCGGGCTCGGCGCGAATCGGACGCGTACGCTCATCGGGAATGCGTTCCGTGGAAGGGTTGGATGGCGCCACAGTAGGGTCGGAGACGCGACCCTAGGGGGCGCGCCGGACCGGGGTCAAGCGAAGGCGGGCGTCTCGGAATCGAAACGCCCGCCGTGCACCGCCGAAGCCGCCGGCGCTACGGAAGCACCACCAGCTTGCGCGACTGCTGCTGCGCGCCGAGGCGGAGCTTCGCGAAGTAAATCCCGCCGCCCACCGCTTCGCCCTGGTCGCCACGCAGATTCCACTCGACCGAGAACCGGCCCGCTGCGGCGCGGCCGCTCGCGAGCGTGCGGACCTTGCGCCCGAGCAGATCGTAGACCGCGAGCTCCAACTCCCCGCCCACGAGATCGCTCGGCACCGCGTAGCTCAGCCGAGACGAGCGGGCGGCCGGATTCGGCGCGGGCGCCGAGAACTCCAGCGCGGACGGCGCCGCCCCACCCGTCGGCGCGGGCTCCACGTCGACGAACACCTGCGAGTTGTACAACCCCGTGCGCCGCGCGTCGTGATGGAACTGAGGCCACGGCGGCAGGCGGCCCGGCGAGAACGGGAAGTCGTAGTCCCACATGTAGACCTTGCCGTCGTTGTTGGCGACCACGATCTCGCTCAGACCATCGCTGTCGCAGTCGCACACCGCCGGTGTGCCGTAGACCTCGGCGGGCAGCACGATCGGGAACCCGGCCAGGACCTGGCCCGTGCCACTGATCGCCGTCAACGTCGCGGCATTGTCCCCCATGACGATGTCCGGCAACCCGTCGCCACTGATGTCGCCCACGACCGGGCTGCTGGCCGACGCCGGACTGCTGGCGGTGCTGTAGCGAACGTTCGCGAACGCCGGCTGCAGCGTTCCGTCTCGGTTGTACACCTTGATGAAGCCGTCCGACGTGGCGTGAACGATGTCAACGAAGCCATCGTTGTTGATGTCCGCCAGCGCCGGCGAGGTCTGCATGTCCGATCCCCCCTGGGCCCGCGAATGGACCGGCCAGCCGTTCCGGCGCACGCCCAGGTTGTTGAACACGTACAGCGAGTCGTTGACCGCGCTGATCACGATCTCGAATCCGGAATCGCCGGGCCCGTCGAGATAGCCGACGGCTGCCGATGAGGTGATGGGAACGCCGAGCGGAACGGGCGGGAACACGTTGGTGCCATCGTGACGGAACGCATACAGATTGCCGTCGTAACCGCCATAGATGATCTCGAGCTGATTGCCGCCGTCACCGTCGAGATTGACCAGCGCCGGAGTTCCGTAGTTGAACGGGGAACCGAACGCTTTGAACACGCCTTTCGTGGCCGACGTGGCGTCGCCGTCGCGCCATTCCTGGCCGTTCGCGCGCATGGCGTACAGGTTGTATCCGTTCGAGCCGAACACCAGCTCCTTCGAGCCGTCGTTGTTGAGATCGCCGATCGCGACGCCGGACCAAATGCGGCGCTGGTCGAGATTGCCCCCCGTCGTGTAGAACGGCCAACCCGGCTTGACGGCACCGGCGTCATCCAGCACGTAGACGGCCGCAGAGTCCCAGGCCGCCGCGACGACCTCGAGCGCGCCCGTGTCGAGCTGCCCGATCGAGGGACCGGAACGGAATCCCGCTCCGCTCGACTGCCCGGCAAGGCTGAAATCCCCGGAGGTCGCGCTCGAGCCGTCGGCGTCCACAGGAGCCAGCCCATCCGCGTGCCACAGGTAGACGATGTCCGAGGCCATCGCGATGTCCATCTGGTTGGCCTGATACATGTACTCGATCGCCACCGACGACAACGCGCGCTGGCTGGTCTCGTGCGGCCAGAAGACGTGGTTCGGCGGGTTGGTGCTCGTCATGACGACGTCGGACAACGTCGACTCGTTCCCTGAACTGTCGACCGCCGCGACGCGATAGAAGTACTGCGTCAGCGGCGCGAGCCCGATGTCGCGGAAATACGCGGTGCGATCGGTCGGCACCAGGTTGACGCGCGTGAACGGGCCGCCGGCGGTGAGCCCGCGGTAGACGTTGTAGCCCAGCAGATCGGGCTCCGGACGGCGCCACCACGTGACGTCGATCGAGGTGCCCGAGCCGCGCCCGGCCACGCTCAACACCTTGCCCGGCCAGCGCACGTCGACCGCCTGCGTGTAGAGCAGGCCGTGGATGTCGGACACGCGGAGCTGGAACGTGGCGAGCGTGTCGCTGATCGTGAACAGCATCTGGTCGCCCTGAGCCTCGGCCAGCGGGTCGATGTCTCCGAACGCGCCCGTGCTGTCGGTGACGGTCGCCAGCGCCGGATTCAGATTGCGCAGAACGGCGGTCACGTTGCGCGCGGGACCGGTGCCGAGGTTGCGGAGCTTGACGAAGTAGCTGTTGACCTCGCCCGGGTCCGGCCGCTGGTTCGAGTTTCCGCCCTGATCGACCAGGTTGTGGGAGAAGTGGCGCGGCTCGGGCGAGCGGATCACGACCTGCACCGTGTCCGCCCAGCTACGCCCGGCGTTGTCCACGAATCGCAGCGCGAGCGGAATCTCGCGCTGGTCCTGCGCGGTGAAGGGAATGCTGAGTCGGTAGGCGGTACCGTTCACCGTCGCGCCCGTGCCGATCGAGCCGTAGGTCGCGTTCGCGTTGACGACCGTGACCAGCGCATCGCCGGTCGAGAGCTTGCCGGTGACGGCGTTGGCCGCCGCCCCGCCCGTGTTCCGCAGCGGGATCGTCAGATCCACAGTCTCGCCCGCGTTCCAGAACGTATCGGCATTGCCGCTGGTGCCGCCGGCCGCGTCGTCGTCGATCACGACGTTCTGCTCGGCGAGCACCGGGGGGCCGGCCGGCGTGACGTTCAGCGTCGCCTGGTAAGGCTTGGCGTTGAACGAGGTCGCGGTCAGCGTGAACGAGCCGGTTTCGTCGGGTCGGAAGTTCAGGACCGCGATGCCCGAGGCATTCGTGAACGCCGAGCGATAGTCGTCGTCGACCTTGTACGCCGTCACCTTCGCCCCGTTCACCGGCGAGCCGCCGACGGTCACGGTCACGGAGAAGGTGGTGTCGCCGGCCGCCATGCTGGCCGCATGCGCGGCGCTCAACGCGGCCGGCCGCCGCGTGTACATGCGGAGCTCCGGATCGCCGATCAGGAGCAGTGTCATCTCGGTCCAGCGGTTCACCCCGTCGTAGGTCGAGAACGGAATGAACGGCAGCTTCTGCCTCGCTTGCGCCTCGCCCACCGCCGTGACGAGGCTGTCGAAGACGAGCTTGAAGTACTCCTTCTGATAGTTGCGCCCCGCGGTTGGGAAGTCGAAGCGCGTGGAGCCGATGTTCGTCACCGCGCCGCCGTTCGGCGCCAGCAGGAACGCTTCGCCGATGCACGGGAAGTCGATTGCGTTCGACGTGCAATTGATGGCGTAGAGATTCGAGAGCCGGTTGCCGTTGGTCAGCCCCAGCGCGTCTTCGTTGCTGAGGTTGTTGTCGCCGACCGACATTACGTTGCGGTAGCCGTGACCGATGTGGACCGCGAGGTTGTAGCCGGCGTCCAGCGAGTCCAGCACCACCGCGCGCGACTCGGCGAGCGCACCCGGCGCCCAGCGAGGATCGAGATAGTTCTGGTAGAGGCGCGCGTAGTGGATACCGGGCGCGGCGTTCAGGTAGGGCAGCACTTCTTCCACCAGCTCGGCGCCGTCCAGCGACGGAGTCGGGTCGTTCAGGACCCAGTCCTGCGGGAACAGCACCTCGGCGAAGAACAGGACGCTCTGCTCGTAGTCGCCGACCGGCGTCTTCGCGTATTGCAGCGTCTTGTCGATGAACTGATCCACCTGCGCGACCGTGACCACGGGGGCGCGGCCGACGTAAACGTCGGGCATCAAGTCGGCGTTGTCTCCGGGATCGACGATCGACAGATAGCCTTCGCCATAGAGGCTGTCGCCGTCGGCGTTCCAGTTGCCGTCGAGGCACGAGAAGTAGAGGTCGGCCGGGATGTACTCCCCGCCGTAGAAGCGGGTATAGATGAGGCGGGCCGGAATGACTTCGGTATCACCGCCGAGCAGCACCCACTTAGTGCCCCAGCGCGCGTACGCGTCGCGGAGGAACTGCCGGATGCGGTCGGCGTCGTCGGCGCCGGACGGGTACTGCTGCCGGATGAACGACAGCGTGCGCACGACCGCGGGCAATCCGGACTGCGTCTTCCAATCCGCGAGGCGCTGGAACTCGGGCGCCAGGGCGTCCGACGTAACGATCACGTACGCGACCGGGCTACCGAGCACCGACGGGACCTGCGTGGCGCGGAACGGCTGCGCACCACGGCCGCCGTCATCGGCGCGCGCCGCGGTCGGGTCCTGATCCTCCCATTCGGGGACGACGCGCTCGCGAACCACCTGGCCGGGATCGTGATGGGGCTCGATCTGCAGCCGGACTTTGACCCGCCGGACCTGTTCGAGGCGGCCGCTGCTTGGCTCCCAGCGCACCGGGTTGACGCGGATCCACGCGACGTTCCGGCCGCGCAGCGAGCCTTGGGTCGCGAACTCCGCGGGATGCTGCGGCAGGAAGCCACCGAGACCGTAGACGGCGGGGTCCGCGGCGGTGCGCTCGATCGGCGTAATCCCGGGGCGGATCCGCACCGCTGGCGGAACCCGAATGCTCCGCTCCCAGAGCTCGGCATCGACGTTCACGACCTCGACTCCGGTCACGCGCATGCCCGCCGGAATCTCGATCGCTTCGGCCAGCATCGGCAGGTCGGGCCGGCCGGGCGTGAACTCGCGGCTGCTCTCGCCCGCGACGCGGACATCGACCGTGCCGCCGGCCGGGACGAGCGAAAAACGCTCGGCCGGGTACGAGAACTCCCGCTCGAGCGTGGTCGGTGAGGCTTCCAGTGTCGCAGCGGCGCACGTCGCCGCGAGCGCCAACAGCACACGCAAGACCTTCATCGGTGAGATCCCCGGATCAAAGAAGAGACGAACGATAGGAGTAATCGGAGGGTGCGTGGAGCACGACCGGGGACCGCCGCCAGCGGTAAGAGGTCGGGCGCAGCGCAATCAGATCTAAGGAACTTGTCGTTGCCCGGAACCTAGTCGGTCAAGACGATACGGGACCCGTCAGACCGGGTCAACGCCCTTTCCGATCTTCGGGTTCCAGCGACGCGGCCCGCCGCGGATCGGGCCCGAAATGCGGGTGGCAAGGCACTCCAGACCCTCCCGTCCGCTCGACCCAGAGCCAGGGCAGCCGGGCGAGCGGCAGAACGATCTGATCCTGCTCGAGTCGGCGCTGGGCACCCGCGACGTCGAGCGGCTGGGTGGCGCCCCGGGGATGGAGCCAGGCGTCGAACTCGCGCGTCCGCCATCCCGTGCGCAGGCCTCCGATCACGGGTCCGCGTGCCGGGGTGACGAGCGCCGCCAGCTCCGCCACGGGATCCTCGAGCAGGCTCTGGCTCTCGACCAGGGCGAGCTGCGCGCCGCCCGGGGCGCGCGCGGCCGCCTGGAACGCGGCCGCAGATACCGGACGCAGCTCGACGTCGAGCCCGAGCCCCGCCCACTCGGCCTGCATCGGGCGCGCGATCTCGGCCCCCGCGCCGTCTGCGGAATACGTCATCACGACGTGCAGCGAGCGCCGGAACTTGCCGCGCTCGAGCCACGCGCGCACGGTCTCCGGATCGCGCCGCGGAAAATCGAACGGTTCGCCTCCCGGCAGCCAGGCCGCGAGCGCCACCCCGTGCGGGCCCAGGGCCGCGAGCAAGCCCGCGCGGTCGAGCCCGTGGGCGAGCGCGTGCCGCGCCGGCGGGCGGGACGTCGGCGGCAGGTCGGCGCGCAACACCAGCAGCAGACCCCGCGAAGGACGGGCGGGCCGTGATCGGGCGTGGACGCCGGCCGGCAACCCCTGCGCGAGCAACCCCGGCGGCACCGGCCACAGCAGATCGACCTGGCCGGCCCGCAACCAGGCGCGCGCGCGCGTAATGCCGCGAGCGAATCGCAGGTGCATCGTGTCGGGTCCGGCCGTCGCCGCGTCGTCACGCCGCACCAGCGTCATGCGACCGGAGGAGGCCGCAACCGCCTGGTAGTCGCCGAGCCCGCTTCGCCATCCCCCACCCGCGTCCGCGGCGGACCACGGCACCGCGACGCCGGGCAACGCGAGCTTGCGCGGCAACAGGCTGTCGGGACGTGCCAGCCTCAGCACCAACGTGCTGTCGTCCGGGGTCGCGATCCCGAGCGGCGGCAACGGCTGGCCGGCGCGCACGTCGTCGGTTCCGGCGAGCGATTCGAGCAACCAGAGCTGGGTGGCGTGATCGAGGCGGTTCAGATTGGACTCGATCGCGCGGCGAAAGTCACCGCTGCCGCACCGGGTCCCATCGCCGAAGCGCAGCCCCGGTCGCAAATGGAACGTGTGGACCAAGCCGTCCGGCGTGACCTCGTGACGCGCGGCCGCGGCCGGCACGATCGCGCCGCTGGTGTCTTCTTCCAGGAGCCCGCGACCGAGCAGGCGCTCGATCGCCCAGCGCACCGGATCGGGCGGCCCCCCGGGATCGAAGCGCGGCTCCGCGCGGCCGATCGCCCACGTGAACGACACGCGCGCCGGCGGCGGCGGGGCGCACGACGCCGCGATCACGATCACGACGCCGGCGAGCACGATCATGCGCAGGCACGAAGAGCGCGAGTCCACACGCGCAGTGTAGGTGCGCGACGATGCGCGTCAAGACGACCCGCATCCGTTGCCGCTCGTTCGTTGCCGCTCGTCGTCGCTCGTTCGTTGCCGCTCGTTGTCGCTCGCCGCCGGCCGGTGCTAGCGTAGCGGCGTGGATCTCATGCGACGCAACCAGCGATGGACGCGCGTGGGCGCGGCTCTCGAGCATGCCGGAGCCGATTGGCTGGTGGTGCCGGCGTCGGCCGATTTCCGCTGGTTGACGGGCGCCGTCGCGCGTTCGACCGAGCGGCTGCTCGCGCTCGCGGTGCCGCGCCGCGGCGAGCCGTTCTGCGTCGTGCCGCGGCTCGAGGCCGATTCGCTGGCCGCCGAATGCCCGGGACTGCATCTCGAGGTCTGGGACGAGCATGAAGACCCGCTCCTCCGCCTCGTTGGCGGCATTGAGTTGTGGCGCGGCCCGAGCCTCCTGGTCGGCGACGGCATGCGCACGGGACCGCTGCTGCGGCTCGCCGCGCAGGGACGCTGCCGGCCCGCCGGGCCCGTGCTCGAACCCCTGCGCGCCGTCAAGGACCCCTTCGAGCTCAAGCTCATGGAAGAAGCCGCGTCGAACGCGGATCACGTCATGGAGGAGGCCGCCGATTTCATGCGTCCCGGCATGACCGAGCGCGAGGTCGCGCATTTCATCCTCGACCGCTTCTCGGGCCTCGGCGACACCGACGCCTGGGCGATCGTCGCGTCGGGACCCCATTCGGCGCTGCCGCACCATCAGTCGTCTCGGCGGCCGCTGCGCGAGCACGACGTCGTGCTGCTCGACCTCGGCGCGTCGAACGGCGGCTACAGCTCCGACATCACGCGCACCTTCTGCCTCGGCCCTCCCGATCCGGAAGTGGCGCACGTCTATCAGGTCGTGGATCAGGCGCGCCGCGCCGGGATCGCGGCGTCGCGGGCGGGAGCGATCCCGGAGCAAGTGGACCGCGCCGCGCGCGACATCATCGAGGGCGCGGGCTTCGGGCCGTTCTTCACCCACCGCACCGGGCACGGCGTCGGGCTCGAAGTCCACGAGCAGCCTTATCTCGTCACCGGGAATCAGCAGCCGCTCCAGGCCGGCATGGTGCACAGCGTCGAGCCGGGCGTGTACCTGCCGGGCCGGTTCGGCATCAGGCTCGAGGACCTGGTCGTGGTCGAGCACGGACGCTCGCGCCGGCTCAATCAGGCGCCGCTCGATCCGTTGCCGCCGCGCCTGCGGCAATGAGCGCGCTCGGCGCTCCGGTCTCGGCCGCGGCGTCGGCCATCCTCGACGAACTCAACGACGAGCAGCGCGCGGCGGTCACGCACGGAGCAGGTCCGCTGCTGATCGTCGCCGGCGCCGGCACCGGCAAGACCGCGGTGCTGACGCGGCGCATCGCCTGGCTGATCGCCGAGAAACGGGCGCGTCCCGAGGAGATCCTGGCACTCACGTTCACCGACAAGGCCGCGGCCGAGATGGAATCACGCGTGGACGTGCTGGTGCCGTACGGGTTCGTCGGCGCCACGCTGTCCACGTTCCACGCCTTCGGCGACCGGCTGGTGCGGGACCACGCGATCGAGCTCGGTCTCACATCCCAGCTCCGCGTCGGCTCGCGCGCCGACCTGCTCGTGTTCCTGCGCGAGCGTCTGTTCGAACTCGGCCTGGAGCGCTTCCTGCCGCTCGGCCGCCCCGATCAGCATCTGGACGCCCTGCTGACGGTGTTCGACCGCGCGCGCGACGAGGACGTCTCGCCCGAGCACTACTTGGCGTTCGCGGCCGCGCTCGCGGCGGCCGCGGGTGATGATCCCGAAAAGCGCGATCGCGCCGCCGCCGAGCTCGAGAAGGCGCGCGTCTACCAGACCTATCAGCGGCTGCTGTTCGCGCACGGCCGCGTCGACTTCAGCGCGCAGATCAGCCTCGCGCTCCGGCTGCTGCGCGAGCGTCCCTATCTGCGGCGGGAGTACCAGGAGCGCTTCCGCTTCATCCTGGTGGACGAGTTCCAGGACACGAACCATGTACAGTTCGAGCTGCTCAAGCTGCTCGCCGGGCCGAACGCCAACCTGACCGTAGTCGGCGACGACGATCAGAGCATCTATCGCTTCCGCGGTGCCAAGATCGAGAACCTGCTCGGATTCCTCGACGTCTACCCGCACGCGCGCGTGCTGGTGCTGCGGCGCAACTACCGGTCGGGCCAGCGCATTCTCGATCTCGCGCACCGGATGGTGCGCCATAACGATCCCGAGCGGCTCGAAGCGCGTGACCCCGAGCGCTTCGCGAAGCGGCTGGTCGCGGCGCGCGCGATCGAGGGCGAGGTCGTGCACTGGGCGTTCGAGACCGGCCACGACGAAGCCGACGCCGTCGCCTCCGAGATCGCCGCGACGGTGCGGTCCGGGGCACGCGCGCCGCGCGAGATCGCGATCCTCGGCCGCACCCACGTGCATCTCGATCCGTTCGCGTTCGCGCTCCGGGCGCAAGGCGTCCGCTTTCAGCGCGCCAACCAGCGCGGCCTCTACCAGCGCCCCGAAGTGCTGCTGTGCCTGAACGCGCTGCGCACGGTCGCGAACCCGGCGGATAGCACTGCGTCTTACGCCGTGCTCGGTGATCCGCTGTTCGGCGTCGATCCGGTCGAGCTCGCGACTCTGTCGGCGACCGCTCGCCGCACCCACCGGCCGTTGCTCGAGCTCGCCGGGCGCGCCGCCCACGAGGAGGGCGCGCTGTCGCCGGGCTCGGTCGAGGCGATCCTGCGCTTCGTCGAACTCAACCGACGCCTGCTCGAGATCGCGCCGCGCCGGCCGACGTCGGACGTGCTCTACGCGCTGGTGAGCGAGAGCGGGTTGCTCGGCCAGCTGTCGGCGACGGACACGGCCGAGGCCGCCGAACAGATGCAGAACCTGAACAAGCTGTTCGGAATCGTCACCCGTGTCGGGCCGCTGCTGATCAGCGACCGGGTGCCCGACTTCATCGGCCACCTCGATCTCTTGATCGACGCCGGCGACGATCCGCAGGCGGCGGTCGTCGACCCCGACGACGACGCGGTCCAGCTGCTGACCGCGCACAACGCCAAGGGGCTCGAGTTCTCGTGCGTGTATCTGGTCCAGCTCATCGAAGGCCGGTTCCCGATGAAGTCGCGCACCGACCCACTGCCGTTTCCCCCCGAGCTCGACCGCCGCCAGGACCCCAAGGCCGAGCACGAGCGCGAAGAGCGGCGCCTGTTCTACGTCGGCATGACCCGGGCGCGCGATCGCCTGGTCCTCACCCACGCGGCCGACGTCGGCGGCAAGCGCACGCGCAAAGTCAGCCGGTTCGTGGTCGAGGCATTGGAGCTGTCGGCGGCGCCACGCCTGCGGCAGGGCGCGACCGCGTCCGAGTCGATCGCGCGCCACGCCCCAGCCCCGTCCCCACCACCTCCCACGATCGGACCGCTCCCCGAGGATCGGCCGCTCGAGCTCTCGCACGGGCGGATCGACGACTATCTGACGTGCCCGTGGAAGTACCGCTACGCGCACGTCATGCAGGTGCCGATCGCGACCGACCCCAGGGCGATGTACGGCATCGCGATCCACAACGCCCTGAACGAATACCTCCAGCGCCGGGTGCGCGGACTCCCGGTCGACGCCGACGCCGTGCTCCAGGCGTTCGAGCATTCGTGGTCGAGCGAGGGGTTCTATTCGCGCGAGCACGAGGAGCGGCGGCTCGCGGAAGGGCGCGCGGTGCTGCACCGGTTCGTCGCGCGCGAGGAGGGCTCGGGACGAACCCCGCTCGGCGTCGAGCTGCCGTTCAAGTTCCATTTCGGCTCGAACGTCGTATCGGGCCGCTGGGACCGGATCGACGAAGGGCCGGCGGGCATCGTCCTGGTCGACTACAAGACGTCGCAGGTCGAGGATCCCGTGGCCGCGACCGAGCGCGCACGCCGCAGCGCGCGCACCGGACAGCTCGGCCTCTATGCGCTCGCTTATCACGAGACGCGCGGCGTCGCGCCGGCTCGCGTCCAGCTCAGTTACGTTTCCACCGGTTCCGTCGGCGAGGCGATGGTCGACGTCGAGACGATCGACGCGGCGCGGCTTCGGATCAGCGAAGCCGCCGCGGGCATCCGTGCCGCTCAGTTTCCGGCCAAGCCCGATCCCGTGAGCTGCCGCCACTGCCCGTTCAACCGCTTCTGCCCGTATCGCTCGCCCGGACTCGACCTGTGAACGATCCTGGCGCGCCTTCCGGCAGAATCCCCGAGACCGGCGTGCTGCTCGCTGCCGCGATCGAGCTCGCACGCGATGCCGGTGCCGTCTTGCTCGAAGGGTTCGGGCGCCGCCATGCTCCCGAGCGCAAGGGGCGCACCGATCTCGTCACCGAGTTCGACCGGCGCTCGGAGCGCTTGCTCCTGGACGGAATCCGCCGCCGCTTCCCGGACCACGCCGTGCTCGCCGAGGAATCGGGCGCCCACGAGGGGGCCACGGCCGAAGCGCAGGTGCGATGGCTGGTGGACCCGCTCGATGGCACCACGAACTTCGCCCACAACTATCCGTTCTTCTGCGTGTCGGTCGCGGCGGAGGTGGCGGGCCGGCTCGTGGCCGCGGCGGTCTACGATCCGGTGCGCGAGGAGCTGTTCTCAGCCTCCTTGGGCGCCGGTGCAACGCTCAACGGCGAGCCGATCCGCGTCTCGACGATCGAGCGCGTCGAGGACGCGTTGCTCGTGACCGGATTCGCGTACGACGTGCGCGAGCATCCGGAGAAGAGCGTGCCGCTGTTCGAGGCGTTTCTCGTCCGCGCTCAGGGACTGCGACGCGACGGCTCGGCCGCGCTCAACCTGTGCTATCTGGCGATGGGACGCTTCGACGGATTCTGGGAAGATGATCTCGCGCCCTGGGATCTCGCCGCGGGCGTGCTAGTCGTGCGCGAAGCGGGCGGGCAGGTGACGAACTACGTGGGCGGCGAGTTCCGTCTCGAGGGCAAGCAGCTGCTGGCGAGCAACGGAGTGCTTCACGAAGAGATGCGCGCGATCCTCTCCGCGGCCGGAGGCAATGCCTTGGCTTGAGCAACGCGGAGCGGAAGGCATCCGGCACGCATCGCGCTCGGTGACAGATGCTCTGTCCCTGCGTGACCCCGAGGCGAGTCATGGGGCCGGCCCGAGACTCCTCACGGCTCGGCTGCGATGGAGGTACGACAGGGCGACGCGCACCCGCTCCTCGAGCGGAGCGTCGGGAATGGTGTCGCAGCGCGCGGCAGCATGACGCACCTCGTCGGGCCGGAATCCGAGACGTCGTAACCACGGAACCACGTCCCGCTCCTTGGCCTGCTCAGCCGCAGCCTTCGCTCGCGCCCCCGCTTCTCTCGACTGCTGGGCCGCGACCTGAGCGCGCCTCTCCGCCGCCGTGCGTCGAGCCAGTTGCCGCTGGTCGCTCATGAACCCGGCCCCGAACGTGCACTCTGCCCCATACTGGTTATGGCCTCGGCACCGCAGTCGCATCTTCTCTACCGTCGCCTGGCCGCCGCGCGCCACCGGGTCCATGTGATCGAACTCGAGCAGGGTGCGCGCCGGGCACCGCTGGCCGGCAGCGCCGACGAACGTGCACTGGCCACCGTCCCGCTCCCAGACCGTGCGCTTGACGTCCGCCGGGATATGGCGCTTTCCCACGGTCGAGCGACGCAGGCTGGGATGCGGCCGGCTAGTCGCCGCGAACTTGCGCTTCTCGAGCTGGTGGATTAGCGCGTCCAAGGCGCGGTCGAGCACCGCGGCCATCTCTCCCGCGGAGATCTGGTGGCTGAGCAACGCCTGGGCGTACTGCAGCTTGTCGTATGTGTCCTGGCCGATGGTGAGCTGCAGCGCAAAACGCTGCGGCGAAAGCGGCGCCACCTTTGCTCGCGGGACGACTGGCTCAACTTGCCCCGGGGCA
>DASQFU010000145.1:0-6712 GCA_035632955.1 Candidatus Limnocylindria bacterium
CCCCCCGAGACCAGATGGGACTCGAGAATCTCGGCGCACGCCGTCTCCAGCGGACGGATCTTGAAGCCGGAGCCGATCGCCAACCCGACGACGTAGAACTTGTTCGTCCTTCCCATGTGTCCGAGCGGCTCGATCGTCTCACCGACGTCGATGATCGCATCGTAGACCGCGTTCCCCTTGGCGTCCTGCGACGCATCGAAGATCTCCTGGTCGTACGCGTACAGCGCGCCGGTCGCTCCCAGAACGCCGGCCGCCCAGAGCGCACCGTTGAGATTGAGCCGCGCCGGAGACGAGACCACGTACCAGGCGTCGGACAGGAACCAGGTCAAAGGATTGCCGCGCTTGGCGCTGGTGAATCGAGTCGAGTCAGGGGGCGGCGGCGCCGGCAGGCCGTGAGGGTGCGCGCCACACACGGAGGCTCCGAGCACCAGGCCCACGATGCTCAGACCCGCGACCATCATCGCCGCGCCGCCGCGACGTTGCGGCGCGAAATCAGCCAAGCGGCGAGGATCCACCCTGCGCGGGCTGATAGTAGGGGTTGGTGCCGCCGGCGTGATCGGTGCTGTCGACGACGGCTGTGATCTCGGGCACCGCCGCGCGGATCCGCACTTCGATCCCCTGGCGCAAGGTGACGTCCGCCATCCCGCAGCCGTGACAGCCGCCGTGCAACGCAACGTAGGCGACATCGTCTTTCACGTCCAGCAAGGTCACGTAGCCGCCGTGAGAGGCGATCGCGGGATTGATCTCCTGATCCAGGATGCGCTGCACGGCCGCCGAACGAGGATCGGCCCAGATCGAGTTCGGGTTGTCGATCTTGAAACCGCTCTCCTGGAGCCCCTCGACGAAGTCCACGGTCGCGCCGCTCAGTTGAGGCGCGCTCGCGGGATCGATCAGGACGTCGAAGCCTCCGCCAGGGACCGCGGTATCGTCGGCACGCCGGTCTTCCGGCTCAACGAACCCGAGCCGGTAACGAAATCCGCCCGGACCGCGCCCGTCGATCGCGAAGCGCAGAGCCAGTCTGGACCGGCCCTCGGCTTCCATCAGTTTGAGGATCTTGGTGCGCGCGAGCTCCGTAATCGTGATCATGAACCCCATCTCCTCCCGCATCTCCAGATCCTGCGGCGCGTGTTTCCAGCGCCGCGTCGCGGCCCGCACGAGCGCGAACGGCGATGCTCACAATGCTGGAAAGGGAACGCCGGCAGCATATCGCGGGATGGAGCCTGCGGGCAACGCGCACGGCTGCGGTGAAATCCGCAGCACCGTGATAGTCTGACGCCGTGGCTCCGACCACCCTCGATTTCATGAGGCCGCTATGGCACGCCCTTGCTCGCCGCTTGGCCGTGCTTTGTGTCGCGACGCTGGCCACGACCGCCGGCGCGCAGGTGCCCGGGCGCAACCTCACGCTGCTCGCCCACCACGACGAGTTCCCGATTCCGCCCGCGGGCGTCGACGCTCCGTACTCGTCGTGCTGGTCCTACGTCCATTCCGACGGCCGCGAATACGCGCTGCTCGGGGTCGCGACCGGCACGGCCATCTACAACGTCACCGACCCCGCGAACAGCTACCGCGTCGGCTTCATCCCGGGCCCGACCTCCGGATGGCGCGAGATGAAGTCCTATCGCAACTGGATCTACATCGTCACCGAAGGTCGCGGGCCTGGCCAGGGGCTCCAGATCGTCCGCATGACCGATCCCGAGCACCCGGTCCTAGTGCGGACCTACACCGACGGCTTCATCCGCTCGCACACCGTCTCGGTGGACGTTCCCCGCCGCCTGCTCTACTGCAACGGCACCTGGGACGAGACCCGTGTGACCGGAATCCGCGTACTCTCGTTGATCACCCCGGAGAACCCGATCGAAGTCGGCCGCTGGCCTGCGGAGTTCCCGGTGCCCGACACGTCGTACGTCCATGACAGCGCCCCGATCGGCACGCGCGTCTACGCGTCGTCGATCGGCACCGGGCGACAACGTGTTCTCGACGCGACCAATCCGTCGCAACTCTCGGAGATCGCGTCCTGGACCTATCCGGGGGCCCTGACCCACAGCTCCTGGCCGGATCCGAGCGGACGCTGGCTGTACGTCACCGACGAAACGAACGGCGAGCCGCTCAAGATCTTCGACCTCGCCGATCTGGCCGCGCCGGTGCTCGCCGGCAGCCTCACTCCCAACCCGCAGGCGATCGTGCACAACGCCTACGTCGACGGTAACCGGCTCTACCTCGCGTGCTACACGGAGGGGATCCGAATCCTCGACATCACCGATCCGGTCCATCCCGCGGAGTTTGCATGGGCCGATTCCTACGCCGGCCCATCGGGAGGGATCGGGGGCGTCTGGAACGTGTGCCCGTACTTTCCGTCCGGCATCGTGATCGCGAGCGATATGCAGAGCGGCCTCTACGTGTATCGGCCGACGTTCGACTATGGACGGCTGCGGGTCGAGCTCGCGGACGCAGGGCTCGAGAGGTGCGGGATCGGCGACGCCTGCTGTTGCTACCCGGACGTGTGCACCTGCGCCGGTCACGGCTCGGCCGGGCGCGCCAGGCCCGGCGATGGAGAGCTCCAGCATCTCGAGGCGAACCCCTTCATGGTGCACCTCGTCACCCAGGGCGACTCGCTCGCCGCTCCTCTCGACGGTGTGGTCCAGTTCGCGCCCCGCCAAGGCACCCATACGGTCGCGGTGCACCGCTTCGGATACTTCGACGCGCTTGCCACCGTGCACGTCGCCGAGGATCAGCTCACGACCGTCCAGCTCACCATGGTGCCGCGCCCGACCGGGCAGCTCTCGGGAACGGTGTCGGGTGAAGGTCGTGCGCCGCTGCCCGAAACCGACCTGAAGCTCGTCGGGACTCCGCTCCACGCCAGCACCGATGACGCGGGCAACTATCGTTTCGAGCACGCGCCGCTCGGCACCTATCCGCTCGAGATTCACGCGCCGGGCCATCGCCCGGAATCGTTCCAGCACTCCGTCGGCCCCGTGGGCACTTTGAACATCTCGCTCGCACCGACGCACACCTGGGATGCATTCGAGACCGCCACCGGCTGGATCGTGGGACATGCGGGCGATCAGGCCTCCGCCGGCGTGTGGGAGCGCGCGCAACCGAGCGGGATCTCGACGCCACGCGGGCCTCGGGACATCCTCTGGACGCCCGAGCACGACGACGGCGGCAGCGACGTCCCGGGCCCGACCGAACCGAAATCCGATCGCACGCCCGGATCGGGGACCTGGTGTTTCATGACCGGTCGCAATCCCGGCACGAACGATCCCGACGCACACGACCTGGACGGCGGCGTCACGACGCTCGCGTCCCCGCCGCTGAACCTGTCGGGGATGCTGCTGCCTCGGATCGGCGTCTGGGTATGGCTCTTTTCCCACCATCCGCGCATCGGGCATCCGTCGGCCGACGATTGGCTCGCGGTGTCGATCAGTTTCAACGGCGGAACGAGCTGGGTTCCGGTGGATACGTTGCGCGGGCCGCGCGAGGGTTGGGAGGAGCTGACGATCCCGGTCCAAGCGTTCGGCGTGCCGAGCAGCCAGGTTCGCGTCCGGTTCGTGGCGGCGGATCTCGGAGATCCGAGCATCGTGGAGATGGCGATCGACGACGTGACGACCTACGACGCGGCGCTGCCTTTACTCGAGGGTCCGCGCGAACCGCAACGCAGGGGGCCATTGAAGGCCTGGCCGCTGCCGTTCACGGAGACGGTCGCGATCGAGCTCGATCTGCCGGTGAAGGGACGAGCCGATGTCACGGTGTTCGACGTTCTCGGACGCCGCATCCGCACGCTCGCCGATCGGGAGGCGCCGGCCGGCCGGCTGCGGCTGCACTGGAACGGCGTGGACGATGACGGCCGCCAAGTGGGCGCCGGGCTCTATCTCGCGCGCGCCACGTTCCACGGAGAATCGTCCTGGCTTCGCCTCGTGCGCACGCGTTGAGGTCACCGCGGCGGGATGCGTCGGTGAGACACCTGCGCCGGCGAGCGCCGATTTGACTCGCCGGGTGGTGGACGCCAACCTGCCCGCGGGCTAGTGGCGTAACCGGCAGCCGCGCGACACTTAAAATGTCGTGTCCTAACGGACGTGTGGGTTCGACTCCCACCTAGCCCAGTGTGTTCGCGTCCGGCGGCGCCGCCACCAGCGCTAGTGGCCGTGTCCCGTGGGTGCGGCGAGCACGTCCGCCACCTTGACGGTCGGGAACTTCGTGACGAAACCCTGCACGGCCCAGCCGAACAATCCGGCGAAGCCGATCGTCACGCCGAGCTCCGGCCATCCCACCCAACGCAGGTCGGGATTCAGCGACGGCATGACCAGAATGTGCCGCTCCATCCACATCCCGGTCAGGACGATCAGGCTGAACAGCGCGAGCCAGAACGGGCTCTTCTTCGTGTACATGTTCATGAGCCCGAGGAACGGGAGCAGGAACACGAACGTGAACACGGTGAATCCCAGCGTGCGCCACGGCTCCTCGAAGCGCAGGAACACCCAGCCGGTCTCCTCGGGCAGGTTTGCGTACCAGATCGGCAGGTACTGCGACCAGAACTGGTAGACCCAGAAGATGCTGAAGCCGAACACGAGCTTGCCGGTGTCCCAGAAATGGCTCGGCGTGATGTAGCTCTCGAGCCGGTACTTGGAGCGGAGCTGGGTGGCGACGAACGCCGTCATCGCGATCCCGCTCAGAAACGCTCCCATGAAGAACCACCAGCCGAACAGCGTGCTCACCCAATCCGGCGTCAGCGCCATCACGAAGTCCCACGCCAGGATCGTGAACACCCCGGCGTAGAGCACGGTGATCTGCGGCGCACGCTTGGCGAGGCGATCCCGCTGCCACGCCGCCTCGGCGTCGTCGCCACGCCAGTTCTCGCTCAGCTTCTCGTACTCGGGCTTGAGTGATGGGTCGACGTGGTTCTTGAGCAGGTAGGCGTCGGTGCGCAGCGAGGTGCGGACCAGGTCGCGCGATAGCCACCACAGCAAGCCGAGCCCGAGCAGCGTCCGCAGGTAGAGAAACGGAACGTTGAGATAGGCCGCCTGGCGGGGCTCGACGTGGCGGGTCCACGGCAGATAGGTCCAGATGCCGGCGCCGAGCAAGACCACCATGGCCGCGATCCCGTAAGGCAAATACGCGGAGAACGACTCCGCGATCCGCATGATCGGCCCCGCCCAGCGCCCGTTGGCGAGCCGGATCGCGCACGCCAGCACGATGGCGCCTTGCGCGATGCCGAGCCAGTAGAGCGTGTTGATGGTGTACGCGCCCCACGCGCGCCTGGGCTCGGTGACGAGTAGATAGACCAGGGCCAGGATGCCGATCGCGAAGCACGCCATCCAGATCATGCGCTTGCGCGCGTTCGGCCGGACCGGCAGCTTGCCCGCGAGGTCCTTCAGGATCGCTTCGTGACTCATCGCGGGCTGGTCCTTTGCTTGGCGCGGATGAAGTTGATGACGTCCCAGGTTTCCGAGGAGCTCACCGATTGGCCGTACTTGGGCATGATCGCCCCGCCCCAGCGGATATAGGCGTAGATGAAACCGTCGCTGCGGCCGCGCGCCGATTCGCCGAGCAGATCGGGCGGCGGCATGAAGTGGGCCGCGATCGGGCCGTCTCCCGCCATCGACTTGCCGTGGCATGGAGTGCACATGGTCTGGAACGTCCGCTCGCCACGCGCCATCGAACCGGCATCGGCGAGCATGGGATTTCGGATCCCCGCGATGACGGCCTCTCGCTCCATGATGTCGACCTCGATCTCGCGACCCCCGATCGGCACGCTCGACGAGTCCGGGGCTCGCGTCACGATCTTCTGCGGATTGAGCACGACGGTGCGTCGCATGTCGCGGTACGGCGGATAGGCAAGGTCCGTCAGCGATCGCCGCAAATCACCGCAGCCGTCTCCGAGCTTTCCCGCCGTCAGCAGGGTGGCGAGCACACCGACGAGGCCGAACGCCGGCTTAACCATGAACCTGGACCTCTTCGGCGCCGTGGCCGCGCAGCATCTCCCTCACGCGCGCCGCGGCCTCGCCCGCGCACGGAACCCAGATGCCGATCCGGTCTTCGCTGAAACGCGGATCGTAGGGCGCCTTCGACTTGACCTGCGGGAGTCGCGCCAGGGCGAGCATGGCGAGCAGGTTCGCGAGCGCGCCGAGCAGGATCATGGACTCGTAGCCGATGATGACGAACGGCGGCAGCGAGATCAGCTCCTTGCCGCCGACCACGAGTGGATACGAGAGCACGGAATAGATGCACAGCGCGAAGCCGCCGGTGAGGCCGAGCACGGCACCACCGAACGTGACCCAGCGGACCAGCGACGGCCCGTGATCGAGCGCGGCTTCGATGGTGTGATGGGGCACCGGTGAGAACACGCTCAGGTCCTTGTGGCCTACCTGGCGCAGGCTGCGCACCGCATCCGTCGCGTCGTCCACGTAATAGAAGATCCCCATCACCCCGTGGTACTTCTGCGGGGAGCCGGCCAGCAGCTTGTCGATCAGACCGCCGAGACGTTTGATCATGAGGGCTGGCGCCGCATCGGCGGCGGCAGGGTCTCCTTGATCTCCGCGACCGAGAACGCCGGCAACAGCCGCACGAAGATCAGGAAGTACATGAAGAACCAGGCGAACGATCCCGCCAGGATCGCCCCCTCGGTCCACGACATCCGGTAGTTCACGCCCCACGACATCGGCTCGAACGGCCGCGCCAGCGAGGTGACGATGATCACGAAGCGCTCGAACCACAT
>DASQFU010000146.1:0-1645 GCA_035632955.1 Candidatus Limnocylindria bacterium
GCAGCCAGCCCCTCAAGCTGAGGAGAACGGAAGCCGATCGCAGCCGACCTCGGAAAACCGGGGTCGGCTTTCTCATCGACCGGCGGATCGAAGCTGTTCCTGACCCGGTTTCCCGGAATCCGTTGCACAGACGTTGCACAGGGCAGAAGCGGACATTCGGCTTGATAGCCATTGATGCCTGCCAGCCGCGTCTCTGTGACAATAACGTCTGGTCTCGAACGTCTGGTCTCGCCGCGATCGCCTTCGCGAGCGTCCCACCCGCCCCCGTGCCCGCGAGGGCCGCCACGATGGGGCCGGCGCGATGACGGCGCCGTACCCGCCGCTGGCGACGGCGCCTTCAGCCGACTTCGTGCCCAACTCGTGGCCAAACTCGGGATTCCGGAATAGCAGGCGAAGAGGTACGAGGGGCGGATGAGGAAAGGCGGGATTCTCGAAGCGGTGAAGATGGCTTGACCGGAGGGAAGAACAAAGCGGTTTTCCGGCCCTGACTAGCGCGCGTCACCCCAAAAGAAATTACACCACGGCTTGCGCCACACCAGGTTTCGCATTAAGATACGACCAGATTAGTCGGATATTTGAGACATTGATGCTAAGGCTCTCCAAGAAAACGGATTACGCCTTGATGGCGATGAAGCACCTCGCGTCCGATCCGCGGCGCCGGGCGGCCAGCGCCCGGGAAATCGCCGAAACGTATGACATTCCGGTCGAGCTGATGGCCAAGGTGCTGACGCGGCTCGTACGGTCGGGGTTGCTCACGTCGCACCAGGGCGTCCACGGGGGGTACGAACTCGCGCAGCCACCCGCGGAGACCTCGGTGGCGGCCGTCCTCGAAGCCATTGACGGCCCCCTGACCATGACCGCCTGCACGCACGGCGACCACGAGTGCGCTCAGTTTTCGAAGTGCAACGTCCGCGACCCGTTGCGCCGCGTCCAGGATCGTATCGCGGCGATCCTGGCCGAGTGCAGCATTGCGGAGATGGCGGCCGACCCCGACCCGTCGGCGCCGCCGGTCACGCTGATGTCGTCGCCGGCCGGGCGCCGCGCGCCGACGTTGTCAGCCGCGTCGAGGGAGCCATGATCGAGATTCGCGAAAGCGCCGCGCGGCAGATTCTGAAGCTGCTTGCGAAGCAGCAGATGGACGCGGGCGGCCTGCGGATTGGGCTGAAGGCCGGCGGCTGCTCGGGCTTCGAGTACGTGTTTGCCTGGGAACAGGCGCCCCACGAAGGCGATCACGTGTTTGACGGTCCGGAAGGCGCCAGGGTCTTCGTCGATCCCCGGAGCTTCCGGCTGCTGGACGGCACCGTGCTCGGCTACGACACGAGCCTGATCAGCCGTGGCTTTCTCTTCGAGAACCCGCACGCCAAGAGCACGTGCGGCTGCGGCATCTCGTTCAGCGTGTAGAGGGCATGTTCCCTCGTCAGCCCTGACGGGCTCGGCGGGGAAGGATGATCAATGACTACAGCGACCCGTACGATCGAAGAACTCGCCAACCGGGAATACCAGTACGGTTTCGTCACCGATGTCGAAGCCGACGCTGTGCCGAAAGGTCTCAGCGAGGAGGTCGTCCGGCTGATCTCCGAGAAGAAACGCGAGCCCGCGTGGCTGCTCGAGTGGCGCCTGAAGGCGTACCGCACCTGGCTCACCA
>DASQFU010000147.1:0-19404 GCA_035632955.1 Candidatus Limnocylindria bacterium
ACGAAGGTGAAGCTCATTCGTCCTCGCGTCGGATTCGGATGGGAGCGCAGCGTCAAGTGCTGCGGCGTAGCCGCGGCGCTCTCGTCGACGGGCAGCGTCACGGCCGTCGTGACGACGAGCTCCGGCGGATAGGTGCCCTCCTTGGAGCTGAAGATGACGCTGTTCGTGCTGCTGCTCTTCAAGACCAGGCTGTAGGTGCCATTGCCGGTAATCGCCGCCGTGACGTCGAACTCCAGCCAGCGATCGACCACCGCCGCTCCCGGCGCGAGGCCCGCCGGATTGCTGCCGATGGTCGGGGCCAAGTCCCAGGTGAGGCTGCTCTCCACCCAGGGCGTCGTGGTGTTCCGATAGTTGTTGGAGACGAGATAGGGCGTCCCGCCGTTGGGGCTCTCGTCGGTGACGTAAAGGCGCAACACAGCGCGCTGCACGGGACCGGCGAGCCCCGTCACCTCGAACTTGAGATATGAGCGGTAGTCGGTGGTTTCGTCCCTCACTCGGAGCGTGGCGAGCGCGCCGTAGTTGCTGGTCGTGCTGCCCGAGTAAACGTGCGCGTCGTGGAGCGGAGTGAAGCTGAGGGTCGGGGGAGGCGCCGTGACCACGAAGTCCGCGCTGCTCTCCGCACTGCCGGCCGCAGCAACGATTCCGATTCTGCCGGTGCCGGCCCCCGGCGGCACGGCGGCGTGGATCTGGGTGGATGAGCTCGCCGTGAAGGTCGAGACGGCGACGCCGTGGAAGGTCACGCCGGTCACGGCCACGAAGTTGGTGCCCTCGATGGTCACCATCGTTCCCACCGGCCCGCTGATCGGAGTGAACGATCTCACGATGGGCGCCGCGGGAGGCTCGTTGTCGAGGATGGTGCCGCTCGCCACACCATCCGCGATGGTGGCGCCGGAAGGATTGTTCAGGCTGACGAAGAAGCTCTCGGTGCCCTCATAGGCGAGGTCGCCTCGAACGGGGACGATGATCGACCGATTGGTCGTGCTTCCTGAGAAGCCGAGGACCCCGGATGTCGACACGAAGTCGACACCGTCGCTGGCTGAGCCGCTGGCGGTCGAGTAGGCGACCGACACCGCTGCTCCCGTGCCGCGGACCAGGCTGACCGTGAATACCGCGTCTTGCGTGCCGCTGTCGCCTTCCGTCACGGTCACGTCACCGATCGCGAGCTCGGGCCCGCCGATGGCCACCACGCTGAGCTCGTCGCTCGTCTGGAGCGCGCCATCGCTGGCGGTGAGGCGCAGGACGTAAGTGCCGGCGACGCCGAAACTGGCGTTCGTGGTGCGCGCGTTCGGGGTCGTGAAGTGAACGGTGCCGGGGCCGCTCACCTGACTCCAAGTCAGGCTGAGAGACCCGGGCGTGGCGGGGTCGCCATCGTCAGTGGCCTTGGCGGACAACGACGCCGACGCCGGCAAGGTGACCGACCGATCGGGACCCACATCCACGCACGGCGCCATGTTGACCACCGGGCCCGGGAACGGGTTGCGTTCGACCGTCCAGGGGTTCTGCGCGTCAAGCCCCACTGTAACCTGGACCGGGTCCGCGGAGGCGCCGCTCGCAACCTGGATGCGCCGGAGGTTTTGTTCGGGCCATGGGCGGTCGAACTTCCAGGAGTGCCCGTCACCGTGCAGGTAGAGGATCGGCTTGGCAAAGCTGGCGGCCGCGGTACGGAAGGGATTGAAGAACTTGTTGTGACTGGAGCTTCCCGGCCCGGCGTGGCCGAAGACCACGGCGGCCCGCACTTGCCCCGCGTTGGCCTCGAGCTGTTGGCTTACCCAATCGGCGTCCTGCAGAAGTCGTGTGTTCCACTCGCTGGAGCTGATGGCCGAGCCGCCGACCAGGTTGATCCCCACGAACAGCACTCCGTTCTTGACGAAGGCGAAGTTCTCGTGCCGCACGCTCTGCCGCTGGGTCGCCGGCGCGCCGCAGAAGTTCTGCTCGAAGTCCCCGAGGTGCTCAACCCAGTAGCCCCAGGCCTGGCTCGGATTGGAACAATCGTTCCACTCGTTGTCACCGGGGATGACGTAGGCGGGAACCGCCAACGCCTTGAGATAGCCGGCCATGTCGCGGTAGGCGCCTTCCGGGCACGACGAGGACGAGCTCTTGATGTCGCCGACATGAACCATGAGCTCGGAGGGGCTGTACTTGTTGTGGTCACGGATCTGCTGCTGGAGGATCGCCACCTCGGATGAGCCGTAGGGGATGTCCCCCATCGCCGAGAAGGTGATCCGAGCGTTCTGGGCGAGGACGGCAGGCACGAGCCCGAAAAGGCTCAGCCAGAACATTCCTCCTGCCGCCAGTCGTCGCATGATGCCTCGCTCATGGAGTCTGCTGGAGCAGGATCCGGTGGAGAGAAGACCACGGGGAAAAGCCTACCACGTAACCGGATAGCGGTGTCACATGAGAAAACAGTTCAGGGAGCCAGCGTCCGCCGAAGAAACTCCATCGCGCGCCCACTGGCCTGATCCCGCGGCAGCGCGTGCTCGGCCCCAGAAAAGTACTCGGCCTCTACGTCCGCGCCGATGGCCTTTAGCTGCGCGTAGAACGCCTTTGCCTGCGCGACCGGCACGTTCGCGTCGTCTTCACCGTGCAGGATCAGCAGCCGTCCCTTGAGAGCCTTGGCCGAGTACGCGGCTGATCGTTCCCGCCACGCGGAGCTGTCGGGACCGGCCTCCGCGACCATGTTGGCGCGAATGCCCTCGAACCGGGTGCCGCGGTAGCCCGCCCACATGTCGAAGATCCCGGCCTGGGCCACTCCGGCACGCACGTCGCCGCGTCGCGTCATGAGCAGCGTCACGACCGTGGCCCCGCGTGAGAAACCCCATGCACCGAGCCGGGTCGAATCGACCCCCGGCGACCGCGCGAGCCGGTCAAAGGCGGCCGACGTGGCCGCAATCGTGCGCAGCCCCATGAAGTCCGGAGGCCCCTCCGAAAAACCATAGCCGGGCTGACTCACGAGCATCACCGCGAACCCCGCGCGGCTGAGCGTTCGCGCTCTGCGGAGCATCTGGCGCGCGTGATGGGCGTGCCCATGCACGAGCAGGACGCCGGGGGCGGGCAGTGCAGAAGAATCCGCGGGTGCCACATACACGATCTCGACCTTCCGCCCGCCGACCACGAGCAGATCGGAAGGGTGCTGCTTCGAGTACAGGCCGGGCTCGACACCGGCCGACGCCGTCAGGTGATGGGACGTCCCCGAGGAGTCGTGCATGTCGATCTCGATCGAGACACGGCCGTGCTCGATCGTTGCGGGAGCGGTCCAGCCGAGCGTGCGAGAAGTTCCAGGCCCGAGCGTTCCGACGTCCTTCACCAGGCGGGAGAGCGGCAGCTCGTTCGTTCGAGCGACGCGCGTCTCACCCTCACCGAGACCCTCGACGACGACGCGACCGCTGTCGGCGATCAGGGGCACGGCCAACGGATTGGTGAGCGTCAGCGACAGGTGCCAGGTGAATTCCTCGTCCGCCTCGATCACGGCGGGCTCGAAGCGAATCGCGGGGTCTTGCTTCCGCCCCGCCACCGGCGACGGAGCCGAGGTCGAAATCTCCGAGGCCACGCACGCGAACATGCAGCAGATGACGGCGAACGTCGCGAGGCGGGGTGAGGGCATCGGGAACGACCTCCTCGTCAGGGGAGGTTCGAGGGCGCTGGACCGGGATCGTACACCGATGTTCCGATGGGTGCTTCGCTTCGTCCACCGATCGCGGGGCCAACCTGCGTTTCCCGTGCGGTGTGGCACAGGAAGTGTTTTCGGCAGGCGCCGCGAGTCGCTAGTAGAGCGAGTGGTTGTTTTCGCGACCGCAAACAAGGAACTCCATGCACCCTCGCCTCGCACGAACGGGTGGATCAGGAGGCGATCACTGGGACCATCAGCCGGCCCTCTGACCCATGGGGAGCCTCCCGAGTCTTGGTTGGAGACGTTCATCGTAAGGACTTCGGCCGGGCAGCGCATGCGCCGGCAGGTTCGATCCTAAAACGTCCGCCGAGCCCGCGAGGTCACATCCACCGGCTCAAATCTGGATATAGTTGCGGGCAACGATGATCGCGCCACCCAGGCAGAACGCAGAGTGAAGCGCCGACTGCCCGAGCGTACGGCCGGCGACGATCGGGAGATCGCGGCGGCGACGAGATTGCCCCATCCACATCGCCTCGCGACCGTAGGCGTCGTGGTCGCCGCCGTCGTCTACTACGCGATCTTCATTTGGAAGACCAGCTTCGTGATCGGCCCCACGCGTTATTTCTCGCTGTTCGAGGATGCCATGGTGTCCATGCGCTACGCGCGGCACCTGGCGAGCGGGCACGGCCTCACATGGAACGTCGGAGAGCCGCCGATCGAAGGAATCACGAATCCACTTTGGACGATCGTGATGGCTGCGGTTCATCTGACACCACTCCCACCGCACCAGATCTCGCTGGCTGTGCAGCTGATCGGCGTGGTCATTCTCGTCGCGTTGCTCTTCGTCGTCCGTGAAGCGTGCGAGCGGATCTTGGCGAGCCGGGCGGGAGCATGTCCTCCGAGCTCGGCCGGGCGCGATGCCGCGCCGCGATCGCTGTCTGTGGTCGCGATGATCCTGGTGGCCTTCTACTATCCCCTCATCTATTGGACCGTCCTCGGCATGGAGGTGGGGCTGCTCGCCTGGCTCACTGCCTTCGCAGCCGCCATCCTGCTCGCTGGTCGCAGCGGACCATGGTTCTACGCGCTTCTGGCGGGCGGGACCTTCGTCCGCATGGACTATGCGGTTGTCGTCGTTGCGTTCGTCGGCCTGGCCGCGATCCTCGACCGCCCTCGAGCGATCCGACACCTTCAGCTGGGCATCGGTGGGCTGGTCGTCGCACTGGTGATTCAGACCGTAGCCCGCTGGCTCTACTTCCACGATCCGCTGCCCAACACCTACTACCTCAAGCTCACCGGCTATCCGCCCGGGCTTCGCGTCGTGCGCGGGGCCTGGGTACTGCTCCAAACCCTCGCACAATCCTACGGACTGCTCGGGTTGCTTCCGATCGCGGGATTACTTCTCGCGCGCCATTCGGAACGCCGTCTCCTGTTCACACTTCTCGCACCGTTCGCCATCCTATGCCTGTACTCGATCTGGGTCGGTGGCGACGCGTGGGAGGGAATCGTGGCGTGCAACCGTTACCTCGCGGTCGGTGTACCGCTGGTGTTGGTGGTTGCGGCTTGGCCGATCTCGGCGCTCGCCGCGCGGGTGCGCCTGGGACGTTTCGAGCTACCGTGCGCCGTGGCGCTCGCCCTGGCCGCGGCGCTGGCGATCAGCCCCTACCGAGCCACGGTCTTTCTCGACCCGCCCGCCTACGTTCGCGACAACGCGCATCTCACGGCCATCGGGCTGGCCGCAAGAGAGTTGACGCGTGACGGCGCCAGCGTCGCCGCGGCCGCGGTCGGGGCCGTGGGCTACTACTCGGAGCGGAAAATCGTCGATCTGCTGGGCAAGAGCGACCGGCACGTCGCTCGGCGTCTCATGAGGCGAGCCGGCGAGCAGAACCCGATGACGTTCTTCCTCCCGGGTCACCTCAAGTGGGACTACGCCTATTCGATCGGCGTGCTGCGACCGGATGTCATCGGGCAGCTCTGGTGGTCGCCCAGGGAAGCGGAACGCCACCTGCAGGACTACGAAGACGTCGCCGTGGTGATCGGAAGGGACACGCTTGCTCTGCTCGTTCGGCGCGACTCACCTCTGATCAAGTCACCCGAGCCCGAAGCGTTCGCTCCCGATCCGACAACTCCCAGGCACCAGCGATAGCGCGCCTAGATCGGTAACGGCACCGCCCGTGATGTGTCGCGCTCGTCGAGCAGTCCCAGCAGCGCGGTCCGCGTGGCGGACGCCCACCAATCGACTTCGCCGGGCTGCGCGACGGCGATGCGTCTGGCGTGGTCGATCACGTAGGTATATGGAACGCTCGGGCACGGCAGCGCGGCCCGCAGTCGGTGGTCGCCGTCGAGCAACACGCTCAGCCGCAGGCGCTGCCGCGCGACGTAACGAGTGACGGAAGGGAAGGGGTCGAAACAAACGACGACGACCTGCAGTCGCTCGAGCTCCGGCAGTCGCCGCAGCGAATCGAGGCTCACGATCTGTTCGCGGGCGTGACGTTCCCAGGCCGCCCAGTAATGAACCAGCAACACGCCCTCGCCGTCACGTAGTCGTCGCATCCCGACCGGTACGGCGGGAAGCACGACGTCGAAGCCGACCGGCGACCGCTCGGGCACGAGCACGAGTGCCCGCGGGCGATCTCCGGGTCGGCTGACGGTGAACAGCTCGGCGCGCCACGCCCAGAGCCCGAGCGCGGCGACGGCGGCCGTCACCATCAGCGCGCGGCGGCTCACGATGCCGCGGCCGCGGTCGTCGGCGTGGCGTCTTCCGCCGGCTTGCGTAGCAGACGCGCCCAATGCACGAGGCTGTCGACGATCACGACCAGCAGCAGCGCCATGATGATCAGCGTAATCACACTCTGGACCTGTGCCGCGCGCGGAGCGGACCAGAACGCCACCCACAGATTGGGCGCGCCGGCCTGGATCTGGGGGCGCAGGTAGTTGACACCGATGTTCATCCAACCGGCGGTGAGCGTGTTGACGCACATGAACGCGAGCGGGGGCAGTGTGGTCCAGACGTAACGAGCCTTGCCGGTGTTGATCAACACCGAGGTCCCAATCGCGAGCGCGAACGCCGCCAGGAGCTGGTTCGAGACGCCGAGCATCGGCCAGATCGTGCTCACGGTCCCGGTCCACACGAAGTAACCCCAGCCAATCACGGCGAGCGCGCTGAAGACGACGGTGGGTGCGAGCCCGGTCCAGCTCCGCAAGGAAGGCACCGCCATGCCGCCGACTTCCTGCAGCATGTAGCGTGTGACGCGCGTGCCGGTGTCGATCAGCGTGAGGACGAACATCGCCTCGAACATGATCGCGAAGTGATACCAGAACGCCATCAGCCCTTTGAGGAACGGCAGCGCCGAGAAGATCTGCGCCATCCCGACCGCAAGCACGACCGCACCGCCCGGCCGTCCTGCGAGCGACTCGCCGACCTGAGCTTCGAGCGTGTGGAGGTTCTGCACCGTCATGCCGAGCGTCGCGAACGCTTCGGGTCGCGAGTTGATCGCGAAGTAGTCGGCCGGGTGCAGGGCGCAGGCGGCGATCAGGGCGATCACGCCGACGAAGCCCTCGAGCACCATCGCCCCGTAGGAGATCGGCAGGATGTCGCGCTCGCGGTCGATCATCTTCGGCGTCGTGCCCGAAGCGATCAGCGAGTGAAAGCCGGAGATCGCTCCGCACGCGATGGTGATGAACACGAACGGAAACAACGTGCCTGGGAACACCGGCCCGCCGCCGTGGATGAACGGCGTCAGGGCCGGCATTTGGAGCTTGGGATTGACCAGAATGACGCCGACCGCGAGCAGCAGGACCGCGCCGATCTTCATGAACGACGACAGATAGTCGCGCGGGCAGAGCAGCAGCCAGACCGGCAGCACCGAGGCGACGAATCCGTAGACCATGATGCCGATCGCGATGCTCCGGTCGGGATGGATGAACCACGCGCCGAGCGGCGAGCCCTGGATCCACGCGCCGGCGCCCACTGCGGCCAGCAGCGCCAGCACGCCCGCGACGGTCACCGTCTTGATCGAGCCCGGGCGGACCTTGTAGGCCCACAGGCCCATCGCCAGCGCGATCGGGATCGTCAGCGCGATGCTGAACACGCCCCATGCGCTGTGCTTCAGCGAGTTCACCACCACCAGCGCCATGGCGGCGAGCGCGACCACCATCACGAACACGATCGCGATCGCAGTCGCGGACCCGGTGAGCGGGCTCACGTGCTCGCGGGCGATGTTTGCGAGCGAGCGGCCGTTGCTCCGCACCGAGGCGGTCAGAATCACGAAGTCATGGACGCCCCCCGCGAGCACCGAGCCCACCAGCAGCCACAGGAATCCCGGCAGGTAGCCGAACTGAGCCGCGAGCACCGGGCCGATCAGCGGGCCGGCGCCAGCGATCGCTGCGAAATGGTGGCCGAACAGCACGTATCGATTGGTCGGCACGTAGTCGCGTCCGTCGCCGCGCGTGTGGGCGGGCGTGCGGCGGAGGTCGTCGAGCGTCGCCACCTTGGCCGCGAGAAAGGCGCCATAGGTGCGGTAGGCGATGATGGCCACCAGGGCCGAGACGACGACGAGATAGAGGGCGGGCACGCCGGTATTCTCCGAGGGTTACGGGCGCACGATCTACCGCGCGAGTCTAGTGCCGGCTCGAACCGCGAAACAAGCGCGGCGGCCGCACGTGTCGCGTGACGTCGGCGGCCGCGCGAACGGTGATCGATTCGTCCGAGCGGCGGTCGAGGAGACCGCGAGCGCTCAGGCGAACTTGGACATGATCTCGATGATGCCCTGGTAGGCGTGGTTCAGGTCGCGCACCTGCGCTTCCTTGACCTCATAGAGCGTGCCGACCACGTACGACGTGAGGATCAGGAAGCATCCCCAGGTTCCGAGGTCGAGCCAGCGCATCCACGCCTCGGGATCGACGCCCGCGAACTTCTGATCGCTGATCAGGGCGATGCAGTAGACGATGGTGGACGAGAGCAGCGCGGAATAGACGCCGCGCTTGCGCCCGAGCAGATAGGCGCCGAGCACGACCGGCAGATAGTAGAAGCTGAGGAACGCCCGTTGATTGACGACGAAGAAGTGGATGACGGTGATGCCGACGGATCCCGAGCAGCACGAACAGGTCGCCCTTGACCTGCCGCGCCGGTTGGATCACGCGCGTCACGCAGCTCGGGTGGCGCCGTCCGGTGTCCGCGGCATCTCCATGACCTGGATGACAGGCGTCGTCGTCGCGCCGTTTTCCGGACCGACCCTCGCGCCCTCGTTCCGCGACCCGGTGCGGCCGCAAAACGGGCAAAACGACCAGGTCGCGCTCATGCGGCGGCGACAGCCTTCGCAGTGCTCGCCGACGAACTCACCGCACGACGTGCAGTACTCGAACTCCTTCGACAGCACGGTCCGGCACGAGTGGCATACCTTGGCCCCCTGCTCGGCCAGATAGACGACCCGGGTCACTTCCTCGAGGGTGGTCTGGCCTTCGAGCACCTTGCGCAGTCCGTCCTCGCCGATCGAGCGCATCCCGGCTTCGATCGCCGCATGGCGGACGAGCGAGTCGGGCGCGTTCTGGGTGATGAGCGAGCGAATCGGGTCGTTCACCTCGAGCACTTCGAAGATCCCCGAGCGGCCGTGATAGCCGGTCTCGCGGCACGACGAGCAGCCGCGCCCGCGGTGCAGCGTCACCGTCCCTTCGGTCAGCGAGGTCGCGCCGAGCCGGCTCAGGTTGGACGCGTTGACCTCGTACGACTCGCGGCAGCGCGGGCACAGCGTACGCACCAGACGCATGCTCACGACGCCGACCAGCGACGAGGAGACCATGAACGGCTCGAGCCCGAGATCGATGAGTCGCGTCACGGCGCCCGCGGCGTCGTTGGTGTGCACGGTCGAGAGCACCAAGTGCCCGGTGATCGATGCGCGGAACGCGATCTGGGCGGTCTCCTTGTCGCGGATCTCGCCGATCATGATCACGTCCGGATCCTGACGGAGGATCGCACGCAGGGCGGTCGGGAAGGTCTTCTTGCCCTTCTCGTCGACCTGCACCTGGTTGATTCCGGCGAGCTGATGCTCGACCGGATCTTCGACGGTGACGATGTTCTTGGTCTCGTGCTGGATGTAGCGGAGCGCGGCGTACAGCAATGTCGTCTTGCCGGAGCCGGTCGGGCCGGTGACGACCACGATGCCCTGCGGCCGGTCGAGGTAGCGTTTGATCTGGCCGAGATCGTCGGGGTAGAGGCCAATGTCCGAGATGTCGATCGACGCGCGCTGATGGTCGACGACGCGCATCACGACCTTCTCGCCGTGAGTCGTCGGCAGGGTCGAGACGCGCATGTCGACGCGCCGGCCTTTGACGTCGGCGACCAGCCGTCCATCCTGTGGCTGGCGCTTCTCCGCGATGTCGAGGTTCGAGAGCACCTTGATGCGCGAGACGATGGCACCCTGCGTCCACTTCGGCAGGCGCTGCACCTCGTGCAGCAGGCCGTCGACGCGGAAGCGCACGATCAGGTCGCCGTCCTGGGGCTCGATGTGGATGTCGCTCGCACGATCCTCCACGGCGCGGTTCAGGAGCCAGTTGGCGAGCCGAACGATCGGGCGGCCTTCCGCCTCCTTCATGAGGTCGTCGATCGCCTGAGCGTTGTCCTGCTCATTGACGGCGCTCACCTCGACGTCTTCCTCGGTGCGGATGATGTTGTTGATCACCTCGTTCATCGACGTGTCGATATGGTAATAGCGCTCGATGGCCTCGGTGATCGCGCTCGGCAGCGCCAGCACCGGCTTGATGAACATGCCGCTGTGGAAGCGCAGATCCTCGAGCGCGGCGATGTTCATGGGATCCGCCATCGCCACGACCAGGGTCGACCGGCCTTCGATCTCGATCGGCAGCGCGAGGTACTTGCGGGCCAGCTCCTCCTTGATCAGCGCCACCGCCTGCTCGTCGGCCACGACGTCGTTGAGATCGACGAGCGTCAGGCCGAGCTGCGCCTGGAGGTGCTTCATGAGCACGCCCTCGGTCACGAGCCCCATCCGTACTAGGGTGGCGCCGAGGAGCTCGCCGGACTTGCGCTGCTCGGCGATCGCGTCGGTGAGATCCTGAGTGGTGATGACTTGGTTTTCGATCAGGAGCTCGCCCAGGCGCTTGTGCTCTTTGGGCATCCGTGACTCCAGAGGTTGGGGAGGGTTGGCAAGTGACGGCCAGTCACGGCCAGTCACGGTATCGGCGCGGATGCGGCGCCGGTTCACCGCTTTCGCGACGCGAATAACTTCCAACTGCGTCGCGGCGCGGACGATAGGCGAGCGACCCGCGTCGTGAACGCGCGTTCAATGCGCGGCCGATCTCGGCGCGATCATTGCAATCCGCACGGCCGCGTTGTGAGTGCCGCGAGGGTCGTGTAGCCTCGGCCGCCGATGCCGGATTCTTCCACTGCAGCCACACCGCCGCCGCGCATGCCCGAGAACCCGCCCGAGACCACGCCAGCGCCCTTTCCCGATACCGCCGAGCCGCCTCAAAGCACGTTGCCTCCCGCCTGGCTGCCGTTCGAGGGCAGCCTGCACTCGGCCACGAACCTCAACGAGCTTCTGAAGACCTCGACCCGGCATTGCCGCAGGCTCGTGGACTGCGAACGGGTCCGGATCTGGGTGGCGCGACGCGGCGGACGGCGACTGGTGGCGCGGGATTTCCCGGAAACGGGAGACGGCCATCCGTCCGAGATGCGTCTCGCGCGCGGGCAGGGCCTGGCCGGCTGGGTGTTCGAGCGCGAGACCGCGTTGCGCCTGGGGCCCAGCGATCCGCGGCCGAGCCTGGGGGAGCCGGTGCCGCCGTTCCGGTCGGCGCTAGTGATTCCGCTCCTCCGGCGCCGGAAGCTGTTCGCCGCGATCGAGTGCCTCGACCGCCAGGGGCGAGAGGAGTTCTCGGACAAGGACAAGCTCCGGCTCGAAGCGGCCGGCGAGCACATCGCGCTCGCGCTCGACAACGCGCTGCTCTACGAGCAAACGGAACGGCGGGCACTCGAGCGAGAAGTCCTGCTCGAGGTCTCCAAGACGCTCTCGGCGCCGCTCGAGCCGGACGCGGTGATCGAGGCGATTCTCAAATCCCTGCGACAGGTCGTCGACTACGACGCGGCGGGGATCTATCTCGTGAATCCGGTGACGTCGATCCTCGGACTCGTGAGCGAAGTCGGCTACCCGGAAGGCAGCGACGAAGTCTTCAACCTGCTGGTCGGTGTCGGCATCGTCGGCTGGGTCGCGAAGACCGGAGAGCCGGTGATCGTGCCCGACGTCAATCGCGATCCTCGCTACGTCGCGGCGCGCCCGGAGACCCGCAGCGAGCTGGCGGCGCCGCTCCGCTTCGAGGGCCGCACGATCGGCGTCTTCAACCTCGAAAGCGACCTCGAAGACGCCTACCACGAAGGTCACGCCGAGATGCTGACCGCGTTCGCCTCGCAGGCGGCGGTCGCCATCGAGCGCGCTCGGCAGGTGCGCGAAGAGCTCGAGCGGCGCCGGCTCGAGAAGGAGCTGGCGATCGCGCGCGAGATCCAGGCCTCGTTCCTGCCCAAGCATCCGCCCGAGGTGCCGGGCTTCGACATCGCGGGAACCAGCCTGCCCCACGATCAGGTGGGCGGCGACTATTACGACTTCATTCCGGTCGCCGAGGCGCGTCTCGGGCTCGCGATCGCCGACGTGTCGGGCAAGGGGATTCCCGCGTCGCTGATCATGGCCGGGTTCCGCATGAGCCTGCTGGCGGAGATCCGGAACGAGTTCGCGATCCGTGCCGTGATGCGCAAGGTCAACTCGCTGCTCCACGAGAGCACCGATCGCAACAAGTTCGTCACCGCGTTCTACGGCGTCCTGGATTTCCGCAACCGCGTGCTGACGTTCTCCAACGCCGGCCACAATCCGCCGATCCTGCTGCGCCGCGGCGGGGCGCTCGAGCATCTGCACGAAGGCGGCGTCGCGCTCGGCGTGCTGGCGGACGCGCACTACGACGACCGGCCGATCGTCCTGTTCACGGGCGACGTGCTGGTGATGTACACCGACGGCGTCTCCGAGGCCGAATCGGAAACCGGAGAGCCGTTCGGCACCGAGCGCATCGAGCGGACGATTGAGCGTCTGGCGCAGCGCACCGCGCAGGAAATCGTCGACGGCGTGGTGGCGGACGTGCTCGAGTGGGCGGGGGAGCGCGGTCAGAACGACGATCTGACGCTGCTGGTTCTCAAGGTCAACCCGCGCTAGCTCCGGGTCGCCGCGCGCCGCAGCGGCGAATCTCATCCCGGCGGGTTCACGATCATCAGCTTCGCTTTGCTCAAGACGTCCTCGGCGTGGCCGCGGATCTTCACCTTGCCCCACACCGCGTTGACGATGCCCTGCACGTCGACCAGGAACGTCGTGCGCCGGAACAGCTCGATGTTCCAGGCGCCGATGCCGAGCCGGAGCACGACGCCGAGCGCGCGCGCCGCATCGCGCTCGGGATCGGACAGCACGGGATAGGGCAGGCCCAATCGCTCCGTCCAGCGACGGTTGCCCTCGATCGTGTCGGCGTTGATGCCGACCAGCGCGATCCCTGCGGCTCGGAACTCCTCGTGATGTTCGCGAAACTCGCGAAGCTCCCGCACTCAGCCGGGGGTGCCGTTCAGGATGTAGCAGAACAACGCCAAGGGTTGCCGGCCCACGAAACGGCGGACCGGGAACTCGGCGCCGGTCTGGTCAAGCAGAGTGAGATCGGGGATCGGTCGATCGAGCAGTTCCTCCGGTCGGCGTGCGCGGCTCATGCGCACGCATTATGTGAGGAGAACCGGCGACGTCAAACCGAGTCGGGATCGGCGTCGCAATCCGCCGTTGCTTGACCCCCTATCGGCCGGCCTGTAGGCTGCGGCCGTTCTTCATTTCGTGCTGATCTGGAGCGGTCCGAATGAGCTTCGACCCCATCATCCTGCTCGTGCTTCCGGTGTTCGTGCTGAGCGTCGTCGTGCACGAGTGCGCGCACGGGTTGGTGGCGCTCTGGAACGGCGACCCGACCGCCCGTGACCTGGGCCGGCTGACGTTGAACCCGCTGCCACACGTGGATCTCGTGGGGTCGATCCTGCTGCCAGGGGCGCTGTTGCTGGTGCGTGCGCCGTTGCTGTTCGGGTGGGCGAAGCCGGTGCCGATCAACTGGGCCAACTTGCGCCATCCGCGCAACGATCAGCTCAAGGTGGCGCTCGCAGGGCCGGCCTCCAACTTCCTGTTGGCCATCGCCTTCGCGGCATTGGCTCGCGTGTCGCCCGAAATCGGATTCTGGGCGCCGTTGCGACAGATGGGCTATCTCGGAGTGACGTTCAACTGTGCGCTCGGGCTGTTCAACCTGCTCCCGGTGCCGCCGCTCGACGGGTCGTGGCTGCTGATGCGCTTCCTGCCGCTCAAGCATATCGTCGTGCTGCACCAGTTTCGTCTCGTCGGGATGCTGGTGATCGTGTTGCTGATGTCATCGCCGATGCTCTCGGGCGTCATTTTGTACGCGCCGCTGCGGGTCGCGGTGCGCGCGTGCCTGGGCTTGTTCGGCATGCCGAGCGAGGGCCTGATCTGATGGTCGCACGGCGGATTCTCTCCGGTATGCGGCCGACCGGTCGGTTGCATCTCGGCAACTACGCCGGCGCGCTCGAGAACTGGGTGCGGCTCCAGAACGAAGGCTGGAGCAACTACCACATGGTGGCCGACTGGCACATGCTGACCACCGGTCACGAAGACACCTCGCGGCTCCAGTCGGACGTCTTCGACATGGTCCTGGATTGGCTGGCGGCGGGGCTCGATCCCGAGCGCAGCGTCATCTTCGTCCAATCCGCGGTGAAGGAGCACGCCGAGTTGCACCTGCTGTTCTCGATGCTGGTGAGCAAGGCGCGGCTCGAGCGCATTCCGACGCTGAAAGAGCAGATTCGCGATCTGAACCTCGACGAGGCGACGATCTCGTACGGACATCTCGGCTACTCGGTGCTCCAGGCCGCCGACATCCTGGTCTACAAAGCGACGCACGTGCCGGTGGGCGATGATCAGGTGCCTCACGTCGAGCTGACACGCGAGATCGCGCGGCGCTTCAACTTTCTCTACTGCCAGGGCCGCGAGCCGGTGTTTCCCGAGCCCGAGGCGCAGCTCACCACGTTCGCGCGGCTGCGCGGTCTGGACGGCAACCGCATGAGCAAGACCGCCGGCAATACGATCCTGCTCGCCGATTCGCCCGAGGAGATCGCCGCGAAGGTGCGGATGGCGTATACCGATCCCAAGAAGATCCGCGCCAACGACCCGGGGCGCCCGGAGCCCGATCCGAGCGACGGACACGGCGGGTGCGTCGTGTGGGAATACCACCGCAAGTTCAATGCGGGCGAAGCGGAGTCGATCGCGACGCGCTGCCGGGCCGGCCAGCTCGCGTGCGTTCCGGACAAGCAACACCTCGCACGCGTGCTCGCCGAGGCGCTGGCGCCGATCCGCGAGCGCCGCCTGCGCTGGGAGCGCGACCCGGACGCGGTCCGGGACGTGATCGCCGAAGGCAACCGGCGCGCGCGGGCGGTCGCCGAGGCGACCATGGACGAGGTGCGCAGCGCGATGGGCCTGCAATCCGGCGCGGAGGTCGCACGATGAGGATGCGGCGATGAACGAGCACGACTTGCCGGCCGGGAAGCCGCCCGCCGGGAAGGCGCGTCCGCCGGACGCCCAAGAGAGCGGTTTCACGCGCGGGACGTTCGACCGGTCGCGCCCGCCGGTCATGGTCAAGCTCGAGCGCTTCGAGGGCCCGCTCGACCTGCTGCTGCACCTCATCAAGCGGGACGAGATCGACATCTACGACATCCCGATCGCGCGCATCACGCAACAATACCTGGCGTATCTCGAGCTCATGCGCTCGTTCGACCTCGAGGTCGCGGGGGAGTTCCTGGTGATGGCGGCGACGTTGATGCGCATCAAGGCCAAGATGCTTCTGCCGCAACCCACGCCCGGCGAGGAAGAGGACGAAGGCGATCCGCGCGAAGAGCTGGTCCAGCGTCTCGTCGAGTACCGTCAGTTCAAGGAGGCGGCGGGCACGCTCAAGCTGCGCGAGGACGAGCGGCGCCAGTTGTTCGAGCGCGGCCTGGTGCCGGGCGAAGACGAGATGGGTCCGCTGCCGCTGGCGCCTGCCACCTTGTTCGACCTGCTCGACGCGCTGAACCGCGTGTTGGCGAAGGTGCCGGAAGCGTCGGTCTACGAAGTGCGGCGCGACACGTACGACGTCGACGACAAGCTGGCCTTGATCGCCCGCCAGGTCGCGGAGGAAGGGGCGGTGTCGTTCGCCAGCCTGCTGATGCGTTGCCACGCGCGTGCCGAGATGATCGTGACTTTCATCGCGCTGCTCGAGCTCATCAAGCTCGGGCAGGTGGCGGTGATCCAGACCGAGAACTTCGGCGACATCTCGATCGTCGCCTGCACGCCGGAAGGGAGTAGCCCCGATGCCTCCAGTGCATCTTCAGGCGGCGCTTGAAGCGCTCCTGTTCTCGTCCGATCAGCCGCTGTCACTGAGCCTGCTCGCCGAGTCGTTGGAGACGCCGCCCGACATGGTCGCCGAGGCGATCCATCGTCTCGAGGCCGACTATCGCGAGCGCGACGCCGGCGTCCAGGTGCGGGAGATCGCGGGCGGCTACCTGCTGGTGACCACGCCGGACCATGCCGAGTGGGTGGGGCGGATGCTGCGCGGCAAGCGCAGGATGCGACTCTCGCGTCCCGCGCTCGAGACGATGGCAATCATCGCCTACAAGCAGCCAGTCACGAAGTCCGAGATCGAAGCGATCCGCGGCGTCGATTCGAGCGCGGTGCTCACGACCTTGCTCGAGCGCAACCTGGTGACGATCCGCGGCCGCTCCAAGGTGGTCGGCCGCCCGCTGCTCTACGGAACCACGCCCGAGTTCCTCGACTACTTCGGGCTGCGCGACCTCGGCGAGCTGCCGCGACCCGAAGAGCTGCGGGCACTGGTCGCGGCCCGCGAGCCGGAGCAGCTCGATATGATGGAGCTCGAGGTCGTGGCGCAGGTCGGCGCGGATCTGCCGGCCGCGAGCGACGCGCCGCACGAAGTCGAGCCGCTCGACTCCTCCGAGGACGAAGGCCTGCCGCCCGAGACCATCGACGCGTTGAGCGATCCCGCGCGCGAGCGGTCCTGAGTCGAGGCCGGCGCCATTTCGATCCGTCTCAACAAGCTGCTCGCGTCCCGTGGAATCGGCGCACGGCGCAAGTGCGACGCCTTGATTCAGGCGGGCTCGGTGCGAGTCAACGGCCGGGTGATCCGCGAGCCGGGCACCCAGGTCGAGCCGGAGCGCGATCGGGTCGAGGTTCACGGGCGGCTGATTCCCGGCCAGAGCCGGATGCGCTACCTGATGCTCAACAAGCCGGTCGGCGTGCTGACGACGCTCGACGATCCCGAGCGACGCAGGACGGTGCGTGAGTTCCTGCCGCCCGGACCGCGTCTGTTCCCGGTCGGGCGACTGGACGCGGACACCAGCGGGCTGCTGCTGTTCACCAACGACGGCGAGCTCGCGCACCATCTCATGCACCCGCGCTACGGGCTCACGAAGGTGTACCGCGCGAAGCTCGATCGCGTGCCCGATCGGGACCAGTTGCGGCGGCTGAGCCGCGGCGTCGAGCTCGAGCCGGGAGTCGTGAGCGGCCCCGCCGAGGTGCGCGTCCGCAGCGCACGCCCCGGGCGTCCCGCGATCGAGATCGGGATTCAGGAGGGACGCTATCGACAGGTGCGGCGAATGTGCGAGGCGGTGGGATTGTCGGTCGTCGCGCTCCATCGGGCGCGTTATGGGCCGCTCGTCCTCGGCACGCTCCCCAAGGGGATGTGCCGTGACCTGTCGCTGCCGGAAGTGCGGCGGTTGAGGGCGGCCTCCGCGCGCCCGCACGAGCGGCTGAACCCGAGAGTTGAGGCGCCGAGCGCCCTGCGCGAGCCGCGGTCCGAAACGCCGCACGACGACCGGCGGTCCGCCCGAGGGCGCAGGGGAGGAGCGCCGCGCGGAAGCCGGCCATCCCGATTCGATCGCGATCGCAGGCGCACGGGACCACCGGCCCGCTCGTCCGGGAGCCAGCGCCAGCGCGGGGCGCCACTCGGGAGGACACCGGCCCGCTCGTCAACGAGCCAGCACCTGCGAGCGGCACCGCACGGAAGACCACCGGCGCGCTCGTCCGGGAGCCAGCGCCCGCGACCGGCACCGCCGGCAAGACCACCGGCACGATCGTCAACGAGCCAGCGCAACGCCGGATCGGCGCCCGGAAATCAGACGTCCCGAAAACGCTCGGGGCCGAAGCGCGCGGACCGGCCGTTCCCGCGCTCCGGGCGCAAGTTGGGGGGAAAGCCCGCCTGGCGTGAGCGGCCAGCCTCACAGGGGCCGGCTCGCCCCCGGGCAGGACGCCCGATCGGCCGGAGCACAGGCAGCGATCGGCGCAGAAAGCCCGTAGTCCGCCGGCCCAGAACGCGTTGATTTGACAGCAGTTCCGCGCCAGCGTTAGACTTTTGCACGAACCGGTGCGCAATCCCGCACGAAACTTCCCAGACAGGGAATGGTTCGTGCCCTCTTGAGGCGTCGACGCAACCGGTTGCGACCGGAGTGACCCGCACCTCGCACGGACGCCGCGAGGCGATCATGGCCACGGACGGAACGAACGCCGCCGTGAGGCCGTACCGTGCAGCTCCACCTCCTCTCCTCCACTCTCTCCAGCCGGAAACCGGACGTGGCGGCGCTTTCCTCCGCGCCGCCGGCGTCTTTCGGTGTAGCAACCGATGACCGGCCCGGGGCGGCGGGGCCACTAGCGCCCGTCGCTCGTGGAGCTGCATGGCGCAGTCTCGCCGCGATCACGTTCGCGAGCATTACCCTGTTGGGTCAGGGCGAGCGGTGTCACGTCGATCCGCGTTTCACCAGTCCCAGCGCCACCCTGCACACGTACTGGGAGGCGTTGCGGATGGGAGACGCGGAGAGCGCGTGGGAATGCTTCAGCGAAGGACGCCACGATCTGCCGGTTCCCGGCATGTTGTGGTTCCTGCCGCCGACCGAAGATCTCACGCTGACGGACTTCCGCTCGCTGCCCGTGACGGGCGGGCGGATCATGGTGAGCTACGAAGTTCACTACCGTCCGAAGGGCTCGACCGAGGCGCGTAGCTTTCGCATGGGCGACGAGCTGGTGCGGGCGAGGGGCGAGTGGCGGATCGCTCGCCCTCTCGGCGAGGCGAGCATGCCTCAGTGGGAACCGACGTCCGAGCCGGTTGACATCTAGAACGGGGCGCCCCTAGGCTCGGGGCCGCTCACCGGAATCGTTCGGCCTCGAGGCATCGCATGTCGCGTCTCATCCGCGTCCAATCCGCACTTCTTTTCCTCGCCGCCTGGCTTTCTCCTGCTCCGGCCCACGCCACCAAGTACGCCGCCGAGTTCCTGAAGATCCAGCCCGGGGCGCGCGCGATCGGCATGGGAGGCGCGTTCGCCGCCGTCGCCGACGACGCCACCGCTCCGTTTTGGAATCCCGCCGGCATGGTCTACCTGCCGTACCGGGAAGTCATCCCGATGCACTCCGAGAAGTTCGGCAGCCTCATCAATCACGATTTCATCGGCGGCGTCTGGCCGCTCGGAGGCGCGAACGGCAAGCGCGCGGCCGTGGGTCTCGCGCTCACGCGCGTCGCGGTGGACGACATCATCATCACCCCGCGCCCCGGCGACCTGGTGGTGGGCCGGGATTACTCGGACTTCGGACCGGACAACGACCCCCGCACGGGGCCGCCCGAAGATCCCTTCCAAGGCAATCGCCAGTGGGATCCAGGCGAACGGCTGGACCCCGACCTGACGCTAT
>DASQFU010000148.1:0-19778 GCA_035632955.1 Candidatus Limnocylindria bacterium
CCAGAGCTTCGTCGACACGCTGGCGGGCCGCCCGCTGACGCTCACCAACGTGATCGCGCGGTTCGGCCCGAATGCGGGCCGCCGCATCGCGCTGTGCGCGCACTACGACACCCGTGCCTGGAGCGATCAGGATCCGGACTCGGCCCGGCGCAACGATCCGGTGCCCGGAGCCAACGACGGCGGCTCCGGGGTCGCGGTGCTGCTCGAAGTCGCGGAGCTGATGGCGCTCCGGCCGCCACCGCTCGGCGTCGATCTGGTGTTCTTCGACGGCGAGGACCAGGGACGCGCCACCGTCGCCGAGGAGTTCTGCCTGGGGTCGCGCGGCTATGCGGCGCGGCTCGGCCCCGACCGTCCGGCGGCGGCGTTCGTGTTCGATCTGGTCGGCGATCGCGACCTCAACATCCACCCCGAGCTGTACTCGAGCGAGCGTGCCCCGAGCCTGGTCGCGCAGGTGCTCGAGGCGGCGCGCGCGACGTCGGCGACACATTTCGATCCGACCCCCAAGCATCGGACCTACGACGACCACATTCCGCTCCTCGAAGCCGGTCTCCCGGCCGCCGACGTGATCGACTTCGATTATGCCGCCTGGCATACCCACCGGGACCTTCCGGACCAGGTGTCTCCCGAGAGCCTCGCCGAGACTTCCCGCGTGGCGGCCTGGCTGGTCTACCGGAGTCCCCTAGCACGTTCTCGTTAGGTCCGTTCCGCCCGCGGCCGCATCCTCCAGGCCGCGTCCGGAGGGGCAACTCGCTTGCGCCCGGCGGCGCTCATCAAGTAGTGTGCCGTCCAGGAGTGGGGCAGGTGCGACCACTCCCTTTTTTGTCTCTGTGGGAGCGCACGTGGAATTGCGAGAAGAAGTTCGCCAACTGGCTCGGCCGCTTGCAGATGAGGCCGAGTACGAGCTGGTGGACATCGAGCTCGTGCCCCAGGGACGCCGGCGGATCGTGCGGGTGCTCCTCGACAAGCCGGGGGGAATCACGCTCGGCGATTGCGCGCGTTTCAGTCGGCGGCTCGCGGACTGTCTGGACATGAACCAGACGATCCTCGGGGCGTACTATCTCGAGGTCAGCTCGCCCGGCATCCAGCGGCCGATTCGGACCCTGGATGCGGTCGAGCGCTTCGCCGGCAACCGGGTGGCGCTCACGACGATCGAGCCCCACGAGGGCCGGCGAAACTTCGATGGGGAGCTGCTCGGTCCCGATGGGGGCCGAGCCGGTGTGCGCACCGAGGATGGTCAGGAGCATTGGTTCGAGTGGGCCGAGGTAAAGTCGGCGCACTTGGTGGTGGATCCCTGGGCGGACTCGCGTTCCGCGGGTAACCCACCCCAGGACGGAGGTCCTCGATGAACTACGAAATCCTGGACGCGTTGAGCCAGATCACGCGCGAGAAGAGTGTGGATCGCGCGCTGCTGGTCGAGACGCTCGAGGCCGGGCTCGCCAGTGCCGTCCGCAAGAAGCACGGTGCGACGGCCGACGTCGAGGTCAAGTTCGCGAACGACACCGGAGCCATCACCGTCGCCCTGCGCAAGACCGTGGTCGAGACCGTCGAGGATCCGGCGTTGCAGATGACCGTGGAAGAGGCGCGCGCCCATCGGTCCGACGCCAAGATCGACGACGTGCTCACGTTCCCGCTCGCGATCGCCGAGTTCGGGCGCAACGCCATCCAGACCGCCAAGCAGGTGCTGATCCAGCGCGTGCGCGAGGCCGAGCGCGAGAAGGTGTTCAAGGAGTACTCGGACAAGATCGGGGTGCTGGTGCGGGGCGTCGTGCAGCAGGTCGATCGCGGCAACGTGATCGTGAAGCTCGATCACTCGGAGGGCTTCCTGCCCGCGCGCGAGCAGATCCCGCGCTCGTACCACCGCCAGGGCGACTACGTGCGCGCGGTCGTGATCAACGTGGACAAGTCCGCCAAGGGGCCGCAGGTGATCCTGTCGCGCACCCACCCGGACTTCCTGCGCCGGTTGTTCGAGACCGAAGTGCCGGAGATCGCCGAGAGCATCGTCGAGATCAAGGCGGTGGCGCGCGAGGCCGGGTTCCGTTCCAAGATCTCCGTGTACTCGACCGATCCGCGCGTCGACGCGGTCGGGTCGTGTGTCGGCCTCAAGGGGTCGCGCGTGCAGAGCATCGTGCGCGAGCTCGGGGGCGAGCGCATCGACATCGTGCCGTGGTCGCAGGATCCGAGCGTGTTCGTCTCCCGTGCGCTGGCGCCGGCCAAGGCGATGGACGTCCGGGTTCAGGAAGCCGACAAGCGGATGGTGGTGGTCGTGGCGGACGATCAGCTCTCGCTGGCGATCGGCAAGGGCGGCCAGAACGCGCGCCTCGCAGCGCGGCTGACCGGCTGGAAGATCGACCTGATCTCGAAGAGCGACGAGAAGAAGCGCCAGGAGATGGAACGCGCGAGCCGGATCGAGGTCGAGAAGCTGGAGCTCGGCGAGGCCACGACCGAGAAGTTGATCTCGGCCGGGATCGAGACCGTGCACGAGCTGGCCGCGACGCCGCTCGAGCGCTTGGTCGAGATTCCGGGCGTCGGCGAGAAGACGGCGGAGAAGCTGCTGGCGGCGGCGCAGGAGTATCTCGAAGCGCACCCGCTGGTCGCGCCCCAGGCGGCGGAAGAGATGGCATTCACTCCCGAGATGGAAGGCGCGGAGCATCCGGCGGCCGCGGTGCAGGGGAGCGACGGCGCGGGCGAGAGCTCGACGAGCGCGTCCTCGTCCGAGCCGGCAACCGGCGCGAGCGAGTCGGCGACCGCCGCGAGTGAGCCGGCGCCGGCGCACGAGTCACCCGAAGCGGCGACCGCCACGGCGACGCCGAGCATGGAAGACGAACCGGAACAGCCCGAAAGCGGGTCGGAGTCGGGAGCGACCCCGTCCGAGCCGATCGGGGCGGAGGGCGACCACCGTGCCTAAGAGCCCGACCGTCAAGAAGACGCGCGTCTACGAGATCGCGAAGGACCTCGGGATGTCGAGTGAAGCCGTGCTCCAGATCGTCAAGCGACTGGGCGGCGAAGTGAAGAACCACATGAGCACGCTCGAACCCGAGATCGTCGTCAAGATCCGGGCCGAGATCAGCCAGGAGACCGCGGCGGTCAAGGAGGACCTGGCGCGCAAGCACGAGCACGAGCTGCAGCGCGCTCGCGAGGAGCGCGCGCGCATCGCGGCGGCCGCGCAAGCCGCAGCCGCCAAGGCGGCGCCCGCCTCCGGGTCGACGCCGGCATCGAGCCTGACTCACCGTCCGGCGGCTCCGGCCGCGCGACCGACGATGTTGGGCCGTGGGCCGCGACGGCGCGACCGCAAGAAGAAGAAGGCGGTGGACGAGAAGCTGGTCCAGGAGAGCGTTCGCAAGACCCTCGCGAGCCTCGATGCGGGCGGCGCCAAGCGGCGCCACCGGCGGCGCGAGGACGAGAACGGGGAGATCGCGGTCGAGGAAGATCGCACGCTGCGCACCTCCGAGTTCATCACCGTCGCCGAGCTCGCGAACCTGATGGAGATCCGGCCGCAGGAAGTCATCACCACCTGCATGCGGCTCGGCCTGATGGCGACCATCAACAAGCGTCTCGACAAGGACGCGATCCAGACGGTCGCGGACGAGTTCGGCTACCGCGTCGAGTTCGTCGCCGAGTACGGAGTCGTGGAGGAAGTCGAGACGGAAGTCGTGGCCCCCGAACGCCAGGCGCCGCGCGCGCCGGTCGTGACGGTGATGGGTCACGTGGATCACGGCAAGACCTCGCTGCTGGACTACATCCGCAAGACCAACGTGATCGCCGGCGAGTCGGGCGGCATCACGCAGCACATCGGCGCCTACGACGTCGAGCTGCCGAACGGCCGGAAGATCTGCTTCCTCGACACGCCCGGCCACGAAGCGTTCACCGCGATGCGCGCCCGTGGCGCCCAGGTGACCGACATCGTCGTGCTGGTCGTGGCCGCCGACGATCGCGTCATGCCGCAGACCGTCGAAGCGATCGACCACGCCAAGGCGGCGGGCGTGCCGATCGTGGTCGCGATCAACAAGATCGATCTGCCGGCTGCCAGGCCCGACCTGGTGAAGCAGGAGCTGGCGCAGCGCGGCGTAGTGGTCGAGGAGTACGGCGGCAAGAACGTGTGCGTCGAGATCTCGGCCAAGAAGGGCACCAACATGGAACGGCTGCTCGAGATGCTACTGCTCGAAGCGGAAATTCTCGATCTCAAGGCCGATCCCTCGCGCCGCGCGAAGGGCGTCGTGCTCGAGGCGCGCGTCGAGCAGGGCCGGGGGGTGGTCGCCAGCGTGCTGGTCGAGAACGGCACGCTCCGGATCGGCGATGCGCTGGTGGCGGGCCAGCACGCCGGACGCGTGCGGGCGATGTTCGACGAGCGCGGGCACGCGGTGAAGGCGGCCGGGCCCTCGACGCCGGTCGAGGCGCTGGGTTGGGACGGCGTGCCGGCGGCCGGCGATCTGTTCTCCGCTTTCGAGGACGAGCGCGAGGCGCGCGAGATCGCGTCCAAGCGCCAGGCGCTCGCGCGCGAGCACGAGTTCCGTGCCGCGAAGGCGATCTCGCTCGCCGAGATCTACTCGCAGATCTCCCAGGGCGAGGTCAGCGAGCTCAAGCTGATCATCAAGGGCGACGTCGACGGCTCGGTGGAAGCGCTCTCGGAGTCGCTCGCCAAGCTCGGCAGCACGGAGGTCAAGGTGCACGTGATCCGGCAGGCCGTCGGGCAGATCACGGAATCCGACGTGCTGCTCGCCGCCGCCTCGGAAGCGATCATCGTCGGCTTCCACGTCCGCCCCGACGCGCGGGCGCGCGAGCTGGCGCAGCGCGAGAAGGTCGAGATCCGCCTCTACGACATCATCTACAAGGTCGTCGAGGACGTGAAGCAGGCGCTGGAAGGCATGCTCAAGCCCGAGCTCAAGGAAGTCGTGCTCGGCTCGGCCGCGGTGCGGGAGGTGTTCAAGCTGTCGAAGTCCGGCACGGTGGCCGGTTGCATGATCACGGGCGGCACCATCCCGCGCACCTCCAAGGTGCGCCTGATGCGCGACGGCCTCACGGTCTGGACCGGCAGGATCGGCTCGCTGCGCCGCTTCAAGGACGACGTCAAAGAGGTCACCAGCGGCTTCGAGTGCGGCATCGGCCTGGATGGGATGAACGATCTCAAGGTCGGCGACGTGATCGAGGCGTTCACGATCGAAGAGCTCGCGCGCACGCTGTGAGCCGGAAGTTGGGCGCGCCGCTCACCGCACGCTCCACGCTCGCGGACCCCTGATGTTCGTCGGCATCGTTCGCATCGAGCTGCATCTGCCGGGCTCGAGGTCGCTCAAGGACAAGCGCTCGATCGTGCGTGGCCTCAAGGACCGGATCCGGCAGCGCGCCCAGGCGGCGGTTGCCGAGGTCGATCACCAGGATCTCTGGCAACGCGCGGCGCTCGGCGTCACGGTCGTCTCGGGAGAGCGCCGCCAGGTGGACGAGCTGCTGCAGACGGTGCGCAACCTGGTGCTCGCGACCCACGGCGCCGAGCTGCTCGAATGGCAGGAGCAGGAAGCATGAGGATTCGTCCCGAACGCGTCGCCCAGCTCATGCGCCGCGAGCTCGCGGAAATCCTGCGCGACCTGCGGGACCCGCGCCTGGCGGAAGTGGTGGGCGTGACCGACGTCGAGGTCACGAACGACCTCTCGCTCGCCAAAGTGTTCGTCACCGTGCACGAGTCCAGCGTCTCGACCGAGAAGGTGCTGGGCGCGCTCGCTCGCGCCACTGGGTTCGTGCGCCACGCGCTCGCGCCGCGGCTCGGGTTGCGCGAGATGCCCGAGATCCGCTTTCTGCTCGACGACTCGATCGATCGCGGCGCGCGGGTCGACGAGCTGCTGCGCAAGCTCGAGCGCGGCGAGCCGATCCCCGACCAGGACGACGAGGCCGGCTCATGAACGCCTCGCTGCCCGCCCTCGGCCAGTCGCCGCCGCAGGTGGAGGTGTTCTCGGGATTGCTGGCGCTCGACAAGCCGGCCGGGGTCACGTCGCACGACGTCGTGGCGGTGGTGCGCCGCCGCCTACGCGCGCCGGGTGCGGGGCATCTCGGCACGCTCGATCCGGGTGCGAGCGGATTGCTCGTGATCGCCCTCGGGGCTGCCACGCGTGCGATCCCGGTGTGGCAGGGTGGCGAGAAGACCTACGACGCGACGCTGTGCTTCGGCATCGTCACCTCGACCCAGGACGTGCACGGCGAGGTGCTCGAGCGCCGCGAGGTGCGGCTCGACGAAGCCCAGATCCGCGCAGCCACGCGGGCGTTCGTCGGCGATATCGAGCAGGTTCCGCCGATGGTCTCCGCGCTCAGCGTGGGAGGGCAGCGGCTCCACCGCCTCGCGCGCCGCGGCATCGAGGTCGAGCGCGTGCCGCGCCGCATCCGGATCGCGTCCTGGGAATGGCAGTCGTTCGCGTTGCCGGAAGCGCGCTTCATCGTCCGCTGCACGAGTGGCACCTACGTGCGCACGCTCGCGCACGATCTCGGCGCGGCGCTCGGCCCGGGGGCGGCACTCAAGACGCTCCGGCGGCTCCGCAGCGAGCCGTTCGGGCTCGAGCGCGCCGTGCCGCTGCGCGAGCTGAGCTTGCAAGCCGCCGAAGCCGTGCTGGCGCATGCATGGACACTCGACGATGCGCTCGAGGTGCTCCCGGCGGTGACGCTGGACGCCGACGCCGAGGTGCGCGTCGGCTTCGGCGGGCGGCCGGTGGTGGAGCCAGGCGAGGCGCCTCTGGATGGAGGTCCGCGCTCGGTCGTTTTGCGCGATGCTTCCGGTCGCGCGCTCGCGCTCGGTGAGCTGCGCGCGCTCCCCGATGTGCCCGGCCAGGCGTTGGTCTGCCCCCACGTGGTGTTCCCCTGGGCGGTCCGGCAGGGCCGGCCCTAAGGTCTTCCGTGCCGGCGCGCGCGGCGGTCGCGATCGGCGTGTTCGATGGCCTGCATCTCGGCCATCGCGCGATCCTCGAGCGTGCGGTCGAACGAGCGCGCGAGCGCTCGGCGCCGTGCGTCGTACTGAGCTTCGATCCCCATCCGGACGTGGTGCTGGCCAAGGGCGAGTTCCGGATTCCCGCCCCGCTCACGCCGCTGCAGGAGAAGCGCGCGCGCATGAAGGCGCTGGGCGTCGATGCGCTCGAGATGATTCCGTTCACGCGCGAGCTGGCGGCGCTCGACCCCGAGGAGTTCGTCGAGCGTTACCTGGTCGGCCCGTACGCGCTCCACGCGCTGGTCGTCGGTCACGGGTTCGCGCTCGGTCGCGGCCGCTCGGGAAACGTCGAGCGGCTGCGCGCAATCGGAACGGCGCACAGCTTCGCAGTCGACGAGCTGCCGTTGCTCGAGATCGACGGCGCCCCGGTCAGTAGCACGCGCATCCGTACGTTGCTCGCCGAAGGCCGCGTGCGCGAGGCGGCGCGGCTGCTCGGGCGCAACTACAGCCTGTTCGCCACCGTCGTCACCGGCGAGGGCATCGGTCGGACGCTCGGCTATCCGACCGCCAATTTGCGGTTGCACGAAGAGAAGCTCGTGCCGCGCGACGGCATCTACGCCGCGCGCGTGCAGCTCGAAGGCGAGGACGCATGGAGGCCGGGTGCGATGAGCATCGGCATGCGCCCAACCTTCGACGGCCAGATGCGCACGCTCGAGGTCTACCTGCTCGATTGGAGCGGCGAGCTACCGGGGCGCAACCTCGAGGTCGAGCTCGTGGACTGGCTCCGGATCGAGCGCAAGTTCGAGTCGCTGGCGGAGCTGGTGCGGGCGATCGACGAGGACGTCGCGGAAGTGAGACGGAGGCTCGGGATGGTGGAGGCCTGAGCCGCGTTTTCAGCGCTCGAGATGGAGCGCCGTCGGGTGTTTCGGCTGGTAGAGGCCGAGCTCGCCGCCGCCCGGGAGCTTGATCGACGTCATCAGGCCGAAGCCCTGATCGGTGATCGGGCTCGTGAACTCGACGCCTTTGTCGCCCAGCTCCTTCATCGTCGCCTCCACGTCTTCGCACATCAGATAGAGCTCGTGATGGGTCCGACCCTCCGACGGGTGAATGCCGAGCTCGGCGGGCGGCAGCGCGAAGATTAGCCATCCCTCACCGGCATCGACGAAGGGCAGCCCGACGACGTCGCGGAAGAACGCGCGGAGCCGCTCGGCGTCCGGGGTGTGGATCAGCGTGTGGATGCCGTGAATCATGCGGTGGATCTCTAGCGCGGAGGCACGGTGCGCCGGCGCTCCACGAGCTGGGCGATCGCCCGCACGCTCTCCATATGGTCGGGCAGCACTTCGTGATCGGGGATCGTGATCCCGAAATGCGCTTCGCAGAACTCGACGGTCTTTAGGATGCCGAGCGAGTCGAGCAGCCCGCGCTCGATCAGGTTTTCGTCCGCGCGCAGATTTTGGAGATCGCGGTCGTAGAAAACCTCGGCCAGCAGGAACTGTCGAATCGCGGCTTCGGTATCGGTCGCACTCATGATCCACTCCAGGGGCTTTGCGGCGGCGCGGACCATACCCCGGCGAGCGCGCGGCGGTCCACTTTGCCCGTGCTGGTGCGGGGCAGAGCGTCGGCCTGCGCGATCGTTTCCGGCACCATGTAGCGAGGCAGCGTTCGGGCGCAATGTTGCTGCAGCTCAGCCTCGATCACCTGCGCGCCGCTTCGGGCAACAACCACCGCCCGCAGCCGATGCGTGATCTCGGGGTCGGGAATCGCTAAAACGACCGCCTCGTCGATCGCCGGATGCGCGAGCAGTGTGGTCTCGATCTCGCCGAGCTCCACGCGGTAGCCGCGTGTCTTGATCTGATGGTCGCGGCGGCCGAGGAACTCGAGCAGCCCGTCGCCCCGCCGCCGCACCAGATCGCCGGTTCGATATGCATGATCGACGAGACCGGCGGTGACCTCGATCCTTTGGAGCGCGAGTGCCGTGCGCTCGGGATGCCCCCAATAACCCTTCATCACGCTCGCGCCGCGCACCCACAACTCGCCGGGGGCACCTTCGGGAACCGGACGCAACGCCTCGTCGAGAATCAGTACGTCGTCGTAGGGGCAAGGCCGGCCAATCGGCAGCGGCGTGTCGTTCCCTGGAGGCGCCGGCACTTCGTACCAGGTGCACACGTTGGTCTCGGTCGGTCCATAGAGGTTGGCGAAGCGCGCGTGAGGCGCGAGCGACATCAGCCGGCGCAGATGCGGCACCGGCATCACCTCGCCCGCGAACAGCAACACCCGCAACGCCGAGAGGTCGAGGCGCTCGAGTCCGCCGTGGGAGAGCAGCAGGACGAGCGTGCTCGGCGTCACGTACCACACGGTCAACCGCTGCTCGCTCCAGGCCTTCGCGACCGCGGCCGGGAACGGCGCGAGTCGCTGCGGCAGCGGGTAGAGCGCGGCTCCGGCATGCGCAGCCGCGAACAGATCGAACGTCGAAAGGTCGAAATGAAATGGCGCGTGACCGGTGAGCCGGTCGGCGTGCGTCAGCGTGAACGTCTTTGCCGCCCAATCGACGAACGCGAGCGCGTTGCGGTGGGTGAGCATCACGCCCTTTGGCTCACCGGTCGAGCCCGACGTGTAGAGGACGTACGCGAGATCGTCCTCGAGTGCCGGACAGTCGAAGGGGGCGGCGCTCTCGGCAGCGAGCGCGTTCCAGCCGATCGCCGGCACGCCCGCGCATGTCGGGCGCTCGGCGGGTCCGTCGGCGAGCCACACGGCCCGCATCGGCGGCCGCTCGGCGAGCGCCTCGTCGATCGCGTCGGCACGGTTGGCGACGGTGACGAGCGCGGCGACCTGGCAGTCGCGAGCGATGTAGGCCAGCCGCGCGGGCGGGGCGCCCGAATCCACCGGCACATAGGCCGCCCCGACCTTCATCGCTCCGTAGAGGGCGACGATCGCGGCGTGCGACTTCGGGAGCCACAGCGCGACCCGGTCACCGCGTCGCACCCCGTGCGCGTGGAGCGAGCGGGCGAACTGGTTCGCCGCCGCCTCAAGCTCGCCGTAGCTCGTGCGCGCGCCGTCCATCACCACGGCGTCGTGCGCCGCGTCGCGCGCGGCCGCGTCGGTGACGAGCTGAGGCAGCAGGCGCGCCATGTTCGCTACGCGGGAGGCTAGAGTCCGAGGCAGCGCGCGATGATCTTGCGCTGCATCTCGGAGGTCCCCGAGTAGAGCGTGCCCGAGAGCGCGTCGCGCAGCTCGCGCTCGATCGGGAACTCGGCCATGTAGCCGTAGCCGCCGTGGAGCTGGAGCGCATCGAGGCCGGCGCGCACATGCGCTTCGCTGACGAACAGTTTTGCGACCGCCGCTTCGAGCACCGCGCTCTTGCCCTGGTCCTTGAGCCAGCCGACGCGGTAGAGAAGCAGGCGCCCGGCGTCGATCGCGACCTTCATGTCGGCGATCCGGTCCGCGACCGACTCGAACTTCGCGATCGGCTGGCCGAACTGCCGGCGCTCGCGCGCGTAGCGAACGCAGTCTTCGAGCAGGCGCTCCATCGCGCCGAGGTGCGCGGCGAAGATGCAGGCGCGCTCCCATTCCATCGCCGAGTTGAAGATCGCGAGTCCTGCACCCTCGGGCCCGAGCCGGGCCGATTCGGGAACCACGCAATCCTCGAGCACCACTTCGCCCATCGGCGAGGTGCGCAGCCCAAGCTTGCGGAGTGGGGGGCTGAACGTGACCCCGGGCTGGTCCCGACCGACGAGGAATGCGGTCAGCGCCTTCGTTTTGCCTTCCTGCGTGCGGTCGAGATACGCGAACGTCACCGCCACGTCCGCCACCGGCGCATTGGTGCTGAACGTCTTCGCGCCGTTCAAGCGATAACCGCCGCCATCCGCGAGGCGCTCGGCGCGCGCCGTGAGCGAGAACACGTCGGAGCCGGCACCCGGCTCGGTGATCGCGTGAGCGCCAATCGCATCCCCGGCTACGAGACGCGGCAGCCACGCGCGCTTCTGTTCCTCGGTGCCGTAATGCAGGATCGGCATCTGGCATGCCCACAACTGGGCGTTGAGGCTGAACACGAGCCCGTTGTCTCGGCAGCCGCGCCCGAGAGCCTCCATCGCCGCGATCGTGCTCACGAGATCGCGACCCTGACCGCCGTATTCGGCCGGGATTGGCAGGCCGAGCAAGCCGAACGCCGCGCACTTGCGCCATGCGTCGCGATCGAAGTCGCTCTCGGCGTCGCGCCGCTCGAGATCGCGATCCAGCTCCGCGCGCGCGAACGCGAGCACGGCGTCGTACAGCTCCTGCTGCTCATCGCTCAGCGAGAAGTCCACGCGGCCTCCGGACCTCCGCGTGCCAGGTCCCGTGCGGGACGAGCGGGCGCGGCGCTAGGAGCCGGAGCCCCGGTGGAACGGAAGCTCGCGAACCATGCCATCGCGCGCTCGAAGATCTCGCGCTGGCGGTTCATCTCGAGCAGGCCGTGCACCGTCCCCGGCCACACTTCGAGCTGGATCCGCTCGCGTGCCTCGTCGTCGAGACGCGGGAACAGGACCTGCTCGGCGGGGCGGAATGTTTGGTACTCGACGTCCTGGCGTCCGTAGAGGAACAAGGCGCGCGCCCGCGAGCGTACGAGGATCTGGAAATGCTCGACGAAGCCGGAAGCGAGCGGCAGGTCCATGGTCTGAGCGCCGGTCACGGTGCGCTGCGCCATTCGTCCCAGCATGTTGCCCATATATCGCCAGCGCTCGGGACGCGACAACGCAGTCCAGTTCTCGGGATTCCGGAGCGCCTTGAGCAGATGCCCCCAGCCCTTGCGGTCGGCATCCGCCTTGACCTGCAGGTCGAGGGACATGACCGGTGCCGCCATGAACAGGATTCCGGCGATCGCCTCGCGCTCCTCCGCCAAGGCCGAAAGCGCGGTGCGCGCGTCGAAGCACGAGCCGGACAGCACGAAGCGCTTCTCGCCGAATGCCTCGCGCAGGTGGCGGATCACGGCGACGGCGTCGTCCTGGTACGGCCGATTGGGATCGCGGAAGCCGGTCTCGCCTTCGCTGTCGCCGGTGCCGTGAAAGTCGACGCGGAAGGCGCTGAAGCCGAGCCCCGCGAGCCGGCGGGCGCCCTCGACCCACATACGGTTGCGGTGCGAGCGCGGGCTCGTGAGCAACACCGCGCACAAGCCCGCCGGGGGCGCCTCCGGCGCCGGCGGCGTGTAGATGCCGTAAAGCTGGCCGTGCGGGGAAGGAACGAGGATCGGCTGCTCCGCCTTGGCTCGCTCGAGCTCGGCGGGTGTCTCACGCCACGGCATCGAGCCACTCCACGGTGTGCCGCACCAGATCCTGGCCGAGCCAGGGGGGATTGGAGATCAATTGCCAGCCCGGCTCCTCGTGAACCAGCACCGTGCGCACCGGCGCGCCACGCTCGGCGAGCGAGGTGGCCAGCGCCGCGTGAGCGTCCGCGAGCCGCGGGCGCATCTGGACCTGCGCGATCAGGGTCGGCCCTAGCCAACCGCCGAGGCGCTCGCCGAGCTCCGCCTGGCGCGAGCTTTGGACCAGTGCCCGGTGCAGGTAATAGCCGTGAACGTCCACTTGTCCCTCGCGCTCCACGGCCTGCAGTAGCTCGTCGACCGTCTGGTCCGGCCGCTGGCCCTGCGCCACCTTCGAGAACAGCACGCCGCGGAGCATGGAGCGGAAGTAGTCGGCGGGACGGTGGACGGGTTCCCAGAGCGCCAGCCCCGCGGCGTCGTCACGGCGCCCGATCGTTGCTGCCGCCATCAAGGCCCCGAAACGCACGCCGAGCCAGATCACGCGCCGAGCTCCGGACAGTTCGCGCGCCTGATCCGCCGCAGCCATCGCGTCGTCGGCGAGAGTCGCGAGCGTGACGGCCGCGAAGTCCCCCGACGAATCGCCGTGGCCGCGTGCATGGAAGCGAAACACGGGGAACCCGGCCGCGGCGGCCGCTCGCGCATTCAGCACCTCGGGGCGGTACGAGGTCAACTGCTCGACGCCCAGCGTATGGCAATGCACGAGGACCGGTGCGTTGCGTCGCTCCCGTTCGGGGGCATGAAAGACCGCATACAGCGGGCGGCCAGCGGAGGTGAAGAACAGTGGTGTGGCGGGTGGGGCGATGGACATGCGAGCGCCTTTCACCTCGTCGGGCCATGGGAGCCAGGCGTGGTCTCCACGCCGGGCTTCCGGAACAGGAACTCGTTGCACACGTTCCCATCCTGGGTCCTCAGGTATTCAAGAGCCAGCCCGTGGCGCTCGTGAACGTAATTGAAGACCTCGCCCGCGGTCGCGTACTCATACGGAAATCCCCCGAGCCAATCACGGACGTCATGCCAGAAATCCATCCCGCGCCGTCCCGTGCCGCCGCTGCGATCGGCCATCGCGCGAAACGGGTTGCGCAGCGTTACGAGCCGCGTGGCGACGAAGTTCGACACGTAGGCGAATTCCATCAGCCGCCGCCGAACAGGTCCCGCGCGATTGTAGGCGCGCTTGATCCGCCACCACATGGCCGAGCTGTCCGGCATTCGCTGCACGTTGTTGTAGATCGAGATGGCGAGTGCACCACCGGGCTTGACCAAGCCGACGGCGTTGTCGATCGCCTTCCACATCTGTCCGGTGTGATGGAGCACACCCCAGGAGTAGACGACGTCGGCGGGACCGAGGCCGGCGATGGGCTTCGGGTCGAGGATCGAGCCACGGGCGATCTGCCATCGGTCGACCGCGATGCCGTAGCGTTGGCGCACGTACTCGGCGGTCGCGACCGAGTCGGGATCGAAATCGAACGACACGACCCGAGCGGCGTCGAGCCGGCAGGCGGCGAGCGAGAACAGCCCGCTCCCGCAGCCGATGTCCACGAAGACGAGACCGCGGAGGCTGTCGCGCCGGAGGAGGGCCTGCAGCGAGCGCTCGGCTTCGGCGACGCGCTCCTCGCTCAGCGACGCGTCGACGAAGCTCCGCCAGTTGCGGCCGAAGCCGAAGCGAAGCTCGGCGGCGCCGGTCGCCGGCTCCACCGCAAGGTCGGAAGAGGTCGCTTCAGAGGCGTGGGTGGGGGGCATTTTCGGGCCGGGCCAGGCGGATCGGGAGCGCGTCGCGCTGTGGACAGCGTGTGCCGTCGAAGTATATCCGGAGCCCGCCGAGCCCACCAAAGAACCGCGCGTGGTCCCTTTTCCGCGCCGGGTCCCACTCTCCGCGTTTTGCAGTCCGGAATGGCGGCAATTGGCCTTGGTGGACGTCCCCTCAGGGTGCTAGATTCCCCCGGCCCTGGCAGTTGGGGCCGCGGTTCCCACCGCTCGGCCACCCGAGGCCTGACACTCGGTGGCGGGGCGCCATCCTCCCTCACCATCGTTCAGGAGGCCACCGCTGTGACGCTCTCGAGAGAGCAGAAGCAGGGGATCATCGGCAAGTTCAAGATTCACGAGGGCGATTCCGGCTCGCCCGAGGTCCAGATCGCGCTGTTGACCGAGAAAATCCACTACCTCACCGACCACTTCAAGGTTCACAAGCGCGACCATGCATCGCGCCGCGGCTTGTTGCGGATGGTGGGCCAGCGCCGCCGGCTGCTGGACTATCTCAAGGCCACCAAGGTCGATCGTTATCGCAAGGTGGTCAAGGATCTCGGCTTGCGTCGCTGAGCAAGCCAGAGGACGTTGGGACGCCCCGCGTGGGGGTGTCGCGTCCAACCCTGCGGGAGGGGATGCTCCCGCAGATGCCGCCTGGGCTTCGCTACCCGGGCGCGCGGACCATCGGTCCGGCGAGGGCCGGACCTGGAAGGCGAGAGGACGAGAGACCGTCAGATGGAACAAACCGTATCGATCGAAATGGGCGGACAGACGATCACGATCAGCACCGGCAAGATGGCCAAGCTCGCCGGCGGCTCGGCCGTCGTGCAACTCGGTGGCACCGTCGTGCTGGTGGCCGCCAGCGCCGCGAAGACGTATACGCCCGGGCGTGACTTCGTGCCCCTCACCTGTGACTACCGGGAACGCACGTATGCGGCCGGCAAGATTCCGGGTGGGTTCTTCAAGCGTGAAGGCCGACCAACCGAGAAGGAAGTCCTGAGCTCGCGCCTCATCGACCGGCCGATCCGCCCGCTGTTCCCGAAGCAGTTTCCTTACGAGACCCAGATCATGGCCACGGTGATGTCCTCCGATCAGGAGAACGACGCCGACGTGCTGGCGCTGATCGGCGCCTCGGCCGCGATCAACATGTCCGACATCCCGTTCCCCGAGCCGATCGGCGCGGTCCGCGTCGGTCGCGTCGACGGGCAACTCGTGGCCTGCCCGACCTTCGAGCAGCTCGATCAGAGCGACATGGACATGGTGGTGGCCGGCACCGCGCACAGCATCATCATGGTCGAGGGCGGCACGCGCGAGGTGAGCGAGAGCGACTTGATCGGCGCGCTCGAGTTCGCGATGAACCATATTCGCGCGCAGGTCGAGGTCCAGAAGGACCTGATTGCGCGCTCCGCCAAGGCGAAGCGCCCGCTGGTCCCCGAGGTCGACACCGCGGAGCTGCGCGCGGCGCTCGACCGTGAATATCGCGAGCGCCTGCGCCAGGCGATTCGCATTCCCGGCAAGGAATCGCGCCAGGAAGAAGTGGACCGGATCGGCACCGAAGCCGTGGGAGCGTTCAAGGAACGGTTCGCCACGCTGGAGCCGTGGATCGGCAAGATCCTTCACGACATCGAGCGCGACGAGCTCCGGCACACGGTCCTGCGCGACAAAGTGCGCGCAGACGGCCGCGGCCCGGACGACATTCGCAAGGTCACGGTCGAAGTCGGGGTGCTGCCCCGCACCCACGGCTCGTGCCTGTTCACGCGCGGCGAGACCCAGGCACTCGCGGTCGCCACCCTCGGCACCAAGAGCGACGAACAGCGGGTGGAAGAGCTGGAAGGTCAGTCCTGGAAGTCGTACATGCTGCACTACAACTTCCCGCCCTTCAGCGTTGGTGAGGTGCGGCCGATCCGTGGTCCGGGCCGGCGCGAGATCGGTCACGGAGCGCTGGCGGAGCGGGCGATCGAGCCGATCATCCCGGCCGACACGCACTTCCCGTACACGATCCGGATCGTCAGCGACATCCTCGAGTCCAACGGCTCGTCGTCGATGGCGACGGTGTGCGCCGGCTCGATGGCGCTGATGGATGCGGGCGTACCGGTCAAGGCTCCGGTCGCCGGGATCGCGATGGGGCTGATCAAGGAAGGAAACCAGGTCGAAGTGCTGACCGACATCCTCGGCGTTGAGGATCATCTCGGCGACATGGACTTCAAGGTCACCGGCACGCGCGAAGGCGTCACGGCGTTCCAGATGGACACCAAGATCGGTGGCATCTCGTTCGAGGTGCTATCCGACGCGCTCGCTCGCGCCAATCGCGGGCGCATGCACATCCTGGATCTGATGGAGCGCACGTTGCCGCAGGCGCGCACGGAGATGTCGCCGTATGCGCCGCGCATCCTGATCCTGCACATCCATCCCGACAAGATCCGCGAAGTCATTGGGCCGGGCGGCAAGGTCATCAAGCGCATCACCGAGGAGACCGGCGCCCAGATCGACATCGAGGACAGCGGCGAGGTGCGGATTGCGGCCGTCAACCGCGAGGGTGGTCGCCGCGCCGAGGAGCTGATCCGCAACATCACCGAGGATCCCGAGGTCGGCAAGGTCTACCAGGGCAAGGTCCGCAGCGTCGTCACGTTCGGCGCGTTCGTCGAGATCGTTCCCGGCCGCGACGGCCTGCTCCACATCTCGGAGATCGAGCACCATCGGGTCGCTCGCACCGAGGACGTGCTCAACCTCGGCGACATCGTGATGGTCAAGGTCATCGGCGTCGACCGGGACGGCAAGATCAAGCTCTCCCGCAAGGCGCTGCTGCCCGAGCCCGAAGGCGGCGTCCCGGCGGCGGCCGCCAGCGGGAGTGGGCGCGAGCGCGACGGCCGCGAGCACGGCCGGGACCGTGAGCGCGACCGCGGCCGGCGGCGCTGACGGTCCGCCCCGGACCTCATCGAAGCGTGCGAGTGGCAGGGCGACCTGCCACTCGCCGTTTGGGGGCGACGCGATGATGCGCGACACGATTCGCAAGACGGTCCTGCCGTCCGGGCTGACGGTGCTCACCGAGTCGGTGCCCGAGCGGCGCACCGTCTCGGTTGGCGTCTGGCTCCGGTCCGGGGCGCGCGACGAGCCGGGAGAGCGGCTCGGCATCTCGCACTTCATCGAGCACATGGTGTTCAAGGGCACCGAGCGGCGTGACGCGCGCGCGATCGCGCAGAGCCTGGAATCGCTCGGCGGCCACCTGGACGCGTTCACCGGCCGCGAGCAGGTGTGCTACTACGCGCGGGCGCTGTCCGATCATCTCGACGACGTTGTCGACGTGCTCGCGGACATCGTCTGCCGCTCGCGGCTCGACGCGAGCGAAGTCGAGCGCGAGAAGTCCGTCGTGCGCGAAGAAATCCTCGCCTACGAGGACAATCCCGAAGAGAAAGTCAACGACGTGCTCGCAGATCTGGTGTGGGGCGGCCACGATCTGGGCCGGCCGATTCTCGGCACGGCCGAAACGGTGGACGCTCTCGACGCCGGAATGCTGCACGACTACTTCGGCCGCCGTTATCGGGCCGATCATCTGGTGCTCGCGGCCGCCGGCGCGCTGGAGCACGACCGGGTTCTGGAGCTGGTCGCGCGCCACATGCAGCCTCCGGGTGCGCCGAGCTTGCCGCTGTCGGAGGCGCCGCCGGGGTTTCGCCCCACCGTTCAGCACGTCGTGCGCGACCTGCAGCAGCTCTACTTGAGTCTCGGCGCACGGGGCGTGAGCGATCGGCATTCGGATCGCGAGACCTTGCTGGTGCTCACGACGCTGCTCGGCGGCGGCATGAGCTCGCGGCTGTTCCAGAGCGTGCGCGAGCAGGCCGGTCTCGCGTACAGCATCTACTCGGTGCACGATTTCTATCGGGACGCGGGAATGCTCTCGATCCAGATGGGCGTCTCGCCCGACCGCGGGCGGGAGGCGCTCGCACTCACGCGCCAGGAGCTCGTGCAACTGATCGAGCACGGTCCGAGCGTTGCGGAAGTCGCGGCCGCGCAAGCGCAGTTCCGGGGATCGATGCTGATGGAGCAGGAGAGCGTCTCGGCGCGCATGGTCTACCTCGCCCACGAGGAGATCTATCTGCGCGAGATCACACCGCCCGAGGTCTATCTCGAGCGCATCCTTGCGGTCACGCGCGACCAGGTCCACGAGGCGGCGCGCCGCTACCTCGCGCCGGAACGTTTCACGCTGGCCGCACTCGGACCCAGGCGTGGAGAGCCGCTCGGTGAGGCGGACTGGCCGGTCGCCGCCGCCGATCCGGAGCCGGCCACGTTGCAGGCGGACGTCACCCCGGGACCGTGATCCCGTCCCGGCACCTGGCGCGACTGGCCGACGCGCTGTCCGCGCTCACGCTGCTCGCGGTCGTCGTTCTGCTGTTCGCGGTCGAGCCGCGCTGGTCCGTGTTCTCGCTGGTCGGCGACGACGCGGGCTACTACCTCCATCTCGCCCGCAACGTGAGCCTCGGTTTCGGATTCAGCTTCGATCGACTCGAGCCGAGCAATGGTTTCAACCCACTGTTCCCGTGGCTCTTGATCCCGATCTTTCGCATCGCCGGCGCGCCGTCGGTGGACGCCGCCTATCGGCTCGGAGCGTTGGTCGACGTGCTCGCGATGCTCGCGAGCCTCGTCCTGTTCGCGCGCCTGGTGCGCGGCGTTCTGCCCGAGCCGCGCTTCGCGGCCCCGGAACGCCGCGCGGTCGTCGCGGGCGCGATCGCGTTCTACGCACTGTTCGTGTGCACGAAGAGCTACTACGGCATGGACGCGCCGCTGGTCCTGCTGATCGGCAACGCCTACTTGCTGCGGGTGATGGGACATGGGCTGCTGGCTCCCGGAGTGCGTGCGGCGTTCCTGGACGGAGCGTTGCTCGGGCTCGCGTTCCTGGCGCGGGTCGACAGCCTGCCGCTCGCAGTCGCTGCGTTCGGTTTGATGATCCTCTCGAGTGCGATCGGGCGCGGCGCCTGGACCGGCGTTGCGCTGCGCGCCGTGGCGTTCGTGGCGCTCGCCGCTCCCTACCTCGTCTGGGGTTACTCGACGTTCGGGACCTGGTTACCGATCTCGGCGCGCATCAAATCGGCGTTTCCCGATCTCGATCTCGGCCGCAGCCTGGAGGCGATCCGCCATACGTCGCTCCACGTCGCCGACCAGGCGAGCTTTCTGCTCGCGTTCGTGCTCGCGTTGTTCGGCTGCGCGTGGCTGGCCCGGCAGTGGCTCGATCGGCGCCTGGCACAGGTGCTCGGACCGGGGCCCGGTGCCGTGATCGCGCTGCTGTCCGTGTATCTGGCGGGGCGGTTCGCGTACATGCTCATGTTCAGCCGCAACGACGTGCAGGGCAGCTACGCAATTCTCGCGCACGTGTTCAACGTGCTGGTACTGGTCGCCGGGCTCGCGGCACTCGGCGGCCGCGCGGCGCCGGAGACACGCGCTCGGCTCGCGTCACTGACCGCGGCCGCGCTGCTGCTGATCGGGCTCGTGCTATTCGCGGGGAAGCTCCAAGTGACGAGCGACCGCTGGCGGCGCATGGCGGCGGGAGAGGCGGTGGACGACGCAACGATCGGGCGCGAGATCGGAGCGGCGACGCAGCCAACCGACATTCTCTACGGAGGGGCGTTCGGAATCGCGGGACTGTTCGCCGACCGCGCGTGGATCAACGGCGACGGCGTGATCAACACCCTCGATTATCAGAAAGCGCTGCGCGACCGGCGGCTGCGCGAATACCTCGATCACCGGAGCGTGACGCATGTCGTCCACGTGGTTCCGCCAGGCAGGAACGTGTCCGAACCGGTCGAGGTTCGCGTGCGAAGCGGCCTGTTCGGAACCTCAGACGCCCTTCATCTGAAG
>DASQFU010000149.1:0-8264 GCA_035632955.1 Candidatus Limnocylindria bacterium
ACCCCTCGGGCATGGTGACGGTGATGCCGCCGTTCACGGTCTCGAACTCGAGCGCGCTCTCTCGGCTCGAGTTTCCCATCTCGACCTCGATCGAGCCGTTGACCGTGTGCGCCTCGACGTCGCTCTCGAGACCGTGTGCGCCGACGTCGCCATTGACGGTTCGTGCCGCGAGCTTCACGCCCCGCGGCAGCTTCACGCGGAAGTCCACGCGCACGTCGTTGTCGCTGGCGTTCATGCGCCCGCCGTCGCCGGGCCGGCATTCGTTCGGCTGCCAGCCGGACCGGGACGGATAGACCATGCACAGCGTGACGCCGCCGTCGTGCTCGATGACTTCGATCTGCACCTGGTCGGGATTGCTCTTGCGGGCGCTCTTCGACGCCAACACCTGGATCTCCGAGCCCGATGCGACCTCCGCTCGAATCGCGCCGTTGACGCCCTTGATCTCGAGCGTTTTGCCGGGCGCCAGACGACCGCTCCACTCGAACGTGTTCCGCTCGGTGAGTCCGTCGCGGACCGTCTTCGTGGTTCGACTCGAGGCCGCGTGGAGGACAGTGCCGGCGCACAGGCCGGCAAGCACGACCAGCATCCAGCCGCGCGACCGCGGCCCCGTCCAGGATCTCGTCTCGAACGCCGCCATGTCACTCCTCCTCTTCCGGATCGCCTGTCTGCTCGGCGTTGGCGCCGAACTGGAACTTGAAGCCGGGCTTCGGCGTCTGGTGGTCTCCGAGCGCGGTGATCTGCGCCGCGCGGGCGAGACGGATGTTGCCCTGGAACGATTCGAGGTCCAGACGTCCGCTGCCGTTGCCGAGCGTGAACACGAAACCGTTCTTGCGGGTCTGCGTGACCCGCACCGGGAACGTCGAGCTGAACTCGCCGGCGAAGCTGGCCACGGTCACCGTCAGGTTGGCCTTCTCGGGAATCGCGACGACGATGTCGCCGTTGTGCGATGACATTTCGTACGCCCCGCCGCTTTCGAGGGTGCCGATGTAGACGATCTCGCCGTTGATGGTGCTGACCTTGACGCTCTTGGATACGACCCGACCGAGCTGAATGTTGCCGCTGACGGTCTCGGCGACGACGTCGCCCTTGACGTCGTCGAGCCTGATCTCCTGGTTCACCGAGCGGATCTCGATCCGGCCCTCCGCCTGGGACAACGCGATCTCGCCTCCGACCGAGCCCAGCGACACGAACTTCGCGCCGCCGCGAACGTCGATGTCTCCCTGGACGGTCTCGGCCTTGAGCTCGCCCTCGATGCCGTCCACCGAGATGTCCGTGCTCACGCCCGAGAGATCGAGGACCAGCCACGGCGGCACCGTCAGCGTGTAGTCGACGTTGGTTGGCACGCCGCGGGAACGGCCGCGCACGCTCACGAACCGAGCTCCGCCTTGCAGCGCCGATCCCTGGACGTCGACCTTCACGCGCCGCGAGTGAATCGCTTCGACGCGAACCGCGTGCTTGGGCCAGGTCTTGACGACGACGCCGCCGGCGAAGTTGTTCAGCTCGAGGCGGGTCCCCGGATTGACCGCGATGGTCGTATCGGTGTGCCCCGAGCGGCCCTCGCGATCGCGAGCCTCCACGGCGGCAGGAGCGAGCAGAACGGTGGTAATGATGACGAAAGCGATGGTGCCCCACCTTGCGTTCATGTCCTGCGGTTTCCCTTTCATCCTCGGTCGCCGGCGAGCACCGTGGCCCGCCTCAGAAAGTCCACCTTGCGCATCATGGTCGCGGCCAGATGCGAGCGCAGATAGGGGTTGGCCGGGTCCGCGGCAACCGCGCGGCGCGCCTGCTCGACGGCCCGGTCGATGGTCGCCAGGCTCTGCTCCAAGACGCGCACGGTGCTCGTGTCGAGCGTGCCGCGACCCGCGGCGAGGATACCCTCGAGCTCGGCGATGGTCGCGTCGTACCCCGGGTTCTCGGACACCGCGAGCGCGGCCGACGCCGCCGGCGCATCCGAAGTCCCGAACGCATCCAGCGCCTGCGTGGCGACGCGCCCCGGCGCCTCCGTAACGGGCGTCCCTCCGACGCGCAACCGACTCTGGAACGCCGGCCGTTGCAGCGCGAACCACATGGCGCCGCCGGAGAGCAGCATCAACGTGACGCCGGCCGCGACCAGGCGTGGCACCGGGATCTGCACCACGCGCGGCAGCCGCCAGGGCCACGCGAAGATGCCGGCGCCGCGCGGCCGCGCGGCGAGGCGCTCGGCGATGCGCGGCCACAGATAGGCAGGAGCCGGCGGATTCTCGAGCACGCGCGCGTGCGCCACGACCCGACGCAGCTCGGCGAGCGCCGCGCGGCACTCGGCGCAGGTCGCCAGATGCGTTTCCAGCTCGGCGCGCTGCCCGGCGGTCAGCTCGGCGTCGAGATAGTCCGACAGCTTGTCGGTCCAGACGTCCGTCATTCTCGTGCTCCGCTCATCGTTCGATGTGCTTCCGCAGCACCATCCGTGCCCGGTGAAGCTGGGCCTTCGATGTGCCGCTCGTGACTCCCAACATCCGGGCGATCTCCTCGTGCTTGTAGCCTTCCACGTCGTGGAGCACGAAAATGCGCCGGGCTCCGTCCGGAAGCTTCTGGATCGCCGCTTCGAAGTCGAGGCGCTTCTCTCCCGACGCAGGCGCCGCCAGTGTGTCGAACACCGTCTCCGGATCCTGATAACGGTCGCGCATGATCTTCATCGCCGAGCGGCGTCCGAGGATCACGTTGACGGCCACCCGGTGCAACCAGGTTCCGAACGCCGACTCGCCGCGGAACGTGCCCAGCTTCTGCCATACCCTGACGAACACCTCCTGCGTCAACTCGTCCGCGTGCTCGAGGCCGGTCATCCGCCGGGCAAGCCCATGGATGCGAGCAACGTGGCTGCGGTAGAGACGCTCGAACGCCCTGGTGTCGCCGGCGGCCGCGAGCACGGCATCCGCCGCGTCCCCACCCGCCGGCCCCGCCTCAGAATCCACGCTCGACTTCCTCGGACCGGTGACCGGGCTTCTGTGTAACGTCTTGGATAGGCCGGTTAAACAGAAGGTTGGCAGCCGGTTTCGCGCCGGATCAGCCGCCCCGCCGCGGCGGCCACCTCGAAGGCGCCAACCTTCTGCCTCGCGCCTCTGTCTCATACCGACAAGACCGGCGCAACACGCGGAGCCCGAACGCCGTATCCTGACTGTCGTCCGCCGGCGTCTCAACGATCAAGGAGCTTCACGATGAGCTCGTGGCCCATTCTGGCTCGCGATCCTGCCCTAGGAAACGCGCGCAACCCCCGCTCCATTGCCGCTGCGGCGCTCCTGTTCGCGCTCTGGGCGCCCGGCGCAGTCGCCGAGGAACGGTTCTCCCTCGCCGGACGCGAAGTCGCGATCTTCAATCTCGCGGGCGCCCTCCGGGTCGAGCCCAGCACAGGCGCTCAGGTCGTCGTCGAGGTCCGGACCGGAGGCCGAGACGCCGGCCGCCTGAAGGTGGAATCCGGGCCGATCGGCGGCGTTCAGACCGTGCGCGTCATTTATCCCGGATCCAACGTGATCTATCCGCTGCTCGGAACCCGGTGGACCAACGATCTTCAGGTAGGCCAGGATGGCCGGTTCGGCTCGGGTCTGATGCATCGACTGGGCGCCCGCCAGGTCATGCTCCAGGGTGGCGGTCGCGGGCTCGAGGCGCATGCCGACCTGCGCGTGCTGGTGCCGCCCGGCAAGAAGGTCTCGCTCTACTGGGGCGCCGGCGCGGTCACGGTCCAGAGGGTCGACGGCGATTTGCGCGTGGAGAACGGTCCCGGCTCGGTGACGATCGCACAGACGCGCGGTTCGCTCCATCTCGACTCCGGCTCGGGCACGGTGAAGGTGACGGACGTTCAGGGCGACGTCCTGCTCGATTCGGGCTCCGGATCCGTTTCGCTTTCCGGCGTGCGCGGCCCCCGGCTGCGCCTGGACTCGGGCTCGGGCGGCGTGACCGGAGTCGACATCGAGGTCGACGATCTGACGGTGGACACGGGCTCCGGCAACCTGCGCCTCGACAACCTGAGGGCGGAGCGGATCCTGCTCGACACCGGTAGCGGCGATGTCGAGCTCGACCTGCGGAGCGACGTGGAGGTGCTGAGCGTGGATGCGGGTTCGGGCGACGTGACGATCGCCTGTCCCAAGCAACTCGGCGCCGCGTTCCAGATCGAGACCGGCAGCGGCGGCGTCGACATCGAGCCCGCGCACGAGATCACCCACCAGTCGAAGGACGAGGTGCGTGGCCGGATCGGCGATGGGCGCGGGCGAATCGAGGTCGACTCCGGCTCCGGAACGATCCGATTCACGCGCCATCCCGCGATCGGCGGATCGCTCATCCGGGGCGCCGGGCGCTTCTTCGGCTATCCCTTCGAGTAGCTCAGCCAGGCAGGCGCAGCAACGTGGGTTGGTGGAAGAGGCTGTCGTCGTCGTCGACCAGCACGGATTCGATCCAGGTGTCGGGCGGCAGCCCGTCAGTGACCAGCAACCCCAACGGCGCCGTCGCGCTCTCCGGAACGTCGAACACCAGCTCGCGCCGGTAAGAGCCGCCGGCCGGCACCTGCTCCTCCAGTCCGGCCACGGCGCCGGTGTTCGCGCCGAGCCTGCGCTCGGCTTCGAGCGCGCGCGCGTAGCGGCGTCCACGACTATCGACGATCACCGCCTCCAGCTTGGCGGGGCCCAACGTCACCCGACTCGCGTCGCTCGAGACCTCGAGCGTCACGACCGCAAACCGCCCGTCGGCCGTTGGACCGGCGCCGCCAAGCTGTTTCGCCCATCTCACGGCCTTCACCGCGACGCCGACGTGGCAATCGAGATAGAAGCCGCAGAAGCGCTTGATCTCGCCGGGTGGCAACCAGCGTGTCTCGCTCTGCGCCGAGACGACGAGCAGGGCGGATGCGTAGAGCGCGCCGGCGGCCAGGACACCGATCAGCGCGAGGCATCCCATGGTCCGGCGGCGCGAGCGCCAGGCCCAGACCGCGAACGCGAGTCCCATCGCGATCGTGAATCCGGTCAGCAGGAACAGCGCCAGGCCGAGCATATGCCTGCGTTCCTCTCTCCCGTTCGAGTGGCTCAGACCGCGCGGCGCAATCCGCCGAACGGTCGTTCCCGCGAGCGGAACTCGGCCAGCGCCGCTTCCAGGTCGGCCGCGGTGAAGTCCGGCCACAGGATCGGCGTGAACCAAAGCTCCGCGTGCGCGATCTCCCACAACATGAAATCGCTTAGTCGCTGCTCGCCACCGGTGCGGATCATCAGATCGACGTCGCGCGCTGGCTCGGCGTCCGGTGCGCCCGCGCCGAGCAGTTGCGTGAATGCCTCCGGCGAGAGGTCGGGCGCGCCTCCGAGGCGTTGCGCCGCCCTCAGCACTTCCTCGCGAGACGAGTAGTCGATCGCCAGGCGCAGATGTAGTGACGCCGGCGTTGGCGAGGTGGGCGCGGGAGCGGTGGCTGCTTCTGCGGTCGCGATCGCCGCTCGCAACCCCTGTGGCAGCCGATCGCGCCGGCCGAGCACGCTGGCGCGAACACCACGCGCGAGCCAACCGTCGACTTCTCCGAATAGGTATTCGCGCAGCAGCTCGAACAGATCCTCGACTTCGGCGCGCGGGCGCTGCCAGTTGTGCACCGAGAACGCGAACAGCGTCAGCGTGCCGATGCCGAGGCCGGGCGCGGCCGCCACCACGTGACGCACGGTCTCGACGCCCGCCCGATGTCCGGCGTCGCGCGACCAGCCGCGCGCTTCGGCCCATCGGCCGCTACCGTCCAGAACGATCGCGACGTGGAGAGCAGAATGGCCTGAGCGCTCGGGTGACTTGAATGGCTCGAGCAAAGTCCTTGGCATGGCAAAGTCGGCGCGTCGAAAAAAACGCCCCCTCGGGTCAGCGTTCGCGGGTTCGGCGAATCAGGGCTTCCATGTGATCGAGATAACGTTCGAGCGCCCGGCGTCCGGCCGGCGTCAGGCGGTACTCGGAGCGCGGCATCCGGCCCGCGAACGACTTCGTGCACACGACGTACTGCGCGTCTTCGAGCTTACGTGCATGAACGCTCAGGTTGCCGTCGGTCGTCTTGAGCAGCGCCTTGAGGTCGTTGAAGCTGAGCGACTCGTTGACCGCGAGCGCGCTCGCGATCCCGAGTCGAACGTGCTCGTGAATCACGCGGTCCAGCGCCGGAACCGGCGCGTCGCCGCGCACAGTCGCGACCTTCTTGCGCCCCGAGGCCTTGTTGCTCGCGCGCTCTCGCATCGCTCCCGCCTGCTGCGCCGCCGCTCTAGCCACCGTGCCTCCACGCGATCCGGAAGCCGAACAACAAGTGAAGGCCGCCGAAGCCGGCGGCGAGCATCACGTTTGCCCAGGTCGGAGGCGTGAACAGCGCGATCGAGCCGAACAGCACGAAGCTCAATCCCATCGCCGGCACGCTGCGCACCGAAAACGTTCCCGCGGTCGCGATCCCGGCGCCGTAGAGCAGCAGCCACAGGGCCGGCAGCCGTCCCGGCGCCGGCGCATTCCAGGTGGCCACCGTCAGCACCACGGCAATCAGCGACGGCACCGCGAAACAGTAGAGGAAGTGCCGGCCCGGTCCGTTGAGGAGCGGCGCTCCGGCGGTCCGCGCCTTGCGCGCCGCGCTGCCGAACCCGATCCCGAGCGCGACCACCGCTTCGGTGAGCCAGGTCACGAGCCAGGTGGCGCCCGACTGCCGCGACGCGATCCATGCCGCGAGCAGGGCCGTGACGCCCATCGCCATCAATCCCCACCCCGAGATGGCGGTGAAGGCGCCGGCGCGCTCCATCGTCTCGCGGATGTAGCGCAGGTTGTCCATCGCCCGCCCGTGAAGCTCGGCGGGTTCGGGACGGAGCGGCGAGGTCGCAGCCATGCAACCAGGAAACGGGATTCTCGCGGCTACGTCAAGTACTTTTTGCCGCAAAGTCGGCGCGGCCGGCGCGGCTGCGCACCAGCTCCTCGATGCAGCGGATGGCCAGCGCCGTCCAGCCGGTTTGATGACTGGCACCAGCGCCGCGTCCCTCGTCGCCGTGGAAGTATTCGTAGAACAGCACCAGGTCGCGCCAGTGCGGATCGTGCGCGTAGCGGAGATCATCCCCGTGGACGGGCCGGCGGCCGTCTCGGTCCGGAAGGAAGAGACTGGACAGCCGGGCCGCGAGCTCGTGCGCGACCGCACCCAGGTTCATGCGCCGGCCGGAACCGACCGGGCATTCCACTTGCAGCGCGTCGCCGTAGAAGTGGTGGTAACGCTCGAGCGCTTCGATCAGCAGATAGTTGAGCGGGAACCAAACGGGGCCCCGCCAGTTCGAGTTCCCGCCGAACAAGCCGGTGTCCGACTCACCTGGCTGATACTCGACGCGATACTCCTGGCCGTCCGCCTGGAGCACGTACGGGTGGTCGCGGTGCACGCGTGACAGCGAGCGGATTCCGTAGGGCGATAGGAACTCGTTCTCGTCGAGAAGGCGTTGGAGGACCCGCTCGAGGCGCTCCTGCGACGGGATTGCGAGCAGGCGATGACCATGATCGTGCTGACCGGCGCCTCCCAGCGTGCACATATAGGAGATGTACCGGGCCAGGTCACCGCGATTTTCGAGGAACCACTGCATGCGCTTGCGAAAACCCGGCAGACGCTGGATCACGTCCTCTTCGAGAACCTCGCAGGCGAACAGGGGGATGATGCCGACCATCGAGCGCACGCGTAGCGGCCGTTGCTGGCCGTCTACATGGAGCTGGTCGTAGTAGAAGCCGTCCAGCTCGTCCCACAGCCCGGTGCCGCCGAGCGAGTTCATGGCGTCGGTGATCGCGACGAAGTGCTCGAAGAACTTCGAGGCCACGTCCTCGTAGGCCGGGTCCTCGCTCGCCAGCTCGAGCGCCATGGACAGCATCGTCGAGCAATAGAACGCCATCCACGCGGTGCCGTCGGCCTGCTCGAGATGACCCCCGGTCGGCAACGGCTTGGAGCGGTCGAACACGCCGATGTTGTCGAGACCGAGGAAGCCGCCGGAGAACAGATGGTGGCCTTCGAGGTCCTTGCGGTTGACCCACCAGGTGAAGTTGAGCATCAGCTTCTGGAACGCGCGCTCCAGGAACAGCCGATCGCGCGCTCCGCGAGCGCCGGTCATCTTGTACACGCGCCAGACGGCCCACGCGTGGACCGGCGGATTGACGTCACCCAGCGCCCACTCGTAGGCCGGAAGCTGTCCGTTCGGGTGCATGTACCACTCGCGTAGGAACAGGATGAGCTGCTGCTTCGCGAACTCGGGGTCGATGCTCGCGAACGGGATCATGTGGAACGCCAGATC
>DASQFU010000150.1:0-3370 GCA_035632955.1 Candidatus Limnocylindria bacterium
GTGATTCGCGCGGTCTACCACGCGATGGACCCCGCGTTCGGCGAGGAAATCCTGATCTTCCATTGGAAGTACCTGAGCGAGCGCGGCATGGGTGGGCAGGGCACGCCAGGATGGTACGTCGTGGAAGTCGCGAACCCCGAGCGCGCCGGAGACATCACGCGTGTGATCGACGCGCAGTTCGAGAACTCGTCTGCCCAGACCCGCACCGAGACCGAGCGGGCGTTTCAGGCTGGTTTCATCAGCATGTACGGCAACGTCCCGTTCCTGATCGGCGTGATCGGAATGGCGGTCGTGTTCGCGATCCTGCTGGTCGCCGCTAACACCATGATGATGGCGGTGCGCGAGCGCACGGCAGAAGTCGGTGTCATGAAGACACTGGGATTCGACGACGGCACGATCTTCCGGCTCGTGCTGGCCGAGGGCGCCATCATCACGCTCGGCGGCGGCATCGCCGGCGCGATGCTCGCGAAGTTCGCAATCGAAGGGTTCACGCCCCCCGGCAACTTCCTCCCACCGATGACCGTGAGCTGGATGACGATCGGCATGGGCATTGGCATCGCCACCATCATGGGTGCCGCGAGCGGGTTGATTCCGGCATGGCAAGCGCGACAGCTGCGCATCGTCGACGCACTGAGACGGGTCGAGTAGGAGGGCGGCATGCCAATCCCGATCAGCTACAACCTCCGGAACATCACGCAGCGCCCGATCTCCACGCTCGCGACCGCGGTCGGCATCGGCCTGGTCGTCGCCGTGCTGATCGGCACGCTCGCGCTCGCCAGCGGTTTTCGCGCCGCGCTCACGGCCACCGGCTCCACCGAGAACCTGATCGTGCTCCGCAAGGGCGCCGACAGCGAGATCTCGAGCAGCATCTCGCGGGATCAGGCCAACATTTTGCGCGCGCACCCGGCCGTGGCGCAGCGCGACGGCCGGCCGCTGGTCGCGGCCGAGCTGGTCGTGCTCACGAACCTGCCCCGGCTCGGCCAGGCGGGCTCCTCGAACGTCCCGATCCGAGGCATCGAGACGGCCGGCCTACCGTTCCGGAGCGCGGTCAAGGTCGTCGCGGGCCGGATGTTCTCTCCGGGCTCGAGCGAGCTGATCGTCGGCAAGCGCATCGCCTCGCGTTTCGCCAACTGCCGCATCGGCGATCGCCTGCGCTTCGGCCAGCGCGAGTTCGCGGTGGTCGGACACTTCGAGGCCGACGGGTCCGCGTTCGAATCCGAGATCTGGGGCGATCTCAGCGTGCTCGGCCCGAGCTTCGATCGCGACGGTTATCAGAGCGTCACGTTCCGGATGGCGGACGCCTCACGGTTCAAGACGCTCGAGCGCGAGCTCGAGGGCGACCCGCGGCTCGGGGTCGACGTGCGCACCGAGCGGGATTGGTATCAGAGTCAGTCCCAGCTCCTGTCCGGAGTCATTCAGGTGGCCGGAGTGTTCATCACCCTGATCATGGCGATCGGCGCCATCTTCGGTGCCATGAACACCATGTTCGCGGCCGTGAGCCAGCGCCGGCGCGAGATCGCCGTGCTGCTGACGCTCGGCTTCACGCCGGGCTCGGTGATGCTGTCGTTCGTGATCGAGTCGGTCGTCTTGGCGCTGATCGGCGGCGTGCTCGGGTGTCTGCTCGCCCTGCTCTTGAACGGCATCACGACCAGCACGACGAACTGGCAGTCGTTCAGCGAGGTGGCGTTCGCGTTCCGCGTCACGCCCATGGCGCTGGCGATCGGATTGGCGTTCGCCGCGATGCTCGGACTGGTCGGAGGCTTCCTACCTTCGCTACGCGCGGCACGCCAACCGCTGGCTCAGGGAATGCGGGCTTTATGAGAACTTCAGCGTAGATAGACGAGCTTCCCGCGCGCCGACCGCGTGCCCGCATCGACGCGATAGAGGTAGAGACCGGCCGGGAGGCGGCGTCCTTTCTGGTCGCGCCCATCCCACACGGCCTGACGCGCCCCACCCTCGCGTCCGCCGGAGATCTCGCGCACCAGCCGCGACGACGACGAGAACACCCGCACGCGACTCGCTTCGCCGGGGAGCGTCGTGAAACGGAAGTGGGTGGCGGTGCGGAAAGGATTGGGCACGACCTCGACAACCAGCTTGCGCGACACATCGAGCGCAGGTGGCTGGACGGCGGTCGTACCGGTCGGGTAGCCGGGCCGGTTGTCGCCGCCAGAATAGGTGCGGTGGTGACCCCCGGGGGGCGGCGGCGGGGCGGCCACAGCGACTGCGGACCAGGCGCCGAGCACGACGACCGTAACGCCGGCAGCTAACCGGAAGGTCGAGGACGCGGAACGGTGGCGGACGAGGGGGCGCGAGCTCATGGGAGTCAAAACGGACCTTCGCTTGTATACGGGTCGGCCGCCGGAGGCAGCGGGCTGAGGAATGGTTGCGGAGCCGGGTTCGGCTTGTTCCCAAAATAGCGATCCGGCGAGTCGAGTGTCTCTGCGAACGGCGGCAGCGGAGGCCAGATGAATGGCACTGGTCCCGGGCCCTCGCCCAGTCCCGGGAAGGAGCCGCCGCCGAACGGCAGCGGGACATCGGCTTCGGCAGGTACCGGATCCGCATTTGGATCGGCCGACGGTCCGAACGAGGAACGCGGACCATAGGGCGGCCATGGTATCGGTGGAGGGTAGCCTCCTTCTTCGATGATCTTGCTTCGTCGATAGCGGAGGAGCTTGATCCCCAGGTTGACGTACCAGAGCGGATGCTCGACGTTGCTTCCAGGTTGGAAACCGTCGGTGCCCAATCCGTCGGCGTTCTGGAAGGTCGCGGCTTCCGGTAGATAGACGGCGCCCGCGCCGGCGTGCCCGCGCCTCGGATCAGTGACCTTGATGACAGACCCGAGATCGTCCGGATGGTAGAAGAAAGCGGAACTCTCCAAGTGAAGCCCGTTCAAGTTCTTGATCGCGACCATTCCCGCATAGCCCTGGAGCGGTTGCTGCGCGCCGATCTGGGCGACCTGGTTGCCGAAGTGGTCATAGGCGCGATCGGCGACCACCTGCCCCAAGTGATTCGCGACCTGCGACGTGGCACCGCCGACTCCGGTGAGCGTCGCCCGCAACGACGGAGGATTGACCGGGCCCCAGAGCTCGGCAACCGGGGCATTGGAGTGCTCGCGAGGCACGCCGAACGCCGACTCGACCACCGGCGCGACACCCGGGGCGGGCAGCTCGCAGCGACGCAGCAGGCGCCCGGCTCCGTAATCCGACACGAACCATTGCTGCTGGGCCGTCGGTAGGATGATCCGAACGATTTCGCAGAACGGTCCCTGCATGAAGGCCCACGTCTGCGGACCGCGCTGGATGGTCCGAATCCGGCCGTCGTTGCCATACGTGTAGTTCGTGGTTCCACCGGGCGTGACCAGTTGAATCAC